>CAIWFK010000328.1 GCA_903911905.1 uncultured Myxococcales bacterium
GGGTCAAGGCGTTCGCTGCAGGTCGCTACGACTTCCCCAACCCCACCGAAGCACCGAGGTGAAGGGCCGGCGGCATCACGAGAACTTTGACTACCCATTGACTACCCGAGCGTCACTTCTTCGGGAAAACCAAGCGAAGCTGAGGCCTTGGGGGTCTGACATCGCGGATTGCAGTCGGTCTCCGGGGAAGGCGGCCGATTGCGTGGGCGACGCGTGTCGCGACATCATCGACATGGACGGCTACACGTGGGTGGGGGCTCTCGAAGATCGACGCCGCCGAGTGTGTGCCTTCGGCGAGTTCGTGCGACGGCACGAGCGCGTAGCCGGGCGGGCTGCTGTTCGTGGTGACCGAGAAGTGCCACGAGATGGTCTTCTCGGGTGACGTCATCTTCCTCGTGGGTCCCGCGACAGCGAATTCATCTTCTTCGCCGCGCGCCCGGTCTACGAGCTGGTCGACCCCTCGAGGCACGTGTTCACGATGCAGTCGTATTCCCAGGAGAAGGCAGTGTTGACCGCGTTGGACCTGCCTGGCCTGGGCAGCGGCTGACGTTGCCGGCGGGCTGGCACTACCGGGTGCGAACGCTCGACGCTGCGCTGAGCGTGAAGGCCGCGAACCAACACCAGAACGTGCTTCAGGACGACTTGTCGAACACCTCCCTGCAGTCGCAGTGATTGGTGTCGTGAGCGCCAGCGACACGTCTTCAAGCCTCATCCTTCACCGCCCTCTTCAGCGCATTCTCACGGCGGCTGAGCGACCTGCTTCAACTGGTGCTGGCCTGATTGCGCCGGCCAGATGCGCTCAGGCAGTCTAGCGTCGGCTGTGCGCGAAGGGCTTGCGCGGCAAACACCACGCGCCGACGGCCAACGCCACCAGCCCGAGCCCCAACGCTCCCCCGGCGACCGACAGCGCCGCGGTGACGCCGCCGCCGAGCGCGAGGACCAGCGCGCTGGCCAGCACCGCCAGCGTCACCACCAGGAACGCGAGCCCCACCGCGATGCTCACCGCCCCCGTGAGCGCGGCGCGGGTGTCGTCCGCGAGCTCGGATCGCGCGATGGCGACCTCGAGCTGCGCCAGCGCGCGCCCATCTTGCAACGCGCGTCGCATCAACTCGATGGTGCTCTGCCGCTGCAGCGCTTCGGAGATCGTCGCCAGTGGGGCCATTCCCTGCTGCAGCCGCAGTGCCAGCGCGAGCGTGCCTCGCGCGAGCTCGCCTCCGCCTTCGCCACGGTCGACCCACCCGAGCGCATGTCGCGAGCGCAGGCCGCACGCATCGGTCCGATGAAAGAGCAGTCAGATTGATGGGGTGAGGCTGCGGGGCCCTCGGGCAAGGCCTTGGGTCCGCCGTGTGCAGGGAAGAAGAAGATTGCCCTCCCGACTCAGCCCACGGCGTACCTCGACCGCCTCGCGACGGCGGGGCCGCCTTCGAGATCGTCGCTGACGCCGGCCACGACATGACGCGCGAGGACAGCCGAGGGGCCGGTGGCTGATCGGGGCCAGGCCTGTAGAGGCACCGTCGTCCTGGCGTGCCTGCTCGCGGCCGGGTGCGCGCACGTGCCCCCGACGCCCGAGTCGAAGGAGGTCGATGAGCTGAAGTTCGAGGGCCCGAAGGCCCTGTCTGCGTCCGACCTGAGGAAGAAGTTGCTCACCAGCGAGTCGAGCTGCCTGCCGGCGTGGACGCCCCTCTTCGGTCACACCGGGTGGTTCGACGAGACCTCGTGGCAGGCCGACCTGCGCCGCATCGTGCGCTTCTACCAGGTCAACGGGTACTACCAGGCGCGCGTGCTCACCGAGCACGTCAGCGACACCGACGAAGGTCACGTGAAGGTGCTGGTGACGCTGCACGAGGGGGCGCCCGCGCGGCTCACCTCGCTGCGCATCTCGGGGCTCGAGGCGCTCGAGCCCGAGCTCCAGCGCACGGTGCTCGCCGACCCGCCACTGCATGAGGGTGAGCGCTTCCTGCAGGCGCAGTGGGAGCAAGCCAAGGCCCAGCTGCTCGAGCGGCTGCGGGAACACGGGTTCATCGAGGCCTCGGTGGTGGGCGAAGCGGTGGTGCACGCCGACGAGGCGCGCGTCGAAGCGACGCTGCAGCTGACCCCCGGCACGCGCTATCGCTTTGGAGCGGTCTCGGTGACGACCGACCCCGACACGGTGGTGCCGGCCGAGTTGGTGGGCGACGTCGCAGCGCCCGCGCTGAAGCCGACTGCGTTTGCCTCTGACCTCGGGCTCAAGAAGGCGC
Organism: uncultured Myxococcales bacterium; assembly: GCA_903911905.1. Classification (GTDB taxonomy): domain Bacteria; phylum Myxococcota; class Myxococcia; order Myxococcales; family Myxococcaceae; genus Xiheilimnobacterium; species Xiheilimnobacterium phototrophicum. The sequence goes on from CAIWFK010000328.1 coordinate 2,238, forward strand.
TCGAGCACCTGCAGGACCTGGGCGTCTTTGCCGGGGTGAAGGTGGCCTTCGGAACGCCCGATCGCCAGGCGCAGACGGTGCCGGTGGTGATCGAGGTGCACGAAGCGCCCTTCCACAGCGTGCGGGCGGGCCTCGGGCTCAACGGTGACCTCATTCGCCAGGAAGTGCACCTCATCGCCGAGTACACCAACCGCAACCTGGGGCTGGCGCGGCTGGTCTCGAGCGGGGCGCTGCTCGACAAGCTGACGGTCAAGGCGAGGGTGGGGTGGGCGTTTCTGCCGACGGTGGTCGCGGTGGCCGCCAACGACCCCACGGCGCGGAACGGGCCCATCTTCAAGCTCACCACCCAGTACGAGGTGCCGCGCCTGTTCGGCAACCGCAGGCTCTCGTCGGTGACCGCGCTCGACCTGTCGCGAGCGCTCGACGTGGCCTTCGACTACTACGGCGGTGAGCTGAAGAGCGGCGTGCTGGTGCGAGCGACGAGGGAACTCTCCTTCTTCCCTTCGCTCAACCTCGACACCTACGTGGTCAACGCGCCGGCCAACGTTCGCGACCACGTGCCGCCGGCGGTGCTGGGGTGCGTGGTCGGCGCGCCGTGCGTGGTCACCTTCCTCGAGGTGAGCGCCGAGTTCGATCGCCGCGACAACAAGCTCGAGCCGAAGGAAGGCTCTTTCCTGGCGCTCGATGCGCAGGGTGGCGTCGCGCAGACCGTGAGCCTCAAGCCCTTCTTCAAGCTGACCGCCGAGGCCCGCGGGTACGTGAGCTTCGGGGGCGCGCACCGGGCCTTCACCCTCGCTGGCAAGCTGCGCGCCGGCACGCTGGTCTCGACCGACGACGACACGCCCATCGTGGTGCGCTTCTTCTCGGGCGGCTCGAACATGCGCGGCTTCAACCAACGCAGGCTCTCGCCGCAGGTCGCGGTGCCGACGCCCACCACGCAGGCGCCGTTGGGAGACGTGAACCAGGGTGAGACCTTCCCCATCGGCGGCAACGGGTTGCTCGAGGGGTCCTTCGAGCTGCGCTGGAACGTGTGGGGCGAGCTCACGCTGGCCATCTTCAACGACTGGGGGCTGGTGACGGCGCAGGCGCTCGGCGCGGCGACCGACCTGCGGCGTTCGATCTACGCGGCGGTGGGCATCGGGGCGCGGTACCGCACGCCGATTGGGCCCATTCGGCTCGACTTCGGGGTGCGGCTGCCCTTCGTGGGCGGCCCGCTCGACGTGCAGAAGCAGGGCGTGAGCACGTTCTCGAGCAGCACCGGCTGCTTCTTCTGGCCGGCCGCGGCGCAGCGTTCGACCGCGCCGGCGTACGGCGGCAGCCCCGAGGGGTTGTGCGCGGTGCACCTGTCCATCGGCGAGGCGTTCTAGTCATGGCGCGCCCCCGTCATTTTCTGCGCCGCGTGTTGCTGGGGGTCGCGCTGGTGCTGCTCGCGCTGCCAGTGGGCGGGTGGGTCTGGTTTCAGAGCGCGGCGGGGCAGGCCTTCGTGAAGGTGAAGGTGCTCGAGCTCGCGCGCACGGCGCTTCCCGGTCGGCTGGAGGTGGGCTCGCTCGAGGTGGGGCTGCGGTCCGTACACGCGACCGGGCTCACGCTCTTCACGCCCGAAGGCACGCTGGTCGCCGAGCTGGAAGCGCTCGACGCCACCTATTCGCTGCAGACGTTGCTCGAGAAGACCGTGACGGTGCGACAGGCCCGATTGGTTCGCCCGAGGCTGCTGCTGGTGTCGGACGAGCGCGGGCTGAACCTGGTGCGCGCGGTCAGTGCACCTGCCGAAGCCTCGCCCCCGGGGCCGGTGGCGAGCTGGGTGGTGAAGGTCGAGGCGCTCGAGCTCGTCGAAGGCGAGGTCGACTATCGCGACGCCGATCGCCACCTCGCGGTCGAAGCACTCGAGGCTCGGGGGAACGCAAGGGTCACCACGTCACCCTTCGAGCTCTCGGGCGCCCTGACCATCGCCGGTCGTGCGACGAGCCCGGTGCCGGGGGCCCTCGCGGTGTCGCTCGCGGTCGACCCGCATGCGCCGAGTGCGCTCTCTGTCGACCTCGCCGACCTGAAGGTACGGGCGCGCGGTGAGTGGCAGACCCGCGCGCTCACGGTGGAACAGGTGATCGCGCCTCCAGACCTCGTTCGGGCGTTTCTTCCCGGCTGGCCGGTGAAGGTCCCGGTCTCGCTGCATGGCACCGTGACCTCGAAACACGCGGAGCTCATCGCCGAGGCCGCGGGCGGCAGCGTGAATGCACAGGGCGATTGGTCGCTCGACCCCCTGTCAGTGCGCGCGGTGACGATTTCGGCGAAGGCGGTGCCCATTGACCAACTGCTCGGCGTGACCCTGCCGTCGAGCCTCAGCGTGGAGGCCACAGGCGACCTGCTCGATGCGCGACCCGAGTCGTTCGAAGGGAAGCTGCACCTCGACGCCGACTGGGTCGCCGAGCAGCGCCTGGCCTCGGTGAAGGGCGAACTCCACGCCCGCGGCGGCGAGGCGACCATCGACACGCTGCACCTGATGACGCCAGGGGCCGCGCTCGACGTCTCTGGCGTCGCGTCACTGCAGCAGCTCGCGCTCGAGGGCACCCTGACCGCGACCGACCTGTCCCGCGTGCCGCAGACCGTTCGCGCGTTCACGGGAATCGCGCTCCCCGCGTTGGGCGGCAGCGGCGTGGTGCGGTTGAAGGCGCACGGCCTCAGCTCGCGCCCCGGCGTCACCGCCGTGGGGCAGCTGCATTCGCTGCGAGTGGCCGGCCTCTTTGCCGAGCACCTCGAGGTCGACGCGCGGCTGCTCGACGCCCGAGCGCCGCTCGACGCCTCGTTCGAGCTGCACGCCAGGCGACTGCTGCTCTCGGGCACCGCCACCGCGCCGGGCCGAAGCCTCGACGAGGTTCAACTCCAGGCGGTCACGCACGCGCGGCGCCTCGAGCTCGAGCTGCAGACCCTGGGGCTGGGAGATCTCGCGGTGCGAGTCTCGGGGGTGCTCGACCAGGACCTGGGAGGGGCGCGGCTCGACCAGCTCGCGCTCGACGCCAGCACCTGCGCCTGGAGGCTCGACGCACCCACGCACCTGAAGTGGTTGGCGGGGCAGCTCGAGCTCGGCGCGCTCTCGCTCCATGACGGTGACCAGCACCTCTTCGCGGCCGGCCAGCTGAACGGCGAGCAGGTGAACGCCGAGGTGAAGCTCGAGAACGTGGTCCTCGAGCGACTGCCGCGGGCGCTGGTGCCCAACGAGCTCGCGGGCGTGCTCTCGGCGCAGCTGACCCTCGCGGGCCAGCGCTCGACGCCCCATGGCGAGGCGCACCTGCTGGTGAAGGGCGGACGGTTGGGTGAGGTTCGCGCAGTCGAAGCGCAGCTCGAGGCCAGCCTGAAGGACGACCGCGTTGGTGGGACGCTGTCGCTGCGCAGTTCGCACGGCGCGCTCGCGGGTGACTTCGACCTGCCGTACCAGGGGCTGCTCGAGCAGCGCGCGGACCCGCTGCGGGCCCACCTGCTCGCGACCGACGTCGACCTGGGAGCGTTCGAGGCGATGTTCGAGGCCCCGTCGGTGGTCAGCGGCGTGCTTTCGGCCGACGTGCAGGCCAGCGGCACCACGGCGAAGCCCGAGGTGGTGGCGACCGTGAAGGCGGCGCAGGTGACCCTCGACGTGCCCACGCGTGATGGCCGGCCCCTGGTGGTGGGGCAGCCGGTGCTGACGCTTCGCACCGCTGACGACTCGACGTTGAGGCTCGAGGCGCACGCCAGCCTCTTCGACGGCACGCTCGCCGCCACGGTGGACACGCCCTTCACCCTCGCTGCGCTCCGGCGGCAGCTGCCCACGCTCGCAGAGCTGCAGCGCACTCGGGTGCACGCCACCGTCGAGCTCGCGCACCTCGGCCTGGTCGCGCTGAACACGCTGAAGGTCGTCGACAACGAGCAGCTCGCCGGCGCGGTTGGTCTCACCGGCACCCTCGAGGGCACCTTCGAGCGGCCCCCGCCGAGCTGACCCTGACCGGCGCGGGGCTCGCATGGCCGCCGTTCGCCAACCTCGCCGTGGCCACGCAGCTAAACGTCACCGAGCACCAGCTGCAGCTCGACGGCACCCTGGGGAGCGCGCGACACCCGGGCCTCGAGGTGAAGGCGAGCCTCGCCGCCGGCGTCCGTGAGCTCGCGCAGTTGGACGTGCTCGCCACCCGGCCGCTGTCAGTCAGCCTGAAGGCCGACGCGTTCGAGCTGTCCGAGGTGCTGGTTGGTGAGGAAGGGCGCAAGGCTGTTGGCGGCACCATCGCTGGCACTGCGGTCGTGTCGGGCACGCTCGAGGCGGCGAAGCTCTCGCTCGACACGCGGGCCGAGCACCTGGTCTTCGAGCAGGCGACCCTGGGAACGGCCCACCTCGAGCTGCACGGCGATTCGTCGCAGCAGGTGGTGACGCTGACCCTGGGTGACGACGCGTCGAAGCACCTCGAGCTGAACGGCCACTTTGGGGTGCCGCTGGCGTTCTCGCGACTCAAGAAGGCGGGGCTGGTGCTCGGCGAGGCACCGCTGTCGGTGGACCTGACGGCGCAGGGTCTGGACCTGGCCTTTCTCTCTGGAGTCACGCGGGTGGTGCGGGCCGTCGCCGGCACGCTCGATGGAAAGGGGTCGGTGAGCGGCACCTTTTCGGCACCGCAGTTCATCGGGCAGGCGCACCTGGTGGGTGGCCGCGTCGCGTTGCCTGGGTACGGCGACTACCGCGAGCTCGCCCTCGACGTGAGCGCCACCAACGACGTGGTCGAGGTCTCGAAGTTGGTGGCCCATGCTGGTGGTGGCGTCGCCGAGCTGCGCTTGAAGTTGAACCGGGCCGGGGCTGAGGTGTTCACGCTGACCGGCACCGTCGACGCGAAGACCTTCCCCATCGTGGTCGATGATCAGTCGCTCGCTGCGGTCTCATTGAAGGCGACCCTGGAAGGCCAGCTCTCGCCCAGGCTCGTCGACCTGCACGCGACCAACCTGCCGCGGGTCGACGTGGTGTTGCCCGAGGTCGAGCGCAAGGACCTGCAGCGGCTCGAGGTGCCGACCGACATCATCATTCTCGAGACCGGCAAACGAACCGCTCGCCAGCAGCTCGAGCTGGCCCGCAGCGCTGCCAGCTCGGCGTCGCCCATCGCCCTGCAGTTGACGGTGAACGCGCCACGCAACATCTGGGTGCGCGGGGCCGATCTCAACCTCGAGCTCGGCTTGAGCGAGGGCTTCAGGCTGGCGGTGGGCAATGAGCTGCAGATCTCTGGCGCGGCCAACATTCTGCGCGGCGACCTGTCGGTCATCGGGCGCAAGTTCACGATGCAGGCCGGGTCGAGCGTGCGCTTCTCGGGCCCGCCCGGTCAGCCCCTGGTCGACGTGAGCGCGAAGCACGTCAACGACAAGGAGAAGGTCACCGTGACCGCCACCGCGCTCGGTCGGGGCACCAACGTCTCGCTCAAGGTCAGCTCGGACCCCCCGCTCTCGGAGACCGACATCTACACGCTGCTCGCCACCGGGCGGCTCAAGCTCGAGCGCGGCGCGGGGTCGAGCGTCACGCCGGAAGACGCCGCGTCGGTGGTGGGCCAGCTCGCCGCCTCACAGTTGAGGACCACGCTGGCCAAACAGTTGCCGATCGACGTGCTCACCTTTCAGGCCGCCGACAACTTCGCGCGGGTCACCTTCGACGTCGGCAAGTACCTGAGCGACCGGCTCTACCTGGGCTTCACCGTGCAGACCGGGGCGGACCCCGCCAAGGGCGAGAACCCCTATGCCGCGCGCCTCGAGTACCAGTTGAGCAAACGCTGGAGCGTCGAGGCCACCGCTGGCACCGCGCCGGCCGCTGGTGCCGACCTGGTGTGGTCGATGGACTTCTCGTCACCCGTCGCGTCGGAGCGCCCATGAGCAAGCAGCAGTCGACCCGTGAGATGCCGAAGGCCGAGTACCGCAAGACGCTGTATCGGTTGCGGGTTCAATTGGTGAAGCTGCAGAACGAGGTCATTCGCAAGGGCCTGCGGCTGTTGGTGGTGCTCGAGGGGCGCGACGGGGCAGGGAAGGACGGCGCCATCAAGCGCATGACCAAGACGCTCAGCCCCCGGGAAACCCGCATCGTCGCCCTGGGCAAGCCGTCGAGTCGCGACGAGGCCAGCTGGTACTTCCAGCGCTTCGTGCCGTACTTCCCCTGCCGCGGGGAAATCGTGGTCTTCAACCGCAGTTGGTACAACCGCGCCGGGGTCGAGGTGGTGATGGGCTTCTGCACGAAGGCCGAGCACGCCGCGTTCCTCGAAGACGCTCCCGAGTTCGAGCAGTTGCAGGTGCGCTCGGGCACCTTGCTGCGCAAGTACTACCTCGACATCGACAAGGCCGAGCAGCAGCGCCGGCTGGCGGCGCGCCGGCGTGACCCGCTGACGCAATGGAAGACGAGCCCCATCGACACGGTGGCGGTGAAGAACTGGCGCGCCTACAGCGCTGCTCGCGACGAGATGTTCGCCGCGACCCATTCCGAGGAAGCGCCGTGGGTCATCGTGCGGAGCAACGACAAGCGCACGGCGAGGCTCAACTTCCTCAAGGCCTTGCTGGCGAGCGTCGACTACCGGGGGAAGGACGAGGCGTTGCTGGTTCGGGACCCCGACGTGGTGTTCCGCTACGACACGCCCGGCAAGCTGGCGCCGTGACCTTCAGCGCACGGTGATTTGGCGCAGCGCGTGGCGGACCGCCGCCTTCACGGTCGCCGGCACCTCACCGCCGGGAATCGAGCGGCACATCGAGACGGTGCGCTTGAGCGCGTCGCACGCGGCCGTGCAGTGCGCGCAGGTCGACAGGTGGGCCTCGATGCGGGCGCAGGCTGCCTGGTCGATTTCCGATGCGGCATAGGCCGAGAGCTCGAGCTGCAGCTCGGGGCAGCCGAGGTCGGTGGTCTGCTCGTCGAGGACGGCCGCGAGGTTCTGCTTGAGCTGCATGCGCGCGCGATGGAGGCGGGTCTTGAGCGCGCCGACCTCGATGCCGACCACCTCGGCGGCTTCGTCGGCCGAGAGCCCCTCGACGTCGCGCAGCACCAACGCCTCGCGAAACTCGTCCTTGAGCGCGCCCATGGCGGCCTGAATCACCTCGCCGACCTGGCGGGCGTGGGTACGGCCGTCGGGCTCGACGTCGGTGGTGGCGACCTGGCGGACCTCGGCGGTGGTGACGTCGACGTGGTGCGCAGGTTCACCTTCGTGGCGCCGGCGCTGCTTGACGCAGAAGCTGCGCGCGACCTGGTAGAGCCAGGTCGACAGTTGCGCGTCGCCGCGGAAGGTCGAGAGGTTCTTGAAGGCGCTGAGCAGCGTCTCTTGGAGCACGTCGCGCGCATCGTCTTCGTTGCCGCACATGCGCAGGCCGAAACGGTAGACCCGGGTCTCGTACTTCGCGAGCACCTGTTCCATGGCGTGGGCGTCACCGGCCTTCGCGCGGTCGATGAGCGACTTGTCGGCGTGGTCCGTCATGCGCTGAAGTGTAGAGGATCGCCGTCGAGGGCGTTGGCTCACCTGCCCGAAGCGCTCGTGGCGGCGGCGGCGCCGAGGGCGCGCATGTCGAGCTGCTGCACCCGCTTCACCAGCTCGTCGAGCGCTTCGGCGGGGAGCATGCCGGGCTGGTTGAAGAGCAAGAGGCCGTCGCGGAAAATCATCAGCGTCGGAATCGAGCTCACGTTCAGCGCGCTGGCGATGGTCTGCTCGGTCTCGGTGTCGACCTTGCACCAGGTCACGTCGGGGTGCCGTTCGGCGGCTGCTTCGAAGATGGGCGCGAAGGCCCGACAGGGCGCACACCAGCCCGCCCAGAAGTCGATGAAGACGGTGCCCTGCTGCCGCACCGTCGCCGCGAAGCGCTCCATGGTCAGGTTCGCGATGGCCATGGTGGTGAGAGCCACGGTCGGCGCGAAGGATTCACCTGAACCCTCTGGGCACACCCCGGCTCCCATGCGCATGGGAACTCGAATCGTCGTCGTCGGTGGAGTTGCAGCGGGTGCCACGGCCGCCGCCAGGGCCCGTCGGGTCGATGAGCACGCCGACATCACCATCGTCGAGCGCGGGCCGTACCTGAGCTACGCGAATTGCGGACTGCCGTACTTCATTTCGGGCGACCTGAACGACCGCGCGAAGCTGCTGTTGCAGACGCCCGAGGGGTTCGACCGCCGCTACCGCATCAAGGCGTTGATGCAGACCGAGGTGGTCGCCATCGACCGGGCGGCGAGGCGCGTGCAGGTGCGCCGCGCGGGCGTCGACTCGTGGCTCGACTACGACAAGTTGATTCTCGCGCAGGGTGGCTCGCCCATCATGCCCGCGTTGCCGGGCGCCGACGCGCGACACGTCTTCAAGCTGTGGACGGTGCCGGACATGGACCGGCTGCACAGCTTCATCGCCAAGGAGAAGCCGAAGACCGCGGTCGTCGTGGGTGGTGGCTTCATCGGGCTGGAGATGGTCGAGGCCTTCCGCGCGCGCGGGCTCGGCGTGACGGTGGTCGAGCTGCAGCCCACCGTGATGTCGGTGATGGACCATGAGTTCGGCGTGCAGGTCGAAGGCGAGCTGCGGCGCAACGGGGTCGAGGTGATGACCCGCGTGGGCGTGGTCGCGGTGCGTGAGAAGGAAGTCGAGCTCAGCGACGGGCGTCGGGTACCTGCAGACCTGGTGCTCTTCTCGGTGGGTGTGAAGCCCGAGCTGACGCTGGCGAAGTCGGCCGGGCTCGCGCTGGGGGCGTCTGGAGGCCTGCTGGTCGACAGCCACCTGCGCACCTCGGCCCCCCACATCTGGGCCGCGGGCGACATGGTCGAGGTGACGCAGAAGGTGTCGGGGCGCGCGGTGCGTATTCCCCTGGCGGGGCCGGCGAATCGGCAGGGGCGCATCGCCGCGTCGAACGCGTTGGGCGAGCACCAGGTGTATTCGGGCGCGTTGGGGTCGAGCGTGGTGAAGGTCTTCGACGCCACGGCGGCGATGACCGGGCTGTCCGAGCAGTTCGCGCGCACGCTGGGCTTCAACGTCGGGGTCGCCGTCATCCACAAGGACCACCACGCCAGCGCGTTCCCTGGAGGCAAGGAGCTGTCGCTCAAGCTGGTGTTCGACCGACACACCCGCCGGCTGCTGGGCGCGCAGGCCTTCGGCCACGCCGGCGTGGACAAGCGCATCGACGTGCTGGCCACAGCGCTGCAGGGAAAGCTGACCATCGACGACCTGGCGGAGCTGGACCTCGCCTACTCACCTCCGTATTCGTCAGCGAACGACCCCATCAACCTGGCGGCCTTCATCGCGCAGAACGACTTGTCGGGGTTCAGCCCGTTGGTGACCGCGGGCCAGCTCAAGGCCGAGCTGGAAACGCAGACGCCGCCGCTGGTGCTCGACGTGCGCACCGCGAAGGAACGGGCCCTGGGCTTCATCGACGGCTCACTCCACGTGCCGGTGGACGAGGTGCGCGCGTCGCTCGAGCGCATTCCTCGCGACCGACGGCTGGTGGTGCACTGCCGGTCGGGCTTCCGTGCGCACCTGGCCGTGCGCACGCTCATCGAGAACGGGTACCTCGACGTCCGCAACCTCACGGGCGGCTGGGTCAGCCTCGAGCTCGAGGGTGGGCTGCCGATTCGTCGGCCGTGAGAACCCTTTCGTCGAAGCGACGGCTCTGACCAGTACACAACACGGGCGGCCTCGAGGGTCGCCTTCAACCAGGGGAATGCCCATGCTGCAGAAACTGATGCCGAACAACGAAGCGGTGGCCGAGCGGGTGATTCGGGTGGTGGCGGGCCTGGGCGTGTTGAGCCTGGTCTTCGTGGGGCCGCAGACGCCGTTCGGGTGGTTGGGCCTGGTGCTGGTGGCGACCGGCGCCGTTGGGACGTGCCCGGTGTACACGCTGCTCGGAGTGAGCACCAACGGGTCGACGAAGAAGAAGGTGACGGCAGCCTGAAGGACCCTGCGGGGCGACAGCTCGCTCGACGGTCGGGTGGGGCGCGGCGAACATTCTTCTTTCCGACTCGTCTGTCCTCGAGGGAACCCTGGGTCCGCCCCCCGACCGCGTCGCCCCCGAGGGGGCTTTGCTCTTTCCCGTCGCGCCCAGACGTGTGGACGAGCCGCGCCGAGCGCGATGCCGCCCTCTTCATCGGGTCGAACCCGTGGCGGTGGAGCAGTGCGCAGACCCGCTTTCGGGGAGCTGGACGCAGAGGCGAAACCAGGCGCCACGCCGTGGAGCAGCGTGGCGTTGACCGATGACGGGCGGCTCGAGCTCTTCTCGACACCCGGGCACACCCCTGGCTCGGTCACCGCGCGACTGAAGGCGGACGAGGGCGAGGTCTGGTTCGTCGGAGACTTCGCCTTCCGCGCCGTCGACCTGCTCGAAGGCGGGCCGACCTCGGTTATTCACAGCGAGGTGTCCCAGGTGCGCGCGTTCCAGCGCTGGCTGCGGGAAAGACCGCCGCTCGCGGTCCTCGCAGCGCACGATGCCGGCGCACCGGACCACCTGGCGGCCCTGTACGCCGGACTGTGAAGCCTACGACTCTTCGGGGAACATCCGCCGGAAGGCGAGCCAGAGCACGGTGATGACCACGCCTGTGACGATGAGCCCCCAGCTGTCGAAGGACGGCATCACGGCCTCGGCGCGGGAGCGGGCTGCGCCTTGCGCTGCTTCACGGCGTCCTCGCGGCACGTACACCGCTGCGCCTTCGGCACGTTCGCGAGCGCCTGCTCGATGTGTTGCCCACACCCGGCCCACGTCGGCTTTCCACACTGCTGGCACTGCACCTGGCTGCACATGGTCGACTGCCTCCTGACTCGTTAGAGCCGCCCGGCGGACGAAGGGTTCAGGAGGGGCGAGACATGAAATACCCGACCAGCGCGCCGTAGCCGGTCGAGGTCCACCAACGGCTGGTGATGAGACAGGCGCCGGTACGGCAACCCACGACGCGGTAGTAGCCGAAGCCCAGCACGGCGCCGGCGAGGACCCCCGCAACGAGCTTCCACGAGAGAACAGAGGGAGTCATGCCGCGTTGGAGCCGCGCGGCGCAAGAAGGGTTCACTCCCTCAGGGGTTGTAGACCCACGTGGCCGGTGGGGCGGCGCCGATACAGGGGTAGGGGAAGTCCTTCGCGAGGTCGTCCCGGGCCTGCGCTGGAATGCTGTACGAGAACGCCACTTCTCCGTTGACCTCCTTGCCGGTGAAGACGTGGTTGGCGTTGGCCTGCAGGTCGACGGGTCGGTAGGTGCGCACGTAGTCGATCTGCACGTGGTCCGCGGTCACCTGCACGTCGAGGAACCCGGTGTCCGGCAGCCGCACGCTCGAGGTCGCATCGTACTTCCCGTAGCCGGCCGGTCCGGTCCAGGTCACCGTGGCAGGCGCGTAGGCGTCGCAGTTGTACGCGAAGTAACTGTTGTCTCCGGGGTTGGGCACTTCCTGGTACACGACGCCGTCGACGGTCTCCCGCGCATACAGGTGGTCGTGCCCCTGGAAGAAGACCGTCACGTGCGCGTCGACGAAGAGCTGATGAATCGGTTTGGGCCACGTCGGCCGCTTCAGCTGGAACTGCCCGGCGGGCCCGCCCCATTCGCCCGTGCCGACCACCGCTGCGCCACCGCGCCCGGTGCCGTTGACATGGTGCGCGAAGACGAACTTCCACTTCGCGGTGCTCGACTCGAGGGTCTGCTTGAGCCACGCGTATTGCACGTCGCCCATCGTCGCGGCCCACA
>CAIWFK010000329.1 GCA_903911905.1 uncultured Myxococcales bacterium
GAGGTCGTCGGCCGACTTCGTCGGCGCGGGCATGGGCGCGGGGGTCGTCACCGGAGGCAGCCGCGAGGCCGACGCTCCGCGGGGCCGGGGGTTGCCCTTCGACATTCGCACCGGCTGCAGCTTGCCCGCCGAGAGCGTGGTGCGGGGCCGCTCGGCCTGGGGCTGCACGGGCTCGAGGCCCGAGTCGCGGTAGCGTTCGATGGCCAAGTCGAACTCGGCGGTGCCCGACGAATCGAAGAGCGCCTGGGTCGAGGCGATCTTGTCCGCGAAGCGCTCCTTCATGAACTCGGCGCGCGCCTCGACGTCGAAGAGCGTGTCGGCGCACCGGCTCTGCAGCGCGCGCGCGAAATCACGGGCCGACCCGAAGCGACGGTTGGCGTCGCGCTCGAGCGCCTTCATCACCACCTCGCTGAGCGCTTGAGGGACCGAGGGCTCGAGCAGGTGGGGCTCGCGAATGGGCGAATCGAGAATCAGCCGCAGCTCTTCGAGCTCGGTCTCGGCCGAGAAGAGCCGCTGCCCGGTGGCCATTTCCCACAGCACCACGCCCAGTGAGAACACGTCGCTGCGCCCGTCGATGGGGTCTCCGCGAACCTGCTCGGGGCTCATGTACCCGGCGGTGCCCTTGACCGTGCCGACCCGCGTCTTGGACAGCGAGTTCTTCACCTTGGCGATGCCGAAATCGAGCAGCTTCACCTGCCCGTCGTAGGTCACCATGATGTTCTTCTGCGCCACGTCGCGATGAATGACCGACTGCGGTTCACCGGCCTGGGTACGGAAGGTGTGGGCGTAATGCAGCGCCTGCGCGCACTCGAGCACCACCGACGCCGAAAACGCCAGGGGCAAGACCGCGCGCTGGCGGGCACAGGCGTAGACCACCTGGTTCAGGTTCTGCCCGGCGATGAATTCCATCACCACGTACAGCCCCTCGTCGTCTTCTCCGAGGTCGAAGACCTGCGCGATGGACGGGTGAGAGAACGCGGCGGTGATGCGCGCCTCGTCGAGGAACATGCGCTCGAGGTTCTCGTCACCCTGGGCCTGGGGAAGCACCCGCTTGATGACCACGTACTTGCGGAAGCCGCCGGGCCCTGCGGTCGAGCCCAGGAACAACTGCGCCATGCCCCCGGGGGTCAGCGGCGCGAGGACGTCGTATTTCCCGACACGGTCCGACATGAAGGCCCGAGCCTAGTCTTTGCGCTTCCAACATGGGGTGTGGATCAACCAGTGGAAATCAATGGTCTGGTGTGGACAACTGGTAGCCAACCCACCCACATGTGGGACCCTGGGGAGAACCGGGGTCGTTGTCCACATGCAGGTTTTGTTCAACTATTTGATTCGCTTGATGAATCTCGTTTTCCACAGTTCGAGCAGAGCCTACTGCTACTGCTGCTTTGTGATCTGATCTCTCAACAACCAGAAGAAGAAGCCTCCCCGCGTGGCATGCGGACAACCAGCCTGACAGAGTGCGCCGCGTGAAGCGCTTCGTCCTGCTCCTGATGGTCCTGGTCGGCTGCCGACCGCCGGCCCTGAACCAGGTCACCTCGTCGGTTCGCTTCGAGATGGCGCTGGGTGACTCGTCGGGCCGCACCATCACCTCCCTTGCGATTCCACCTGCCTGGGCCGACGGGGTGGACCATGTCTCGACCGTCGACGTGGTCAACGATGGCGTGGTGGCCCTCGACGTCACCTGGAGCGCCCTGGCTGACCCGCTGAGCGGCGAGTTTCCCTCCACCCTGCAGCCCGGGTCCACCACCCTCACCCTGCACCTGAAGGCGACCGACGTCACCACCGTGAGCCAACAGCTCACCGTCTCGTCGGTGGGGCTGGTACCCGCGACGTTGGACCTGACGGCCCGGGTGCTCGCCGAGCCGCCCTGCACCCCGTCGGGCCCCTGCGTGAGCTCGACCTTCGATTCGACGCTGGGCCATTGCGTCGAGGCCCCGCTCGAAGACGGCACCACCTGCGCGCCGGGGACGCAGTGTCAGGTCTCGAGCACCTGCCAGCAGGGGCGCTGCGTGGGCGCGGTGCGCGACTGCGACGACCACGACCGCTGCACCGTCGACGTCTGCTACCCCCAGACCGGGTGCGAGCACGTGCCGGCCCCGCCCTGCCCGGGAGACGGCGTGTGCCAGGTGGGCGTGTGCGACCCGGCCCTCGGTTGCCAGTTGACTCCTGCGCCCGACGGCACCGGCTGCGGCCCCACCCAGACCTGCGTCACCGCCCAGGTGTGCATCGCCGGCGCCTGCGTCGAGCGCGCGCCGCCCGAAGGCTTCATCTGCGAAGAGGCCACGCCGTGCCGCGACGAGGGCCGTTGCGTGGCCAACCAGTGCGTGCACCAGGCGCCCGAACAGACGCTGAGGCCGTCGTGGCAATACGATTCGGCGGCGGCGTTCATGAGTGACGGCGGCGTCATCGAGTACCAGGACTTCGTGTCCGAGCCCTCGGGCGCCATCACGCTCAGCGGCTTCTTCAATTCTCCGGCGTTGCTGCGCGCGAACACGGCGAGCCCGTTGCCGGCTCCAGAGGGCACGTCTCGTCGCTGCATCAGCTGGAATGGGCACCTGGTCTGCGCCGACTACCCGTCGGACCCCAACGGCAGCGTGACCGCGCTCGACCTCTCCACCGGCACCAGGGTGTGGAGCTTCGACATCCACCCCGTGCGGCCCGACTTCGTCGATTCGACCGACGCCATCTTCCTCGCCCGGCTGGTGGTGCAGAGCAGCGACCGTCTGGCCGCGCTCTACGAGGCTTACCCGAAGATGCCTGCCGAACCCGGCAACCAGTGTCGGTATTACTTCCTGGTGGTGCTCGATGCCTCGGGGCATCAGGTCATGTCGCAGCAACTGACCGACCCGCTGCTCGACGTGTGCGACCACCCGCACCCCTATGGCGTGGCTTCCGATGCGCTGGGCAACCTGTACATCGCCTTCTCGCCGACGATCAGCTCGACCGCACCGCTCTTTCCGGGCACGCCGACGCTGCTGATCAGCTTCTCGAGGGACGGCATCTTCCGCTGGAAGCGCCTCGAAAGCACCCTGCGAGGCGGTGAGCTGGCGGTCGCCCATGGGCTGCTGTACCCCGAGAATTCAGCGGTGGTCTTCGACGCGCCCAGCGGCACGCCCACCGTCGCGTTGCCCTTCGAACTCGGCCGCGCCGTCATTTCGGGTTCTCGCCTGATTCCGTCGCCAGTGCCTCAGGGCACGGCCTTGACGGCCTTCGAAGCCGGTCAGTCCACCACCCGGTGGACCCACACGTTGCCCGCGGGCCAGGTGTTCTCGGCTGATCAACTCCGCCTGGCGACCTGGGCCACCTCGCAGGGGCCCCGCACGGTCGCCACCACCTTCACCGTCGACGGCGTCGGGCTCACCCGGCTCTACGGCATCGACGTGCAGAACGGGCTCGTGGCCTTCAGTTGCCCGGTGGTGTTGCCCAACCGGACGCCGCCCCAGCTCTTCGAGTTCGCCAACGGCAGCCTGAGCGTGATGGACGGAGCGCTCGACGACCAGGGCAACCCGGGCTGCGAGAAATGCGACCCGCCGTTCGCCCGAAGCTCGGGTGCCTTCCAGACCATCGGCACCCCCGGGTTGTCGATTTCGCGGGAGCCGTGGGTCGGCACCTTTGGCGGGGCTGATCACGACCACCACGAAGACTGACCTGCCGCGTCTTGAGTCAGTGTGAGTCTCTGTGCGATAGCGGAGGGCCGATGCGAGCCTCTCATGGTCTGTGGCTGGTTCTGGCGGTGTCACTGGCGAACGGCGCCTGCACCTGCAGCAAGCAGCCGCCCACCATGCAGACCCTGAAGAACGAGAACGAGGCCTGCGCCAACGACGAGGAATGCGTGACCGGCCTCTGCGACGGCGCTGCCGGAACGCACGCGGTGTGTCTTCGCAAGTGCACCATGGGCTGCAAGGCCGACGAGGTCTGTACCCAGTTGACCCCCAACCGCTTCGCCTGCAGCCCCGACGAGGGTGGGCTGTGCCGGCCGTGCTCGCTCGACGCCGACTGCCCCTACCCTGCCGACAAGTGCATCGTGGTCGACGGCGCCGGGGTGTGCGGTCGCGACTGCGCCTTCGACATGTCGTGCCCCACGTCCTACCGGTGCGTGAATGGCGTCGGCACCGACGGCAAGGCGAAGTCGCAGCAGTGCACGCCCAGCTCGGGCAGTTGCACCTGCACTGCGGCCACCGCCGGTCAGACCATCTCGTGCTCGGTCAGCAACGGGTACGGCACCTGCCAGGGCAAGCGCACCTGCGATGGCGTGGCGGGCTACGGCGCCTGTGACGCCCACACGCCTTCGGTCGAGGTCTGCAACGGCATCGACGACGACTGCAACGGCAAGGTCGACGAGAACCAGCCGCAGGTCAGTTGCGGCGTCGGGCTCTGCGCTCGCACCGTCTCGTCGTGTGCCGACGGTGGCGTCGCGACCTGCATGCCCGGCAGCCCGGTGGCTGAGCTCTGCAACGGGCTCGACGACGACTGCAATGGCGTCGTCGACAATGGCTTCGACTTGACCAGCGACCGCAACAACTGCGGGCAGTGCGGCAACGTGTGCATGCTGGCCAACGCCACCGCCAGGTGCGACGCGCGCGCCTGCATCGTCGACACCTGCGCCACGGGGTTCGGCAACTGTGACGGGGTGCAGAGCAACGGCTGCGAGAAGAACCTCACCAACGACGTCAACAACTGCGGCACCTGCGGCTACCGCTGCTCGAACACCGGGAGCACCCCCAGCTGCGTCAATGGCACCTGCCAGTACGCCTGCGCGCCCGGCTACTACGATCTCGACGGCAACCTCGCCAACGGCTGCGAGTACGCCTGCACCTTCACCTCGGCGGTCGACGAGCCCGACGTCGCCTTCACCGACGCGAACTGCGACGGCATGGACGGCGAGGTGAACAACGGCATCTACGTGTCGGCCACCACCGGCAACGACCAGAACCTGGGCACCATGGCGGCGCCCAAGGCCACCATCGCGGCCGGGTTGCTGGCGGCGCAGCAACAGGGCAAGCGCGACGTCTACGTGGCTGCGGGCAACTACGCCGGGCCGCTGCAGCTCTCGGGCGTCACCGGGAAGAACCTCGCGGGCGGCTACGCGCCTGCCACCACCCGGTGGACGCGCTCGAACATCAACGTCTCGCTCGTCTCGCACGGCAACCCGGCGCTCGCCATCACCGATGCCGGCACCACGCTGGTGCAGTTCCTCACCTTCTCGGGCGACCCGGCGACTGGCACCGAGGCCGACGGCACGGGCAAGACGGCGTACGGCGCGCAGGTTCGAAATTCATCGGTGCGGCTCGAATTGCTCACCATTTCGGCGGGAGCGGGTGCCCCCGGAGCCAACGGCACCGACGGTACGGCCGGGCTGCCTGGCGGGTCGATCAACGCGGGCATTCACGGCAACAACGGGGTGCAGAACGACGGTTCGCTGTTCTGCTCCACCGGTTCTCAGCCGGCCATCGGCCAGGGCGGGCCGTCGGCCTGCGGGCGTACGGGTGGCGCTGGCGGCGCTCCGGGCCTGGCGCACTCGGGCGCGGGCAGCACCGGTCAGCCTGGCGGCAACGGCGTCGGGCCGACCGCGGGTGGCGTCGGAGGTCCTCCATACACCGATTCGAGCGCGCCCTACGCGACGCCGCTGACCACGCAGAACGGCAGCCCCGGGCTCGATGGCACGCCTGGCGCGACCGCTCCCGCCCCGTCGACCGTCGGCACGCTGGGCGTCGCAGGGTACCTGCCCCCCATCACGCTCGGTGGTGGCAATGGCACGCACGGCAATGGCGGTGGTGGCGGCGCGGGCGGTGGTGGTGGCTGCCAGGACTGGAACATCCTCGGCGTTCTCCAACTGTGCGCTTGCTCCACGTGGGGCAGCTCGGGCGGCGGTGGTGGTGGCGGCGGGTGCGCTGGCACCGGTGGCACCGCAGGCAAGAGCGGCGGCGCCTCGGTGGGGCTCATGCTGTGGGACTCGCAGGTCACCGCGAAGCTGGTGACGTTGGGCGCGGCTCGCGGTGGCGATGGTGGTCGCGGCGGCACCGGTGGTGCGGGCAGCTTTGGCGGTGGTGGCGCGGTCTCGATTCAGTCCTTCGGCTCTCAGGGCTATTCGGGCATCGGCGGCACCGGCGGGCACGGCGGCATGGGGGGGAGCGGTGGACATGGCGCGGGCGGTACGGGCGGCTCGTCGTTCAACCTGCTGCGCAACCTGCCCTCGACTGGCCACACCGGCTCGAGCATCAACACCTCGCAACTGAGCTTCACCTTCGGGTCGGCCGGCAATGGCGGGGCGTCGAGCGGCAACACCGGGCCCAACGGCCAGGTGGTGTCGGACCAGCAGCTCTGAAGCGCCAGAGTCTCTCCTTCGCGGCGGGACTGGGGTAGACGCGGCTGACCGTGAGACTCTGCGCGCTGCTGGTGTTGCTGTCGGTTCCTGCCTGGGCGACCGACGTGCTCCGCGGGCGGGCTCCGATTCGGGGAGGTGCCGCGTCACTCACCGATGGCGTGGTGGCCTTCGACGGCGCTGCCTGGCTCGACGCGACCGCGCTGATGCTTCCCGCCGACGGCGAGGTGGTGTGGGACCTGGGCGCGCCCACCACGCTCGACGGCGCTGCGATTCAGGCTGACAACAACGACGACTACCTCGTCGAGTTGAGCGACGACGGGCTCGCCTGGCGCCCGTGGTGGCGCTCGGGTGCGGTCGATGGGCCGGGCCTTCAGACCCGCAGCGCCGACGTGGTCGGCCAGGGGCGCTTCGTGCGCCTGCGCGCGGTGGGCGGCGACGGGCGCTATTCGGTCAGCGAGCTCGAGGTGTTTTCGCAGGGCCACGGCGGTTCGACCTTGCTGCGCTCGAAGTGGATTCCCCGGCACCCGCTCGACGTCGAGTGGTCGTGGGCCGTGGTGGGCGCGTGGGTGCTGCTGCTCGTCACCAGCCGCAAGCTGCCTTCCCGCCTCGTCGGGTTGCTGGGGCTGGGCGCGTTGGGCGCAGCGGGAGCGCTGTGGCGTGACACCGCCCTCGGGCCCCTCGACGCCGGGCGGGTCGACTTCATCCGCGCTGCGGTGGCCGCGGTGGCCTTCGGAGCCATCGCGCGCGAGCTGGTGGCGAGGCACTCGTGGCCCGCCCATGAAGGCGTGGTGAAGGGAACGCTGGGGGTCGCGGCGGTGCTGGGGGTGGCCTGCTTCCTCAACCTGGGTCGCCCACAGTTCTTCGATGCGGGCCGCGGGCAGCCGACCTTCCTGCATCACTACGACATGCGAACGTACTACCCCATCGCCAAGTACTTCCCCGAGCTTCGCTTCGACGGGGTGTACGCGGCCAGCGTGATGGTGGTGGCCGAAGACCGGGGAGGCCTCGAGGCGATGGCCAACCTGGGGCTGCGCGACCTGCGCACCCACGAGGGCACCACCGTCGGCGCGGCCCGGGCCCACGTCGAGGAAGTGCGTGCGCGCTTCACGCCCGAACGCTGGACCGCGTTCCGCACCGACATGAACTACTTCCGCCACGCGATGGGCGACGGCGGCTTCCTGGGGTCGATGAATGACCACGGCGGCAACGCCACGCCCGTCTGGTTCCTTCTCGCGCGGCTGCTCTTCGCGTGGACCCCGGCGAGCGACGGCGTGCTCTGGCTGGGCGTGGCGGTCGATGCCTCGTTGGTTGTGCTGGCCTTCATGGCGCTCTGGCGGGGGTTCGGCCTGCGCACGGCACTGGTGGGCATGACCGTGTTCGGTGCGATGGACTTCTACCAATTCGGCAGCAACTGGTTCGGCGCGGCGCTGCGGCACGACTGGTTGGCGCTCTGGTGCCTGTCGCTGTGGGCCATGGCGTCGAACCGCCCCAGGCTGGCCGGTGGGTTGCTGGCGTGGAGCGCGCTCATTCGGGCCTTCCCCGCACTGGCCTTCGTGACCTTGACCCTGCCCGTGCTCTTCGACCTGGTGCTGAGCCTTCGTCGCGGAGGCTTCGAGGTTCGGGCCTGGGCGAACCGTCATCGCGACTTCTTCCTGCTCGCGCTCGGCGCGGCGGTCACCACGGCGGTGCTGGTCACGCTGTCGGTCGCGGTCTTCGGCGTGGGGGCCTGGCCAGAATGGCTGCGCAAGGTGCAGTTGCTCGACCGCGACGGGCACTTGAACAACATCGCCGTGCGCACGTACCTCACCGCGACCCGGGGCCAGTGGCTGGCAGTGGTGGCGGTGGCCTTCGCGCTGGTCTTGGTGGTGGTGCGGCGCGAACGGGCGGCCCAGGCCGCGGCGTGGGGTGTGGCGCTGGTGCCCATCGTCTTCAACCCGGCGAACTACTACCTGCACGCCATGTTCCTGATGGTGGTCCTGGCCCGTGAAGTGCCTGGCATCGGGGTGTCGGTGTCGGGGCGACTGCGGTGGCTGGCCCTGCTGGCGATGTGCGCGGCTTCGTGGACCACCAGCCTCGGCCCCGACCTGGGCGCCCACTTCCGCCAAGACACCATCATCGTGGTGGTGACCCTGGTGGTCCTGGCCGGCCTGTCGTTGATCAACCCACCTGCCCCGGGTGTGGCTGTCGGCGACGTCGGCGGGTCTGTTCCAAAGTCATGAATGCCCTCGTCCTCGCCATCGTGTTGTCCCAGAGTGCCCCGCCGCTGATTCCCGCTGATGGGCCGCCGGCGAGTCCGGGGGAATTCAACGCCTGGCAGCCGAAGAAGGACGCGCCGGCTCCTGCTCCTGTTCCCGCTCCGCCCGTTGCGCCGCCTCCTGTTCCTGCTCCAATGCCGGCTCCGGCTCCGGCGATCAGTGGGAGTGCGAGCTCGCCGACTCCCGCTGTCACGGCCGAGGTCGGGCCGAAGGTGGAGCGCTCGACCTTCGACTTCGGCGTGGGCCTGCGCGGCTTCACACGTTCGTTCGGTACCACCGACGGTTCGGGTGCGGTGCCGCACTGGAGTGGCGGTTCTCCTGGCGTCGCGGTGTCGGGGGCCTGGTTTCCGGGAGCGTTCGCCACCAAATCACTGTGGGGCGACCTCGGCCTGACGGTCGATGGGAACTTCGCGATTGGGTTGGCGACGCAGTACGGCACCCAGACGTACGCCACCTCGGCCACGCTGCTTCGTGGAGCAGTGGCCCTTCGGGTGCCCTCAGGCCGGCATCAGTTTCTGGTCGGCGTCGGAATCGAGTCGAGCCAGTTTTCCATCGCCGCCCAGAGCACGGCTTCGCAGAGTCGCCCGTCACTGCCCGACGTGGCGTGGTTCGGACCGCGAGGCTCGCTGGGCTGGGCCGTGGCGCTCGGCGAGACGGTGTCATTCACCCTCAAGGCTGGCGTGATGGTGGTGACCTCGTCGGGGCCGCTGGCCGCGACCTTTCCGCAGCTCTCGGCGGTCGGCCTCGACGGGTCGGCCGGCCTGTCGTGGACGATGTTGCCC
>CAIWFK010000330.1 GCA_903911905.1 uncultured Myxococcales bacterium
GATGCCTTCCAGTGGGTCGACGTGGCCCGCGCGCGGGACCTGGTGACGTTTGCGGGCTTCCGGCGGGCCATCACGCTCGCCGTTCGTTGACGGCGAAAGGCGTGGTACAGGCCGGGGCGCCATGACGATGCCCATGCCCCCCCAGGTCGAAGCTGCCGTCACCCATCTGTCTGCGACCCTCGACAAGGTCGAAGGCAAGCCCGTCGATCTGGTGAAGACGCCCTGGCCCGAGCTCGAGAAGTCGATCATCAAGGTGCTTGGCGGGCCGTTCGACGTGCGCAGCCAGGCGCATCAGATCGTCGCGCTGGGGCTCTCGGGCGTCTTCTCGCAGCGGCTGGCCGCCGATCACGGCGCGTTCTGGTTCCCCTACCGTGAGGCGCCCGAGCAGGGCGCGGTGGGTTTCCCCGAAGCGCTGATCATGCTCAGCCCGTTCGGCGCGGTGGTCGAGGCCTTGCGCTCGGCGAAGCTGGCCGCGCTCGACGACGTGCAGAAGGACCTGCGCAACACCCTGGCCCAGGTGAAGTTCTCGGGGGCTGGTGGTCAGCGGCTGTCGCCCGAAGACTACATGCGGCTGTTCGACCCCGCGTTCGCCCAGTTCATCGCCATCGACGGCGCGAAGGCGAAGCAGACCTGGGCCCTGGCGCCCGAGCGGGTGGCGGCCGATCTGCGTGACGCGATCAACCGCGCACCCCGGCTGACGCCCGAGGTGAAGAAGCAGCTGGAACAGCAGTTGGTCTCGGCGCTGACCCGCCTCGAGCCGGGCAAGCCGCTGCTGACCCAGGCGGCGCGCGCCCCGCGGGTGCTCGAGATGATGAGCGTGCTGTTCGGTGCCGTGCAGAGCACTGGCGCCGCGGGCGAGGAGTTCTGGGCCGAGGTGGTGATGCCGCTGTTGCACATCGGCGCGCCGGCGACCTTCCCTCCGCTCGACGACGAGGAAGTGGCGGTGGCCAAGCAGGGCGTGGACCCGCTCTTCCTCTTCGTCGACCTCGTGCCGTACCAGTTCAAGGCGGCCGAAGAAGGCCTGGTGGGGGCGTTCGCTGGTGAGACGCTCGCGCTGCCCGACCCGGCGTTCGAGGGCGCGGCGCAGGTGCGGCTGATCAAGCTGAACCCCGCGGGCCTCAAGCCGGCGCTCGAGGCCTTCGACGGTGCGAAGACGCGAGAGGCGATTGCCCGGTTCGGTGCCGAGGTGGCGAAGAAGACCGGCGAGACGCCGCAGCCGCAGGGCGCCGAGGAGGCGAAGGTGATGCTCGACGCAGCCATCGCCGCGCTCACCGAGCTCAAGGCCCTGGTGGCCACCGGGAAGGACCTGTACTTCCGCCGGTTGACCGAGGCCGAAGCGTCGAGCGAGCCCGCGCTGGCGTTGGTGCGGCAGGCCCTGTCGGCGCCTCGCATCATCCTCGCGCCCTGAGCACCGTCCAGGCGTGAGACGTTGGGTCTCCCGCTCGGGACGGGGTGCTGTTCGCAAGTGGTTGAAATGGGGCGCCTCGCGGCTGGCACGCGGGCTGCTCATGGGTCCTCGCCCACGCTGTTTCCCCAAGAGGATCACCACCATGCAGACCATTCGCTTCGTTGCCTTTCCCATCGCCGGGTTGTCGTTGTGGTTCGCGCTGGCCGTCGCCACGCTCTCGTCGTTCGTCTCGCTCGAGCAGACGCGCGCGGGGTTGGCGCCGTCGACCGAGCTGCTCGCGCGTCGTTGAGTTCGTCGGACAGGCCGGGTGTCACCCGAGGGCGCTCCAGCGATGGGGCGCCCTTCGTGCGTCGGCGTGGGTAGACTGCGCGGCGTGTTCGAATCGCCGAAAGTGACCGTGGGAACGATGAACTTCGGAGGCCGCACGCCCGAAGCACAGGCCAGGGCCATCGTCGATCGTGCGCTCGAGCGCGGCGCGGCCTTCTTCGACACTGCCAACGTGTACGGCGACGGCGAGTCCGAGCGATCGCTGGGCAAGGCGCTGGCGGGTCGGCGCGATCAGGCGAAGATCGCCACCAAGGTCGGGGCGAAGCGGGTGGGTGGGGCGACCGAAGGGCTGTCGGCGTCACGGGTGGTGGCGGCGCTGGACGAGAGCCTCGAGCGGCTGAAGACCGACGTCGTCGACCTGTATTACCTGCACGTGCCCGACCCGAAGACGCCGCTGGCGCAGACGCTCGAGGGCGTGGCGCAGGTGTTGGCCTCGGGCAAGGCGAAGGCCTGGGGCGTGTCGAACTTCGCGTCGTGGCAGGTGCTCGAACTGTTCACGCTCTGCGATGCGCGCGGCGTGCCCCGGCCGGCGGTGTCACAGGTGATCTACAACCTGCTGGTGCGGCAGTTGGACGTGGAATGGTTCGCGTTCGCCCGCGCGCACCCCATTCACACCACCATCTACAACCCGCTCGCCGGAGGGTTGTTGGCCCGGGCGGCGGCGGCTCCGTCGGGCTCTCGCATCGACAAGAACCCGCTGTACCGCAAACGCTACGGCTCGCCGGTGTTGGTGGACGCGGCGAAGCGCTACGCGGCGCTGGCGGCCGAGTGTGGGTTGGATTCGGTGTCCTTCTCGTTCGCGTGGCTGGCGGGGCAGGGCGGCGTCGATTCGATTCTGTCGGGGCCGGTGACCGTGGCGCAGCTCGACGCCGCGCTCGATGGCGCGGCGAAGGTGCTGCCGGCCGAGGTGCGGAAGAAGGTCGACGAGCTGGCGATCGAGCTTGCGGGAACGGATGCGCGCTATGCCCGGTGAGTTGCTGGTGGAAGGGGCCGCGGAGATGGACCTGACGGGGCCGCTCGAGCAGTTGCGGACCGACGGGTATGCCCGGCTGGGCAAGGTGCTGGCTGACGACGCGCTGGCGCTGCTTCGGGAGCGTGCGGAAGACCTGATGCTGGGGCGGGTGACGTACCCCGGCATGTTCTTCCAGATGGACTCGGAGACCGGGCGCTACGAAGACGCGCCGCTGGGGCTGGGGTGGCAGGGGCCGTCGCTGGCGTACCGCAAGCTCGAGAAGCTCGAGCTGGACGAGCGGTTTCGCGCGTGGTTGTCGAACCCGTTGTTCGAGCGGGTGGCGCGTTCACAGATCGACGACGGGGTGGTGTTGTATCGGGCCATCATCTTCAACAAGGGCAGCCCGGGCGGCAGCGACATTCCGTGGCATCAGGACGGCGGGAAGCTGTGGGGCTTGAGCCAGGAGCCGACCCTGCAGCTCTGGACGGCGCTCGACGACGCGCCGGTCGATGGCGGGTGCCTCGAGGTCATTCCCGGGACCCACGTCGGGGGGCTCGTCACCCAGTTGGGCGGCGTCATTCCTCCGGACCGCGTCGGCACGGCGACCGGCATTCCCCTGGCGGCGAGGGCCGGGGAGGTCGTGCTGCTGCACAACCAGGTCTGGCATCGGTCGGGCCGCAGTCGCTCCGGGCATCGCCGGCTGGGGTTCTCGGTTTGCTACATGAGCGCCCAGACGCGGTGCCTGCGCAAGAAGCGGGCGCCCCGGAAGTTCTTCGAGGTCTTCGCGGTGCCCGTCAGGAATCCTTGACGGGGGGCGACCGGTACGGGAAAACAGCGTTCACGCGGTGGTAGCTCAGTTGGTAGAGCACGAGCTTCCCAAGCTCGGGGTCGAGGGTTCGAATCCCTTCCGCCGCTCAAGCAGAAGGCCCTCGTCTCGCGCAGTTGCGGACGGGGGCTTTTTCTTTTTGAAGGGACTATTTGCAGGGGGAACCTCGATCTCGGCTGACGTGTCTGACTACCGTGAACCCATGTTCGACTCCACTCGCAACGCTTCCTCTGGTCAGCGCAGCCGCTTCGGCGTGGGCTCGGTCATTTCCATCGCCGTGCACGCGGGGCTCATCGCGGCAGTCGTGGGGCTGACGACGCGACCTGCCGAGGTGAAGCCTGAAGAGCCGAAGCTCACCTTCGTGCGCCAGGCGCCGCTCAAGCGGCAGTCCTCGCCGCGCGCCGCCGCCGCGACCGCCACGCCCCAGCAGCGCCCGGCCTTGCGCCGCGATCGCATCATTCCCCCCAAGGTCATTCCCACCCACGTCGAGCCCGTCGAGCCGCCGCCGGCGATCACCACCGAAGCACCGATCGGCGCGGTCATCGGCGTCGGTCAGGACGGTCCGGGGGACGGCACCGGTTCGCCCGACGGCGATTCGGACGTCGGCCGCGACGAGGGACCGGCTGGCAGGCAGGGTGACACCGTCGAGTCGTTCGTCGCCGGCATGACCCGACCCGTCGTCGATCGCGAAGACCTCGCCCGCACCCTCTACACCCGCGAAGCCCGAGAGGCCGGCGTGCAGGGCGCCATGATCATCGCCTGCCAGGTGATGGCCGACGGCTCGGTGCGTGGCTGCCACGCCATCAGGCCGTTGCCGCTGCTCACCGACGCCGTCATCTCGCGGCTCGAGCACATGCGCGTCACGCCGGCGACGCTCCAGGGCGCGCCCGTGTCCGTCAACTACGTGTTCAATTTCCAGTTCACGATGCCGCGATGAAGCGCTGCCTGCTGGCGCCGTGCCTGCTGCTGGGGTCCCTGTCGTTCGCCGAGCCCGCGCCGTTGTCGGCGGACCTCCAGGTCCTGCATGACGGCAAGCAATGGCCGGTGAGGTCCACCTTCCTCGGGTGGACCGCTGATTCGAAGGCCGTCTACCGCTCGCTGGTCTGCGACCAGGACGTGGGCGGTGAGCGTGGGCCCTGGTGCAAGTTGGAGCTCTGCGTCGGCAAGCCGTACCCGGACGACGAGGCGAAGTCGTTCGCCACCGCGCAGGCCGAATGCACGTCGTTGCTCACGCTCGATCTCAATACCGACGACCGGTCCACCGTGAAAGATGCCGAGCTCTCGAAGGCCTCTGCCACCGCGCTCGCGGCGCTCGGCCCGCTCGAGCCCGGCTCGAAGCTGGCGAACTCGTCGGTCAAGCTGGTCGACCGCAAGCAGGTCGTCACGCTCAGCCGCGCGGTCAAGGGCGCCGACGCGAAGACCTCCGCCGTCTTCGCGTACCAGAAGAGCGTCGATGGCGCGCCACAGACCACCCGCGAGCACAAGGTGACCGAGGTGTGGATCTCGCCCGAAGGGCGCTGCACCGTCGCCCTCGGCCGCTTCACCTTCGTCTCGCGCTGGGAAGGCCAGCCGACCTCGCGCCCGATGCCGTTCGCCAAAGTCGTCTGCGACTGAAACATCGTCGTGGGTCGCGGGCCGGACTTGGGCGAGTCTGCGCCCATGTTCTTCCTGCTGTCGAAGACCCTCGACCTGGCGCTCGACCCCCTGTGGTGGGTGCTGGCGAGCCTGATTCCCGGGTTGGTGCTGTTGCTCCGAGGGACCCGGCGTCGGCTCGCGATCGGCTTGTGTTCGTTCGCGGTGATGGTGCTGGTGGTCGGCTCGACGCCGGCGCTGGTCGATCGCCTGTGGCACGGGCTCGAAGACGATGCGCTCGTCACCATGCGCGTGGACGTCACCTACGACGCGGTGGTGCTGCTGGGAGGCACCATCAACCCGCTGGGCTCGACCAGGACCGACCCCGCGTGGAACGACAACATCGAGCGGCTCATCACCACCTGGAAGCTGCTGTCGACGGGCCGGGCGCGCTCGGTGATCGTCACCGGAGGGCCTTTGGGCACCGCGTCACTCGGTTCCGAAGCCGAGCTGCTCGCCGCTCAGCTCGAGGCCTGGGGTATCGCTCACGAGCGCATCGTGATCGAAGCGAAGGCCCTCAACACCCGAGAGAACGCCAGCTACACGAAGGAACTCGCCGCGAGCCATGGCTTCACGACGCTGCTGTTGGTGACCAGCGCGTACCACGTGCCCCGCGCCGTCGGCTGCTTCCGGGCGGCCGGCGTCGAGGTCGACGTGCTGCCCGTCGATTACCGGGTGCGTGACCCCGCGCACGACGCGCACGTGCTGCCGCGGGTCGGGTACCTGGACGATCTCGGCCAGTACGTCCACGAGCGGGTGGGGACGCTGGTGTACCGGGTGATGGGGTACGTGAAGTAGGCTTCGCGGCATGGCGGGGTTGGGGGAACACGCACGCAGCCGACGTCCGTGACCCAGAAACACCAAAGGCCCCGAGGGGTGAGCTCGGGGCCTTCGACTACCTGGGGACGAACCAGGATTTTTTGACCCTGCCGGGATTCGAACCCGGGTTTAAGCCGTGAGAGGGCTCCGTCCTAGGCCACTAGACGACAGGGCCCTTCGTTCAACGCGCGCGGAACTAAGCAATTGGCGACCGCGTGTCAACACCGTTTCCTCACGTTCGTTCACTTCTTTCCTGACCGGAACCGAACCACCGTCACCTCGAGGCCTTCGGCCGGCCCCAGCGCTTCGAGCATCAGGGCCTCGGCCTGCGCCGCCGAAAAGCCGCCCGACCCCGCGCCGAGGACCGGCAGGGCGATCGACCCGAGCCCCAGCTTCCGCGCCAGCGCCACCGCGTTGGTGGTCGAATCGACGATCGACGCCCGGCTGGCCCGCCACCACAGGTCGATGCCCGCCACGTGAATCATCACCCGGTAGGGCAGCTTCCCCGCGCTGGTATGGACGGCCTGCCCCAACGGTATCGGCCCCAGCCGGGCCAACTCGCGAAAGGGCTGGGTGCCCGCCTGGCGCTTGATGGCCCCCGACACGCCCTGCGGCAGCAACAGCCACCACGGCAGCACGTTGCGGTTCCAGGCGTTGACCAGCGCGTCGACCCGCTGGTCCAACAAGTCGCCTTCCACCACCGTGACCGGCATGGGCCGAACTGTAGGCGGAAGGTTCTGGTAGACGAAGGCGTGTCCTTCGAGGCCGCGCTCGCCGAACACCCTGCACCCGCCCGGCTGGGCGACGTGTCGCTGCGCTACGAGCCGTCGATGCTGATCGGCGAGACCCCGCGGCCCCAGCGCTCGCTGCGACCCACCCTGGCCTGGGGGGCCGGGCTCACGGGGCTCGTCGCCACGCTGGGCCTGTTCGTGCTCGAGGCACCCCTGGCCTCACTGTGGCTCACCGTGGGTCTGAGCGCGGCCTGCTTCGCGCTGGCCACCCGCCTCGAGGCCTGGGAACGGCGCCGGCGCCGCTTCGTCGCCAACTTCGGCACCACCAGCCTGCGGCTCGACTTCGTCAGCCCCATCGCCGGCCAGCCCCGCACCCTGGTGGTGGCCTTCGACGACGTGAAGTCGGTCGATCTCGTGCGCCAGGCCGACGGCGCGCACTGCCTGACCGTCGACTTCGCGCCCGGGCCCCAAACCCAGGTGCTCAGAGAGGTGCTCGCTGCGTACATCGGCGAGCACGAGCTCGAGCAGGCCCGACGACTGCTGCGCGTGCTCGAGGGTGCCTTCGGACTCGGTACGGCTCCCGCAGACAGCCCCGCCTTCGTCGCACCGGGTGCCGACTCGCCCATGGCGTAGGGTTGGACCCCGGTCACGCCGCTCGCGCTCCGAGGAGAACGCGAGTGGCACGACGGGTGCTCAGCAGCAGGGGCGGAGGTCGCCCCCATGTCCCCCCGACTCTCACTTCTCGCTGCACTCACCCTGGGTCTTCCCTGCGCCGCCTACGAGCTGCGCCACGACTCGCAGGGCGACGTGGTCGCCTGGCAAGGCCACGTCGACTTCGTGATCGACTCGAAGCTCGCCATTCAGTTGGACGAGCCGCGCACCGACGGGGCCATCGCGGCCGCCATCGCCGTGCTCGACAACGCCACGCCCACCCTGGTGGTGCGCAGCCACGTGGCCGACGCGCTGCCCCTGGGCTACCGCACCGATGGCTCGCCCAACGAGAACGGCATCGTCGCCATCACCGAAGACTGGCCGTACGACGAGAAGGCCCTGGCCGCGACGGTGGTCACGCTCAACGCCCGCACCAACCTGATTCTCGACGCCGACATCGCCATCAACGCCGAGCGTCACCACTTCCGCGTGGTCGATTCCATGCCCTCCAACGAGCAGCACGGCGACGTCAACGACGTGCAGAACACCATGACCCACGAGCTGGGCCACGCGGTGGGGCTGATGCACAACGCCGACGACCCGGTGGTGGTCATGTACCCCTCGGCGGCCCCGCTCGAGATGAGCAAGCGCGCCTACGCGCAAGACGACCGCGCGGGCCTGGCCGCGCTCTATTCGGACTCGGGCGTCTTCGTTCCCGACACCAAGCCCGTCGCCATCGCCGGGTGCAGCGCCAGCGGTGGTGGGCTGACCCTGATCATCGCCGCGGTGGTGCTGCTCTTCGGCACCCGCCGTCGCCACCAGGAAGTCGTGGCGGTGGTCGCAGTGCTCGGTGCGTTCGCCGCCCTGGCCGACGACGCGCGGCTGCCGCAGGTTTCGCAGGTCGAGCACGCCACGCTCGCCACCGTCGTCGATCGCACCACCGTGCGCCTGCCCTCGAACCCCGGCCTGTTCGTCACCGATCTCACCCTGCGCGTGCGCGACTGCGTGAAGGGTGACTGCGCCGCGTCGGGCACGATGATCGTTCGCGTGCCGGGCGGCCGGCTGGGCGACCTCGAGCAGGTGGTCGACCACCAGCCGGTGCCGCCCCTGTCCAGCACGGTGCTGGTCACCCGGGAACGCACCGCCTCGCGCCCCCACGTGGTGACCGTCGACGAGCCCCGCCGCGCCGAGCTGCGTCGGCAGATCGAAGCGGCCGGTCAGCCCGTGCCGGGGTCGCTCGCGCCCCAGACCTCGCCGCCGACCCGAAGCCCCACCCGCTAACCCACTGGTTCCCGAAGCGGTTCCCGTGGCACCCACCTTGAAGTCCCCTTCCGTCAGGAGAGCACCATGAGCCAGTCACCCCCCCGGCGGATCCTCATCGTCGACGACGAAGAAAACGTCTGCCACGCCCTGCGTCGCAGCCTTCGCAAGGAAGGGTACGAGTTCTTCTTCGGGCACGAGCCCGCCGAGGGCCTCGAGGTGCTCAAGAAGCAGCCGGTCGACATGGTGATCAGCGACCACCTCATGCCCAACATGACGGGGCTCGAGTTCTTGAAGCTGGTGCGCGACCGCTACCCCGACGCCATGCGGCTGATGCTCACCGGCCACGCCGACATGCAGACCGCCATCGACGCCATCAACCAGGGCAACATCTACCGGTTCCTCACCAAGCCGTGGGACGACACCGACCTGAAGGTCACCCTGTACCTGGCCTTCGAGCAGCTCGACCTCGAGCGCGAGAACCGCCGCCTGCTCTCGATGGTGCGGCGCCAGTACGATCTCATCAAGGCCATCGAACACGAGCACCCGGGCATCGGCCACGTGGTGCGCGACGCCGAGGGCTTCGTGCTGCTCGACGCCGAAGACGACACGCAGGGCGAAATCGAAGTGCAATTGGCCAAGTCGGCTTGAGGCACCATGGGGGCGGAGGCGACCACAGACCGGGCCGATCTGCTGATGATCGTGCCCGACGAATCGCTTGCCGCCCGGGTGCACGAGGTCTTCGGCACCTGGCGCCTGAAGGCCCGCACCTGCGCCGAGCCCGAGGCGCTGGC
>CAIWFK010000331.1 GCA_903911905.1 uncultured Myxococcales bacterium
CGCGATGAGGTAGCCCAGGCTGTAGGTCGCGTCGGGCGTGGGCGCGAGGGCGATGAGCCCGGTCACCGAGGCACGGACCTGGGGCACGATTGCCACACGGAACTTCGGTACCAGCGCTGGGTCAGCGGCTGACCCAGCCGAGAGGTCGACGTAGTAGAGCGTGTCGCCCGCCGTGAGCAACGCAACGGTGCCGCCATCGACCGGCGGCATGGCGACGTGGTCAGGCGAGACCGGGTCGGTGAAGCGCGCCCAGACCTCGAAGGGGGCATTGCTCCACCGCAAGCCATCACCATGGGTGTCGACGACGACGTCGAGTCCGCCGTCGACCAACGTTCCACCGTTGAGCCCGAAGACGGCCCACGTCGAGCGCCCGTCGACTTGAGCCATGGGCCAGAACGTGGGGGCCGTCACATCGGTCCCATCGGTCACGTTGACGAAGCCGGCGTCCTGGGAGAACGCGAAGTAGGTGCTGATGATGGCGTCCCCAGCCGAACCTTCGTCGGCCGTCACGACCGTCGGCGAACGCAGAGGCCCGATCCTGACCACTGGAACTCGAGACAGCATCAGCGGGACGTAGCCGGCCCCCACGGAAACGGTCATGTTCGACGTCGGTTCGACGAAGCCTTTGAAATCACCAGCCGTCAAGGGGTCGGACTCGGCGAGCACCATCGGTTGCTGCACGAGGCTGAAGGTCCCCGGAGCGATACCAGCCCTGGTTTCGCAGCCCCCATCAGGCTGCCCCGCGTACCAGAGCTCCTCGAGCCCGTTCCCGCCGTCGTACGACGGCAGGCACGAGAGCAGGTACCCGTCGAAGGGCGTGAACGGCACCTGCCCCAGTTCTCTGGTCAGCGTCGGAACGCGCCCATCGGCGCACCGCAACTGGCACTCTGGGTAGAGTCGGGCCCAGTCACCGGTGGCGGCGGCGCTGAAGGGAGGCTCGTTGACGTCGAGATTGAATTGCTGAACCTGGCCCGTGAGCGCGGTCAGCGTCGAAAAACTCGCCGACACGCCCTGAACGATGCCCGCATCCTGGGGGAGCGCGGGGGCAATGTCCCAACCCGCGTCATCCAGGAGAACCGCGATCTGGTGATCGTTGAAGACGGCGAGATCGTAGTACCCGCTCGTGGCGCTGACTTGGCGAATGGGAAACGGCACGGCGATCACCCGTGACGCGAACTGCCCGGCATCGCCGTCGAACGTCACCACGGTCAGGCCACCGTCAGGCATCGACAGCCAACTGACGTAGACGTTCGGGTCGGCCCCATCGAGCCACGCCGGCGGGTACCGGGCCGCGATGCTGGTGACCGGCGAAAAGTCCAATTCGAATTCCCGGCGAAGGCCGGGAATCACGGGCAGCGAGAAATCGACCCCGCCGTCGACCCCGCAGCCCGCGAGGCCTCCCCAGGGCGACCAGTACCGCTCGAACCGAACGTACTTGGCGCCCGTGATTTCGATGACGGGAGTACTCGTCCCGCTGAGGCTGAAGTTCTGATCGTCACCGCAGTACTGGTCTTCGTGCGGAAGCACGGTGACCTGATCCGGTGACGGCGGCAACACCGGGTGAATCACCACCAGCCCCGGCACCCCGCCATCACCCCACGCGTTGACCCGCAGCGCTTCCTGCGAGGCGTCGATGCACACGCCATCGGCTCCGCACCGCCACCCCTTCTCGCAGTACGAATCGGCCGCGCCCGTCGGCCCCACGCAGGCGTACGCGGCTCCAGCGTCGCTGTCGTGGCAGAGCGCATTGAGCCCGCACCTCCAGCCGGGCGAGCAATCTCCTGCGTCTTCCACGCACGGGTAGTCGCCTGGCTGCGTCAGGTCGTAGCAGTAGTGATTGACCCCACAGTGCCAGCCGCCGGCGCACTGGTCCTGGGTCTCACATGGGTACGCCTTGGGCACGGCCGGGTCGAGACACGTGCCGCCGAAGCCGCAGTGCCAGCCGCCGACGCAGTCCGTATCGGCTGCGCACGGGTACGCCTGCGCACTCGAGGGGTCGATGCAGACGCCGCCGAACCCACAGGCCCACCCCTGCGGGCATTGCAATGAATCGCCTCCATCGCGCTCGCAGGCGTAATGCCCGGGGTGCTTCGACGGGTCGATCGACGTACAGCCGGCGGCGACCAACACCACCAGCACGATCTTCAAACGGTGCATGGCCCCAGCATAGAGGCCGAAAATGAAAAGAGCCCCTGATTGCTCAGGAGCTCTCTTCAGTGCCCAGGGAGAGATTCGAACTCTCACGCCTTGCGGCGCCACCCCCTCAAGATGGTGTGTCTACCAGTTTCACCACCTGGGCTCTTATGCAGGACTGCCTGTGAAAGCGGACGCCGTG
Source organism: uncultured Myxococcales bacterium (assembly GCA_903911905.1). Taxonomy (GTDB): domain Bacteria; phylum Myxococcota; class Myxococcia; order Myxococcales; family Myxococcaceae; genus Xiheilimnobacterium; species Xiheilimnobacterium phototrophicum. Next base: position 2,336 of record CAIWFK010000331.1, read on the forward strand.
TACCACTTCCCCTGACGACGGGAAGCAGGAAATGACGTTACTGCGGAAGCTTCTCGGCCGGAACCGCGTCGCTGCCCGAGGGCTTGGCCTCGGTCGGCACGGTCTTGCCGGTGGTGTCGGCGTTGCCCTGCTGCGCCGCCGGAGCCGGAGTCGCGCCGTTGGCAGGCACGGTCTCGGTCTTGACCGGGGTCTCGGCCGCCGCCTTGGCTGCGATGGTCGAGGCCACCGACGTGCGCAGGCCGACGAAGGACAGGCCCAGCGAGGTCAGGAAGAAGGCCACCGCGCACACGCCGGTCAGCTTGGTGAGGAAGGTCGCCGCGCCGCGGCCACCGAACGCCGTCGTCGCCGCACCGCCGCCGAGCGCCGCACCCATGCCCGCGTCCTTGCCGGGCTGCAGCAGAATGACGCCGATGATCGTGATGCAGAGGACGACGTGAATGGTCGAAAAGACGATCAACATCATAGGGGGCAGGTCTTAAGCACAGTGTTCGGGGGCCGACAACAGCCGCCTCAGGAGTATTTCGGGGGGGTTGATCAGGCCCTGGCCTTGATGATCGCCGCGAAGTCCGCCGCCTTGAGGCTGGCCCCGCCCACCAGCGCGCCGTCGATGTCAGGCTGCCCCAGCAGCTCGGCCGCGTTGTCCCCCTTCACCGACCCGCCGTACTGAATGCGCACCTGGGCTGCGGTGTCCTGCCCCCAGAGCCCGCCGACCACCTGGCGAATGTGCGCGTGGACCTCCTGCGCCTGGCGCGAGGTGGCGGTCTTGCCGGTGCCGATGGCCCAGACCGGCTCGTAGGCGATGACGAAGGCCGGGTTCGCCGCGAAGCCCGCCAGGGCGCCCTTCACCTGGGTGGTGACCACCTCGAGCGTCTTGTTGGCTTCGCGTTCCTGCAACGTCTCGCCCACGCAGATGATGGGCAGCAGGCCCGCCTTCACCGTGGCGGCGATCTTCCGGTTGACCGTAGCGTCGGTCTCGCCGAAGAACTGCCGGCGCTCGCTGTGCCCCAGAATCACCCAGCTGCAGCCGACTTCCTTGAGCATGGGGGCCGACACTTCGCCGGTGAACGCCCCCGACGGCTCGGCGTGACAGGTCTGCGCGGCGAGCGCGATGTTCGAATCTTCGAGCGCCTTGGCCACCGGGTACAGCGCGGTGAACGGCGGCGCCACCGCCACCTCGACCCGATCGCGCACCATCGACACCAGGCCGCGCAGCTCGCGAACCAGCGCGGTCGCCTCGGCGACCGTCTTGTTCATCTTCCAGTTTCCGGTGACGAAGCAGCGGCGCGACATGGTCACTCCAGGGCCTTGAGGCCGGGCAGCTCGCGACCCTCGAGGAACTCGAGCGACGCGCCACCTCCGGTCGAAACGTGGGTCATCTGGTCGGCCAGCTTGAACTCGTCGACCGCCGCCGCCGAGTCGCCGCCGCCCACCACGGTCTGCGCCTCGCGGTTGGCGGCCATGGCCTCGGCCACCGCGCGGGTGCCGGCCGAGAACTTCGCCACCTCGAACAGGCCCATGGGGCCGTTCCACAACACGGTGCGGGCGCGGCGAATCTGCTCGCCGTAGAGCTGGCGGGTCTTGCCGCCGATGTCGAGGCCCATCAGCGTGGCGGGAATGGCGCGCTCGAGCACGTCGCGTGCTTCGCTCTTCTCGTCGGGGCTGGTGCCGCACACGTGGTCGATGGGGAGCACGATTTCCACCCCCAGGCGCTTGGCGCTCTCGAGAATCTTGGTGGCCAGCGAGAGCTTGTCTTCCTCGACCCGGCTCTTGCCCACCTCGACGCCCTGGGCCTTCAAGAAGGTGTAGGCCATGGCGCCGCCGATCAGCATCACCTGCACGCGCGAGAGCAGGTTCTCGATGACCTTGATCTTGTCGCTGACCTTGGCCCCGCCCAGTACCAGCACGAAGGGCTTGGCCGCGTCGCGGAGCAGCTTGCCCAGCTGCTCGACTTCCTTGCGCATCAACAGGCCGGCGCAGCGCTCCTTGACGAACGCCGCCATGCCGGCGGTCGAGGCGTGCGCCCGGTGCGCGGTGCCGAACGCGTCGTTGC
>CAIWFK010000332.1 GCA_903911905.1 uncultured Myxococcales bacterium
AGGCAACATCGGCCTGATGAAGGCGGTCGACAAGTTCGAGTACAAGCGCGGGTACAAGTTCTCGACCTACGCCACCTGGTGGATTCGTCAGGCCATCACCCGCGCCATCGCCGATCAGGCCCGCACCATTCGCATTCCGGTGCACATGATCGAGACGATCAACAAGCTGATCCGCACCAGCCGGTACCTCGTTCAGGAAATCGGCCGCGAGCCGACCCCCGAAGAGATCGCCGACAAGATGGAGCTGCCGCTCGACAAGGTCCGCAAGGTCTTGAAGATCGCCAAGGAGCCCATCTCGCTCGAGACCCCCATCGGCGAGGAAGAAGACTCGCACCTGGGCGACTTCATCGAAGACAAGGCGCTGGTGAAGCCGGACGACGCGGTCATCAACATGAACCTGGCCGAGCAGACCCGCAAGGTGCTCGCCACGCTCACGCCGCGCGAAGAGAAGGTGCTGCGCATGCGCTTCGGCATCGGCGAGAAGAGCGACCACACCCTGGAAGAAGTCGGCCAGGACTTCGAGGTCACCCGCGAGCGCATTCGGCAGATCGAGGCCAAGGCGCTGCGCAAGCTGCGTCACCCCTCGCGCAGCAAGCGGCTGCGCAGCTTCGTCGAGGGCGGGCAGTAACCGCCTCTCCCGGAGTTCCGAAGCACCAGACGCCGAACGGGCTCGTGTCCGTTCGGCGTTTTTCATTGGGGAGGATCGCGGCGATGAAGACCGAGTGGCAGAAGAAGGTCGAGCGCACGGTGCGGGCCATTCCGAAGGGGAAGACCGCGGGCTACGCGCTGGTGGCGACCATGGCGGGTCGGCCGGGCGGCGCGCGGGCGGTGGTGCGGGCGCTGCATGCGCTGCCCCAGGTGCCGTGGTGGCGGGTGGTGCGCAGCGACGGCACGGTGGCCGAGGCGGTGCGAGCCGAGCAGACCCGCGCGCTGAAGAAGGAAGGCGTGGTGGTGGTCGACGGCAAGGTGCCGGCCTCGGCGCGGCTGTAGCGCTGGCGCTTCCCACCGAGCAGGCGGCGGGCGATGATCGCGCCCGTGTCCCTTCCCCCGAAACGGCGCGCCCAAGTCGACGTGACGAAGCTGCCGCTGAGCCCCATCGACGGGTTCGTGCTCTCGCGCATCGACGGCGCGACCGACGTCGCGCAACTGGTGCAGGTCACGGGCCTGCCAGCAGAAAGAGTCGGCGAGGTGCTCGAGCGGTTGCGTCGCCATGGGGCGCTCGAGGGCGGCGACGAGCCCGAGCCGGCGACCCAAGAGGTCGAGCTGGCCGAGGTGATGACGGCCGAATCGGAGGAGCCCGAGACCGGGGTGGCCGAGCTGCCCGACGGCGTGGAGCCAGACGAGGAACCCGCGGCGCCCGAAGAGCAGGAGTCGCCCACGCATCGCGCGCTGTACATGCAGTCGCTCTCGAAGCTGACGCTCGACGAGCGGGTGGGCCGGGCGAAGGCCAGTGAGGAGCCCGAGCTGAGCGCCTGGTGCTTCGACCCCAGCCCCAGGGTGGTAGCGGCGGTGCTCGAGAACCCGCGGCTGGGGCTGAGTCACGCGCGGCTGATTGCCCGGCACCACCGCGACGCGCAGGGCCTCGAGCTGTTGTGTGGCCGCGCGGCGTTCACCGCCGACGACGTGGTGCGCCGCGAGCTGTTGCGCAACCCGCAGTTGCAGGGCGGCATCGTGCGGCGGCTGTTCGGGCAGCGGCGCGCCATCGAGCAGTGGAAGTGGAGCAGTTCGCGCGAGGTGACCGAGCAGTCTCGGCGCACGCTCAAGGAGACCTTCCGCGCGCGGTTCTCGAGCGGGCCAGCCGAAGAGAAGGTCGAGGTCATCATCAAGACCGACGGGCGTTGCATCGCCGCGCTCTCGGGGTTGGGGCTGGACAGCAAGACCGCGGCGATTCTGTGCGCGCGTTCGTATTCGTCGCCGATGCTGGTGCAGAACCTGGCGCGGTGGAGTGCGTGCCCTCCCCCGCTGGTGGCGCACCTGCTGCGTCAGGCGATCGTCAAGCGGCAGCCGCAGCTCAAGACCCTGCTCAACCAGCACCCCAACGCGCCGCGCGGAGGTGGTTGACGAACGACGCCCGACCTTGCGATACTGAACAAACATTCAGTCAAGGAGCCCTCATGAGCGACGTCATCGACCCCGCAGTGCAGCAGTTGGTGCAGATCTTCTCGGCGTTGGAGGGGGTGAGCTTTCCCGAGCTCGACCCGGCAGCGTTGCGCGAGGCGATCGTGAAGGTGAAGGACCGGCAGCTCGAGCTGGCGAGCGCCGAGGCGCAGGTGTTGGCGATGCGGGTGGCGCTCGACGAGGAACACGAAGGGCTGCTGCGCCGGGCGCACCGGCTGCAGGCCTACCTGCAGGTCTTCTCGGAGAGCGACGACGCGCTGCGCACCCGGCTCGAGGCGGTCTCGTTGCCCCGGCTCAAGCGCGTGGCGAAGCCAGTCGAGGCCGGTGACGGCGTGGTGGCCGCTCCGGTGGAAGGAGCGGTTGCGCCGAAGAAGCGTGGGCGGCCGCGCAAGGTGGTGCCGGCGAGCGATGGGCTGTTCGCAGAAGCCGCGCCGGCGTGAGGTGGGGCGCCGGTTCAGGAAGAGCCGAGGCGGAACGTCTGCTACCCTGCCCGCCGCCGGGCCTATAGCTCAACGGTAGAGCTGGCGGCTCATAACCGCTTGGTTCCAGGTTCGAATCCTGGTGGGCCCATTCAAGCACGCGAGTCATCGCTTTGACCCGATGACGGGCTACTGCTGGCTGTTCCACGCGCCGACGCCGGTCGCCCAGGCGTCGATCCACCGCTTGAGGTCGGTGCCGCCGTCGGGGCTCACGGTGGGAGCCGAAAGGCCGCCGTCCGCCAGCACCTGGCCCGCCTGCAAGAGCATCACGTGGGTCTGCCCGGGCAGTCGGAAGTACTTCGCGTGCGAGCGCGCATCGTAGAGCGCCTGCACCTGAACCAGGTTCGCGGTGTAGGTGCCATACGGCGGCGAAGCCCAGCTGGCGGTGTCGTTGCCAGAGTACATGAATCGGGTGATGACCTGGTCTTCGGTGAAGGCGAGCAGCGCCACGCGCGAGGTGGTCGCGTCGTCCAACTGGAAGGCGAGGTTCGCTGGCAAGCCGCCGTCGCAGGTGGTGCACGCGGCGGGGGTTTGCAGGTTCCACGCGCCAGCCCACTCGGGGAAATGCGGCGTGTCGACCATCGGCGCCGAGTCGGCCAGCAGGTGCACCGTGGCCTCGGGGAAGGCCGAGCGCACGCGCTTCAAGTTGAGCTGCGCACCGTACCCACCGCCGCTGACACCGACGACCCACAAGGTCGTGACCTGCGGGTGCTGGGTTCGCAGCCACGCCAGGTACGCGTCCAGGTTGGTGGCGCCGGCGAAGTGGTGGGTGACGGGCACCGGGGTGTCCAAGAGCCCCGCCTTGGTGAAGTACGTGTGCGTCGAGTTGCCTGCGTGCAGGTCACCGGTGCAGTACGGCACGAAGACCCAGCTCGCGTTTCGGAAGGGGCTCTCGGGACGGCGCGCGAAGAGCACCGACTGCGAGATGGTCGCCAGGTCAGCTGGGAAGACGCCGCCACCATCGGCCGGGTATGGGTCGGCGTTGGCCACGTTCGCGGCGAGCGGCAAGGTGCCGCCCACGTCGTTCCACAGGCAGAACGAGTCCATGCCGTAATTGCAGACCGGGCCCCACTGGTAGACCGAGGGGTGGCAGGTGCCGTTGTTCCAGCAGGCGCCGCCGCCCTGAAGGTAGATGACCAATTCGGTCGCCGCCGCCGGCGAATAGCCGATGCCAGCCTGCGAGCCGAGCGCGCACTGGCTGCCGGGAATACCGACGAAGCGCCACGGGCCCGCCACGAGGCCGCCGTCGCTCGAGACGCCGCCGCCGCCTCCTCCTCCAACGCCTCCTCCGACACCGCCGCCCCCGCCAGTCGGGGAGCCGCCACCGGTCGCCGAGCCGCCTCCTCCACCGGTCGAGACGCCGCTGTCACCTGTGCCGAGTGCACCACCATCACCGCGGCCTGCATCCTCGGCTGGGCCTCCGCCGGTGCCTCCCGAGTACACGGGACCGCACGCAGCGAGCGCGAACACCAGGGCAGCCCATCGAACGCTGGAGTTGGTCATGGTCGACGTCAGACACTGCCACGCCCACGAACCGAAAGAACCGCTCGCCGCCCGATTGAAACCAAGGGGTTACGGCTGAACGAAGAAGTCCTTCACCACGCCCATGTGCTGCATGTTGACGGCGACGGCGGGGTCGGAATCGCCGATCAGCGCCGGCGCGAGGTCCGAGAGCGGCGTGTAGACCCGGGTGTCGATCACCGCGCCCCATAGGTAGGTCGAGGTTCGCAGCACGGTGGGCCCTTGCAACTGGGCCAGGCATGGCGAGGCCAGCACGTTGTCGTAGGGCTGCGTGGTACGGGTGGCGTTGGTGGCCTCGTTGCCGAGTTGATCGACCGGGTATGGCCCGAAGACGATGACGCGGGCCGAGAGCGTGGCGAACGCGGGCTCCATGCGGCTGTAGGTGTTCAGATCGCCGCCCACCACCAGGTAGCCCTGCGCTGGGACCATGGCGTTGAGCTGGGCCACCAGCGCTGCAGCCTCGGCGTCACGATCGGCGACGCGGGCGCTCGAGGCGAGCAGGTGCAGCGAGACGGCCCACAGATCGTTGGGCCCTGGCAGGTCGATCTGCGCCCAGGTGAAGCCGCGGTTGGGCGAGCTCTGCACGGGGTCGACCCACTCGCCAGCGTCGACGATGGGCCAGCGGCTGATGATGCCATTGGGAATCGCTCCCGCGCCGCGCTGCACCGCGAAGCCGCCATCGAAGGTGTTGGCCACGAAGGTCGCGATGTCGGCGGCCGAGTCGGTGCCGAAGTTGAACTCCTGAATGAGCACCACGTCGGGGTCGACGCCCTGCATGATGCGCGCGCCGTTCCCCGGGTCGTACGACTGCAGGTTGCCGCTCGACAGGTTGGCCGCCATGGCCCGCACGCGGAAGACCGGGCCCAGGCCAGACGGCGCAGGGCAGACCCCGGCGTCGATGACCCGCTGACCGGCGTCGAGCGAGCCGCCGTCACTTCCGCCGTCAGAACCGGCGTCGGGCGTCCCGGCATCGACTCCGGCGTCGTCAGGCAGCGAAGCGTCGACCCCCGAATCGATACCGACCGGCCGAGCAGAGCCGCAGGACCAGAGCGCCACGACGGCAACGACGACGACGTGCTTCATGGTCCCGATGCTAGCAGCCGGCACGACCACTGCCAGACCGTGGCCGTGAGGCCCACGACGACTTCCTCACGCCTCGCTCGTCGCCCGGGCGTTCGCACGCCTCACCGGCCAGTTCGCCCATGCCGAGGGGCTCGAGGTCGGCATGGCGCAGGAGCCGACGCTCGACGGCCCACCCTTCGAGCCGCAGCGGTCGGGTGCGCAATGCGGAGCGCCGGCCTCGACGGGTGATGGACCGGCGCGGTGCCCGGCTCCCAGCCCGCGACGACCAGCCCCTCGGCCTCGCTCGTCACCGCGACGACTGTGTAACTTTCGACCCGCAACGTCGAAAGTCACGCAGTCACTCGACTTCGCCACGCGTCGCCAGCCAGCCGCTCGGGCGTTCGCGCGCCCTCGCCGGCCAGTTCGCCCGTGTCGAGGGGCTCGAGGTCGTTCGGCATGGCGCCAGAGCCGACGCTCGACGACCGCCCTTCGAGCCGCAAGTGCCAGACACCTCGTCCCGAAGCGGCGACGCTCCGAGGACCCCGGCCCGGCTCAGAGCTCCTCTTCGCCCTTCCCCAGCAGCTTCCGATCCTCCTTCGTCAGCTCGACCTTCGAAAACAAATCGGGGCGCCGCGCCTGGGTGAGCGTGAGCGACTGCCACCGCCGCCACCGCGCGATGCGCGCATGGTCTCCACTCTGCAGCACCGCCGGCACGCTCAGCCCATTCCACTCCACTGGCCGCGTGTAATGGGGGTGCTCGAGCAGCCCCGACTCGAAGCTCTCGGTCTGCGCCGACTCGGCGTTCCCCAGCACCCCGGGAATCAACCGAGCCACCGCGTCGAACACCACCAGCGCCCCCAATTCTCCGCCGGTGAGCACGAAGTCACCGAGCGACAGTTCCTCGTCGATCACCGTCATCGCCCGCTCGTCGACGCCCTCGTAGCGGCCGCAGACCAGAATCATCGACCCCGCGGCGGCGAAGGATCGCGCCTTCGCCTGCGAGAACGTCGCACCGCGCGGGCTCAAGAGCACCACCCGCGCACTGGGCAGTCGGGCCTTGGCCGCGGCGATCGCCAGCGCCAGGGGCTCGACCTTCATCACCATGCCCGCGCCGCCGCCGTACGGCGCGTCGTCGGTCACGTGGTGCTTGCCAGCCGCGAAGTCACGCACGTCGGTGACGGTCAGCGACAGGTGCTGGCGCTCGAGCGCCTTGCCCAGAATCGACTCGCTGGCGTACCCGCGAATCATGCCCGGGAAGAGGGTGAGAATCTCACACGCGAAGGCCACGGCTCAGGCCTCGATCTGGGGTACCAGCACCACGATCTGCTTCGCCTCGAGATCGATCTTCACCACGAAGTCGTCGGCGAACGGAATCAACGTCTCGACCGCGTCCTTGCGGATCACCAGGTTCGGCACCGGGCCCGTGCTCCAGATTTCCTCGAGCGTGCCCACCACGGTGCCCTCTTCGGTCACCG
>CAIWFK010000333.1 GCA_903911905.1 uncultured Myxococcales bacterium
ACGCGGGCCTGATCGCCGCGAACGTCAAGCCACCCGAGCCTGCGCCCACCCGCGAGATGCTGGCCAACGAGCGCGCCGACACCCTCTTCCAGCGCTTCATGCCCTTCGACGCCACCCGCGCCCTGGGCCAGCTGCCGAAGGACAAGCTCGACGAGCTGGGCCTGACCGCGACCGACCGCCACCTCGAGGTCACCATCGCTGGGCAGGTGCGCCGCTTCACCGTCAGCCGCCCAGTGCCGGGCATCATCGGCACCTACGTGCAGGACGACGTGAGCCATGACGTGTACCTGGTGCAGGGCGCGGTGTTCAGCGACCTCGACCCTGGCTCGCAGCTGCTGGTCGACCGCCGGCTGCACGCCTTCAGACAGCCCGAGTTCGACGCCTTCACGGTGGAAAGCCAGGGCACCTCGGTCGACTTCGTGCAGAGCAACGCCGACATTCCCCAGAGCGCGAAGGTGGCCCGCGCCGCCACGCCCGACAAGCCCGACGAGATGGCCAAGAACTGGCACGACAAGATCCTCAGCCGGCTGGTGGTGACCGAGGTGCTGGGCAAGGGCGAGCTGCCGAAGGAAGGCGAGCCCAAGGTGCGCCTGCGCATCGACTACCGGTCACACGGGGCGAAGAAGGGCTGGCTCGAGATCGGCTTCGACCCCGGCGGCTTCACCTGGGCACGCAGCGAGAACACCGCGAGCTGGGTCAGCATTCACCAGGGGTCGGAAGAGGTCGTCCTCGAGGCCCAGAAGGTCTTGCGGGGCACCTCGACGTCAGAACGCTGACCCTCGGGGGTACGACGCGACCCCTGAAGGCCGCGCACAAGCTGCGCGAATCGCTGATCGGCCGAGGTTGGTACGCGCCGTGCTCTCTGGTGGGGGGCTGGTCGTTCCCCCACGAGGTCGCACATGAAACTGAGGTCCAAGCTCTTCACTGCCATTGTGGCGCCGCTGGCCATCGCCGTAGTGGTCGAAGGCGTGTTCGCCTCGACCTACGAGAAGTCGGCGCTCACCGACGGTCTGACTGAAAAGGCCCGGTCGCTGGGCAACCTGCTCGAGAACGTGGTGGGGCCGAACCTCGCCATGAACGACGCGGCGGCGGTGACAGACAGCCTGGGGTACGTGAAGCAGGACCGCGACTTCCGCTTCGCGCTCGCCTTCGGCGCTGATGGCAAGCCGATGTCGTCGGTCGGCACCGCCGACCCTGAGTTCTCGCTGGGGCAGGTGCCCGCCGAGACCGAGCTGCGCATGCTGGGTGGCAGCATCGTCGCGGTGGTGCCGGTGAGGTCGCAGGGCAAGGTCTTCGGCGCGATCGCGCTGGGCATCGCCCGCACCTCGCAGCAGGCAAAGGTCGGCCGCACGGTGGTGTGGTTCGCGCTGGTGGCGATGATGCTCGCCGGCCTGCTGGCCTGGGCGCTGGGCGGGCTGCTGCTCAAGCCAGTTCGCGCGGTGCTCGAGGTGCTCGAGGCGATGGCGCGGGGCGATCTCTCGCAGAGCGCCAGGGTGGAGTCGCGCGACGAGCTGGGCGACATGGCGCTCGCGCTCAACGCGGCGTTGGCCAGAGTCGGAGAGACCCTGGCCGAGGCCAGCGGCATGGCCACCCGCGTCGCCGAGGCCTCGAAGGAGCTGGCCACCATGTCCGACGCCATCTCGAGTGGCGCGCGGCAGCAGGGCGAGAGCCTCAGCCAGACCACCGCCAGCATCACCGAGCTGACCGCGAGCGTGAAGCAGAACGCCGAGAGCGCCAGCAAGGCCAACACCCTGGCCCATGGCTCGCGCGAGGTCGCCGAGCGTGGGCAGACCATCACCAGCTCAGCGGTCACCGGCATGGACGGCATCACCGCCTCGTCGAAGAAGATCGCCGACATCACTGGAGCCATCGACGAGTTGGCGTTCCAGACCAACCTGCTGGCGCTCAACGCCGCGGTCGAGGCCGCGCGCGCCGGGGAACAGGGCCGCGGCTTCGCGGTGGTCGCCGCCGAGGTGCGCAGCTTGGCGGGGCGCAGCGCCATGGCCGCCAGAGAGATCAAGCGGTTGATTCAGGAAAGCGTCACCCAGGTCGACCTGGGGGCGAAGCAGGTCAATCATTCCGGCGAGACGCTGCGTGAGATCGTCAGCTCGGTCGGCAAGGTCAGCCACATCGTCGGAGAGATCTCGACCGCGTCACGCGAGCAGGCGCAGGGCATCGAAGAGGTCACTGGCGCGCTCACGCAGATGGAACGGGTCATGCGCTCGAACGGGGAGCAGACCCAGCGGCTGAGCGCCACCGCTCGCGCGTTCTCGAGTCAGGCTCAGCAACTGCTCGACCTGGTCGGGCGGTTCACGATCTCGCAGCCTGGCCGGGGCTCGAGCCCGTCGCCCGAGGCTGGAGCGGCACCCGAGTACGAGGCGCCAGACGATCAGCACGACGAGCGCTTCGTTCCCCTTCCCGCCAGCGAGCCCCGCGGCCACGAACTGCGGTGAGCGCTGACGAGCGGTGGGCGTCGGTTGACCGCTGCTCGACACACTCCGTCGGTGGACAGCCGCTCGACACGCACACCGTCGGTTGGGCGCGCCTCGACTTCTGCGAGTGCTGCCTGCACGTCGCCGCGGCGGGAGGCAACCCCAATGCCGACCTCATCGCCCGGCGCGGCCGCGACGCGCGCACTGTTGGTGGACCGCCGCTCGACACGCGCACGGCAGTGGACCGCCGCTCGACGCGCGCACCGTCGGTTGACCCCCGCTCGACACGCGCGCGCCGTCGCCGCTCGACGCGTGCACCGTCAGTGGACCGCCCCTCGACACGCGCACCGTCGGTGGACCGCCGCTCGACACGCGCACCCTCGGTGGACCGACGCTCGACACGCGCACCGTCTGTGTGAGTCCCAGATCAGGCACCCACCCTCGGTTGGCGCCGTCGGCCTCAGCGCCTACTTCTTCACGCTGGCGCGCAGCTCGGCAGCGAAGGCCTGCCACGCAGCATCACGTACCGCCCGCGTGGCCAACGAGCCCGGCAACGCTTGCGCCAGGCGAAGCGCCGGTCCACCGGCACTGCCCGCAGCCTGCGCGCGCGCGCGCACCGTCGCACCGTTCCACGCCGGCTGCTCGTAACAGCGAACCTGCAGGCACGGCTCGAGTTCGACCAACGCCCCCGCCGCGTCGCCTCGCAGCGAGAGGATGATCGCCGACATCGCGCGCGCCGAGCCGTGCGTCGGGTCAGTGCCTTCGCCGCGCAGCGCCAACACCCGGTCGTCGTGCCCCGACAAGAACGCGGCCGCCACCAGGGCGTCGCCGAACTCTTCGCGTGAATCGACCCGCTGGGCCTCGGCCCACGCGCGGGCCGCGTCCCCCTGGAACACCAAGGTGTCGATCATCGACACCACGCTGATGGGGTCTTCCGGCTGCAGCCGCAGCTGTTGCGCGAAGGCCGCCTGCGCCTCGGTGAACGCGGCCTCGGCCCGGGCGTCGTCGGCCCCCAGCTGCAAGCGCCCCAGCGCCAACAACGCTTCCCCCAGGCTGACCCGCACCGCGACCGACTCCCGCCCCGAGAGCAACCGGCGCCCCTCGGCCACTGCGCGCTCGGCGTCACGGCGGGCATCGGCCATCGACACCCAGGACTCGATCAGCGCCAGGTCGGCCATCGACGACACCAACACCGACCCCGGCTGCTCGCCCGGAGCGACCCGGTTCCAATGGTCTGCCACCGCCACCTGCCGGCGGTAGAGCTCGATCGCCTGCTCGGTCTGCCCGCGATTGGCTCGCACCACGCCCGCGCGGTTGAGTGCCCCCCGCTGCAAGCGCAGCAGGTCGGTGTTGTCGGGGCTGAGCGCGGCCAGCTGGTCGATGTCGGCCAGCAGCGCGTCGTCCAACACGAGGGCCTCGTCTTCCTTTCCTTCGTCCAGCAGCAGGTCGACGTCGACCATCTTCAGGCGCGCCGCCTCGAGCCGCACCGCCGGGTCGTTCGGACGCTGCGCGACCAGGGGCGCAACGACCTGGGCCGCCATGTGCCGCGCCGCCACCGCCCGCTCGCCTTGACCGCCAGACGACGCGCGCATCGCCTGCTCGTTCCAGGCATGGGCCAGCATCAGCCGCTCGTCGACCGGCCCGCGCTTCAGGTCGAGGTCGCGCGAGAACGCCCCCAGCGCATCGACCGACAGCCGCTCGCCCAGCTCGAAGGCCCCAGGCGTCTCGTTGAGCGTTGGGGCCAGCTCGCGCAGGAAGAAGCGGGCCAGGTCACGGGCCTCGTCGCGCTCGCGGCGAACCTGGGCCCCGCCCACCACGCCAGCCACCAACAGCAGCAGCAGCACGGCGGCGATCACCGCGGCCAGGGCACGGTAGCGCACCGCCAGCCGCCCCATCACCTCGCGGGTGGTGTACTCGTAGGCCAGCACCCGCTGACCATGCTGGAAGCGCAGCAGGTCTTCGGCCATCTCACCCGCGTTGCGGTAGCGACGGCCCGGCTCGCGATCGAGCGCCTTCTCGCAGATCGCCACCAGCTCGGGAGGCGCGGCCGGCTCGAGCTCACGCACCTTCGGGGCGGTGCCCGAGCGCACGTCGGCCAGCACGTCCCACGGAGAGCGGCCGATGAAGGGCGCCCTCCCGGTGAGCAGCTCGAACAGAATCGCCCCCAGGCCCCACACGTCGCTGCGCTCGTCGACCGCGTCGTGCTGCCCCCAGGCCTGCTCGGGCGACATGTACGAAGGCGTGCCGACCGGGCCCATGTCGCGACCGCCGGTGAGGTCGGGCGCCAACTGCATCGGGCGCGCGTTGCGCTCGGGGCGGCCCAGCACGCGCGCCAGGCCCCAGTCCATCACGTAGGTCTCGCCGTGCGCTCCCAGCATGATGTTCTGGGGCTTCAAATCGCGGTGAATGACCTGGCGGTGGTGGGCCGAGGCGACGGCATGGGTGGCGGCGAGCACGTCGGGCACGAAGGCCAGGCGCCCCTCGAGCGACCGGGCGTCGATGAGCGCCTGGCCCAGGGTGCGGCCCCGCACCCGCTGCATGGTGTAATAGAGCGTGCCGTCGCCGCGCCGCCCCAGCTCGTAGACGCGCACGATGCTGGGGTGCTCGAGCTGCGCGGTGACCCGGGCCTCGCGAAGGAAGCGCGCCTCGAGCTGTCGCACCGCCAGGGTGTCGTAGCTGGTGCTGGTGGTGATGTCGCGGTGGAGCACCTTGAAGGCCACGTTGCGCTGCAGGAAGTGGTCGCGGGCCAGCAACACCTGCCCCACCCCGCCCTTGCCCAGCTCTTCGGTGCGCCCGTTCTTGCCGGTGTCGAAGCTGTAGCGCCCGCGCGCTTCGGCGCCGACGTTCTCGGGCGTCTCGAGGCTGTCGAAGCTGGGCATGCTGGTGCCCGAGCCCTCACGCGAGGTGACCTGCACCGCGGGGTGTTCGCCCGAGCGCAAGGTCGCCGAGATGCCGTCGAGGCTCTCGCGCATCGGCTTGGGCAGCGAGTCGATGGTCGCGCCCGGGTCGCCGCCCGCGGCCGAGATGGCCTCGTCGACCAGCGACTCGACCAGAATCTTTCGGGTCGAGTCGAGCACGCCTCGCCGCGCGAGCACGTCGCACAGGGTCTCGCCCTTCTCGCGACTGACCATCCATTCTGCGCCGGCGTTGAGCACCACCGCCGCGGGGGCCAGGCCCAGCTGCTGCACGAAGAGCGCGCGCAACAGTTCGCGATCGGGGGATCACGGGTGGTGGTCTCCGTCGGTCGGCGCGCCGGGCTCGGTCTGGTGCACCAGCTTCTCTCGCACCTGGTTCACCTTGGCGCGGCAGTCTTCGAGCGCGAGGAGCGCCCGTTGGTCGACGCCGCCGTCACGGCCCACCAGCTCGGCCAGGCGCGTGCACGCCGCCATCTGCGCCTCGAGCATCGCCGGCTCGGTGCCCGGCTTCGGCGCCACGGCGAGCGGCACGGGCAGGTGCACCCGGCCCTTGCGAATGGTGGCCGCCAGCTTCTGCGCTTCGGCGCGGTGGCGGCTGGCCTCGGGCACGGCGTCGAGGTCGACCAGCAAGGCATCGAACGCAGGAGACTCCACGCGCTCGCTGCGGGCGAGCAAGGACTCGTACTGGGCGTGCACACGCGACCACTGCTCGGCGCCCGCGTCGCGGCAGGCACCGAAGCTCAGCAGGGTGATGACGAGGAGACCGCGCTTCACGGGGGACCCGAGCCTAGAGCGGTCGGAAGGTCAGGTCACGTCGCGTGTCAGGGCTCCGAGGGGACAGGGGTCAAGAGCGTCATCATCAGCCAGTCACCCTCGAAGAAGCCCTGCAGGACCACCGTCTCGAGCTCGACCTGTTCACGCGGCAGGGCCGCACACCCGACCCGGTAACGACGTCGATACGGGGCGAAGCCAAGCCGGCCGACGTCGATGAGGTGCCTCGTCACCAGCTCACGCTCGGTCTCGGCGAGCACCTCGGCCAGCTCCGAGGTCGGCGACAACGCGCGGCCCGCCATGCGGCTGGCGAGCGCGTTGGCCGCGACGATGCGACTGCCCAGGTGAAAGACGACGCCGAGCACCGCCTCGTCGAGCAACGCGAGCAGCGCGGGGTACCGTTCGGCAAGACGAGCCAGGGCACGGCTCGACCGGTCGAGGTCCCTCGTGAGGGGGTTCGACTCGGGCTCGAGGAGTTTCGCGTTCTTCATGGCGCTGAACCGATTTTCGCGAGCCCTGCGGCCCCGGGCGATTCGACAGGGGGGCCGTGGCGCGAATTGTTTTGCGCGAGGTCCGTGGACTCCTCGCTCCCCCGTGCCACGCAAAAAAGAGCCGGCCGCGGGTCTCCTCGGGGCATGACCCGAACGACCCGCCCGCCTGCGCGACCCATTCTTCCGGCGATTTCACCCCGCACGCCCCCTGCGAAACCAGCCGGCACCACGCCCCAGGCGCTGGGTTGGACCACCACGCCTCGCGCGCCCGCGAGTCCAGCGCCACTGGGCGCGCCTGCCAGCCTCGCCACCACCTTCGCGAGTCGAGGGCTGCAGCAGACCATCGCCCCCGAGTTCCTGCGCGGGACTGGACCCGGGTTCGACCCCCCGCATGCCGATGGTCGAGGGGCCGCGCTGGCCAGGAACTTCTTCGAGCAGCTCGACGTGCCCAGGGACGGCTCGACCCTGCCCATCGTGCTCGAAGGAGCGGCGCACACGTTCGCGCTTCGCACCGAGGCCTCGAAGCGGGGGTTTCAGACCTTCGTGACGGGAGCGCTGACCGCCGACGGTACCCCTGACATCTGTTCCGGCATGCTCGCCGACGCCCACGCCTCACTGCCCGGGTTCGCGCAGGGCGCCGAAGCCCCGGCGACGGTACCAGCCGACGCGCCCCCGCTGCTGGTCATCAGCGACCTGCACATGAGCTCGTACCCGATGATGCTTCCCTCGCCCGCTGACCTGAAGTCCCGCGGCATCACCCACGTGAAGGTGGGCCTCGAGAACGAAGACCTGGGGCCGCGGACCGTCGAGGAATACGTCGCGCACGGCCAACCAGCCCAGCGGGCGCTCGCCTTGCAGTTGCTCGCGTACCGGAAGGAAGGCCTCGCGGTAGACCTGGTGGGGCTCGACCAGCCACGCGACGTCGCCTCGAACGGAGCTCGCCCGTGGCAGACCTCGCAGCTCAAGCGCCTGGCGTGGGAACAGGGCGTCGGCGGCGACCCGGCGATCTTCGACGCGACCGCCACGAACCTGCCGACCATCGACGCGTACCTCGACGGCCTGGTCGCGAGGTACGAGCCGCTCGGGCCCGCCTTCGGCGCCCAGCTCAAGCGCATCGCCGATGCCCGGGCCGAGGCGCACGCCGCCGTCGCCGCGACCGCGAATCACTGAGTCGTTCTCCTTCTTCGCCCTCACGAGGTCGTCCATGAAGTGCCTTCGCGCGGTGGTGGTGTCGGTGCTCGTCTGCGGCAGCGCGTGGGCCGAGTCGCTCGATTGGACGAGCTGGAACCTCACCTCGGCGCCCACGCAGATCGACGTGGCCGCGACCGACGCGTTCATCGTGGCATCGGACCTCTTCTGGACGCAGGGCTCGGCCGCCACCACCGTCAGGCGAACGTCCGGCTTCCTGAAACGCTACCGACTGGGGCCCCGGGTGGCCGATCGCCAGTTCTTCCTCGCCAGCGGGGGCGGCATGGACGCGCCGTGCTTCATGAGCCCCGACGGCACCCAGACCTGCCTGGGCGTGCCTTCCATCACTGCGCCGGGGACGACGTTCGCGGCGACCGGCTTCCCCCAGGCGGCGTTCGCGTTGGTGGCGTGGGCTGGCGGCGTCGGCGCCTTCTACACCAGCGAGTACCCGAGCAATGGCCCGCTGACCGGTCGGCTGGGGCAGGTCCTCTGGTTCGACCCGAGCAGCACGGTGGGCCAGACCGTGCAGATCGTCGTCGGCACGCCTCCAACGGTCTCGCTCATCAGTCACGACTCGACGTCCCTGCTCTGGCAGGTCGATGGCGTGCTGCACTCGTGGGACGGTGGCTCGGTGACGGTTCGCGACGCCGGCTGGAACAACACGTTCACCTTCGCGAACGCGACCGATGGCCTCAGCCTGGCGACAGGCCCGTCGGAACTCTGGTCGTTCGACGCCCAGCACGACACCCTGCTGACCGACGACTGCAGCCCGCAGCGGTCGGTCGCCGCGCTCGGCGGTCGGCTCCTGGCCTGCACCCAACGTGACGGCGGAGCGGCGCTCGTTCGCACCGACGGGACCACCGCCGGAACGACGCGGGTCTGGACCTTGCCCTTCGGCTACGGCCGCTCGACCCAGTTCTTCGTCACCGACAGCGCGGTCTTCGTCTCGACCTGGGGCGCCGACCAACTCGTCGCGCGCACCGACGGCCGGTCGGCGTCGGTCCTCGGGTTCTTGTCTTCGTCCTCGACGGTGCTCGGCGCGCGCGGCGACGCGCTCTACTTCGCGAGGGACGTCGGCGCCGATTCCGAGCTGGTGCGGTGGGACGCCGACGGTGGGCAGACCTCGCTGGGCGTCTTCGCCACCCGCTTCTCGGCGCTGCAGACCCAGACCGGCACCGGCCTCCTCGGCGGCGCGCTCGCCGTTGGCGCCGTGCCGCAGGGGGTGCTGTTCATCGCAGACCTCGCGGCGGACGCGAGCGTCGATGCCGGGGCCGGAAGCGACGCCGGCTCGTTCGACGCAGGTCCGGTCGCCTCGATCGACGCAGGCGTGGACGCCGGAGCCCACCTCGTCGTCGATGCGGGAGGACCGATGAGCACGGTCGATGCCGGGAGCGACGCGGTCGATGGCGGTCTCGACACGCCGCCCGTCGGTGGCTGCGGGTGCACCGAAAGCTCGGCCCTCTTCCCGTTCGCGCTGCTCGCGTGGCTCGCTCTGCGCCGTCGCTGAAGGGTCCGCCGAACCACGGCGTGAACAGCTCGAAGCGGGCCACCAGCGCGTACGACACGCGCTCGCGCGAGGGCGCGTCAACGCCCCGTGACGAACTCGAGCCCCAATGCAAATTCACTCGCGGCGCGGGCCTCGTCCTTCGCCTCTTCGATTCGCCGCAACTGCCCCGCGAACGCGGGTCCGAGCTGCTCGTAGCGTTCGGCCAGCTGGTCCAGCCAGGCGATGATCGACGGCAGCGTCTGGGGAGACGGCTCGAAGCGGTCGACGGGGCCCATGAAGCCGTGCTCCCAGGCCAGCCGCTTGACCAACGAGGTGTGCCAGGGGCGAGCGCCGCTGGCGGTGACCCCGCGTGGGGCTTCGAGGCCCACCACGAGAACCTGCAGGCCCGCGCTCCGCCAGGCCCTCGCCTGGAGCGCGAGCGCTCGGAGCGCCGGCGCCGCGAACTCGACGTATTCGAACAGCGAGCGCACGCCGAAGTCTTCACGCTCGAGCCCGATATGGACCGACGTGACCTTGCGCAGCTTCAGCTCGTCGACCGAAGGCAGCCGCAGCTTGTAGGTGGCCATCGGCCAGTCACTGACGACCAACAACGCAGGCGCGTCGGCTGGTGTCGGCACGACGTCTGGCGCCCCACGAGCAAACGCGGCCAGCGACGCCCGCGCCCCTGCCAGGAGCGAACGCTCGACGGCGGGGGCCCCGTCCGACGTCAACGCCCCGGTGAGGAAGGTCTGGAACCCGCGACGCGCCGCCGCCGCCCGCATCGCGAAGGTGTGCGGCGTGCTCTGGAAGACGATCGGCAGCGACGAACCGTCTCGGGGAACGAGCAGCTGATCGAAGAAGGCCCTCGCCAGCCGGTCGCCACGAACGTCGGCGCGGCCCAGGTCGACCGCCGCGCTCGACGACCCCGTCACCCACTCGCCCGACAACGTCGATTCCAGCCCCCACCGCGTGAACAGCCCGGCGAGGCTGGCCGGCAGGAGCACCGGTACCGTCGGCGTGGTCGTCGAGCGCCACGTGGCGTTCACGAGTTCGCGCGCCGCTTCCAGGTCTGGCGCAGCAACACGGTCGGTGACGGGTTCCCACGGAACTGCCAGTTCCACGACTCGCTCATCAACAGACACCTGAAGAGGTCCAGCGTCTGCTCCCGTTCCTGCATCATCAGCGGCACCATTCGGGTCGCGACCACCAGGGCCCTCGGTGACCGGAACGAGCGCCACGCGCCGCGCACCCACTCGTCCGACGTGCGCAGGTAGTCCTCGGTGCCGTCTTCCTCGTGCACCAGCTCGAACAGGCCGTCGGCACAGCGCTCGAGCTGCCCAGGGCTCGGGTACCACCCGCCGAACGACCGGTTGAGCCGAGACCAGTGAAACGCGTCGCTGCCCGCGGGGAAGCCGCCTTCGGCGCCCATCATCACCCGGGGGTCGGGCCGCTGGCGAAAGTGAATGGCGGTGGTGACGAACGTCCCCTCGGCACCGGGCCTCAACACCCGATGTGCCATCTCGAACATGCCGCGGTACACGTCGCCGTCGGCGCCGACCAGGGCCTCTTCGGGCTTCGCGAAGTGCTCGAGCGACCCGTTGGCGATGACCGCGTCGAACAGGCCATCGAGGGTGCGACCGACGTGCTTGTAGTCGAGCAGGCGTACGTCGAGCTGCTGCGCGCGCCCCCCGAGGACCTGGGTCGGCGACACCGTGAGGCCGGTGGCCCGCGCGCCCCGGTCCTGCGCGGTGCGCAACAGCCGACCATTGCCGCAACCGACGTCGAGCAACGCGCTGCCCGACTGCACGCCGGCCCGATCGAGCAGCACCTCGGCCTGGCGGCGCTGCGCGTCGGCGTACGAGCGGTCGGGCTGCCCCTCGTACATGCCGTCGGTGTAGTCGGTGAACCCGCACGCGGTCATCAGCTGGTCGAGAATCGTGTAGCAGGTCACGACCCGCTCGCTGGTCGCGGTCGAGACCTGGTTCCGGGCGGTCTGAGTCATGCCGACCTGAGCCCCCGCGCCCGCATTCTTTTGCGCGCCGAGCTCGCGGAACCTGCGCAAGGCACCGCTGTCGAAAGCCCCGTTCCCTTCTTCGAGGCTTCATGAACGACCTGAACCTTGCCGAACTCTTCCTGAGTGCGTTTCTGCCGCTCTCCACCGTGAGCGCCGCGCTCTTTGGCCTCCTCCAGCTCAAAGGTGGGCGCCTGCCTGAGGGGCGCGGCGCGCTGGCCGCCAGCATGGTGTTGGGGCTGGGCGCGGTGGCGAGCGGCCTCGAGCTCGACGCGTGGCTGGAAGGCGGCTGGTGGATGGCGCTCGTCGCGGTGGCCGGCGCCTACGCCGTCGGCTCGGCCGTCGCCTCGCGGCTGGCCCGCTCACCTGGCCCACGCCGAGCCGCGCTGGCCGCGCTCGCGGTCACCCTTGCCCTCGGCGGCGCGGTGCGCTGGTACGAGGTCGACGAAGCCCGCCAGGTCGTCGAGCGGGCCGCCCCCGAAGACCGGGCGTTCATTCTCGAAGCCGCCTCGCACGAGGCGTGGCGGCCGGTGCAGCTCGCTGGCGTGCTGGCCGCCCTCACCGCGACGCTGCTGTTGCGGCGGCGCACCCCACCGGCAGCGCTCGCCGCCAACGCGGCCGACGTCACCGGCGCGCGCGCCAGCGTCGACCAGCGGGTGCGCTTCTCGCTCGCCGCGCGCTGACCGCCACGGCGCGTCAGCGAAGCTCGCGCCGTGCGAACTCGACCACCGCCGGCGTGGGGTCACCGCTGCCAGACCCTTCGAGGCTGGCCCGCACGAGCGCCAGCAACCGCTCGACCTGCTGGCGCGCGGCGGCGTCCCCCTCGGGCGCCACCGCCGCCGGGCACCAGTTCATGCCGGGCCACGGCACGGCCTGCAGGCGCTCGAACGAGGCCAGGGCCTCGCTGCGGCGACCTCGCGAGAGTTCGTGGAGCCCCGCGGCGAAGTGCCCGACCCACCGCTCGGGAGCGTGCGCAGCGGCGAGCCGTTCGAAGCTCGCCTCGTCGCCCGCGAGCGCTGCGGCGAGCAGCGCCTCTTCGCGCGCGTACACCGACCCGTCGAACTGGAGCAGCCGCTGCGAGGCCGCCAGGGCCACCCCCGGCTGGCACAAGGTGAGGTGCGAGTCGACCGACAGTCGCCACGCCCACTCGGAGTCGGGGTGCACCTGGGTCTCGAGCGCGATGGCCGCCAACGCCTCGGCACGCGCCTCGGGCGCGACCGCCCAATCGACCCAACTCTGGGCCCACACGGCGTTGTACCGCACCGAGTTGCAGGCAACTCGGAGGTCATCGGTCGCTCGCGTGCGAAGACACTCGGGAGCCACCGCCGCCCAGGCTTGCGCGGCGCCTTCGACCGCGTCGCTGGCAGACCGCTGCCAGACCTCTTCGAGCGCCACGTTCAGCACTGACGCCGCTTCGAGCCGCTGCTCGAGGTCGGGCTCGGACAACAGCGGCCTGGCGAGCGCCCAGGCGTGCTCGAGGTGGGGGCCCGCCGCCTCGCCGTCGAGCAGCATGCCCCAGTCCCGCTCGAGCCTGACGTGTGCCGCGGTCAACCGTGGCGTCGCCGGCGCCTGAGAGACGAGCGCCTGCGCCTGCTGGAACGCGGCCTCGCGCGCCGCGCCCTCGAGGTGGTGCGCGCGCAGGTTTCGCGCGTTGATCTCGACCGCCGTCAGCGCGCTGCTCACCTGGCGCGCCCGCCCCAGCGCCGCGCGGGTCAGGACCTCGTCTTCCAGGCGGGTGCCATCGTCGCGCGCCCCGAGGTCGTCGAACGCCACCGCGAACTTCAGCAGCAACTCGAAGGCCTCGACCGCCTCGACCTCACTGAGGTCTCCCAGGGTGTCCACCGCCGAGCGCACGATGACCTCGCGGGCGCGCACCTCCTCGAGGCTCGACGGGGGCCCCAACCGCTGCGCCTGTCGCAGCGACACCCGGGCCTGCTCGCGTTGCGCGCGCTGGCGCAGCCCGATGGGTACCAGCGCCACCAGGGCCGTCGCGGCCAGCGCCGCGGCCAGCCGCCAGCGGCTTCGAGACCGGGGCTCGAGCGCCGTCAGCAACGCCAGCATCGAGTCGTAGCGACGCGTCGGGTCGGGTTCGAGCGCGCGCGCCAGCACCTTGCGGCTGCGCGGCGCGTGGTGCCCTTCCAGCGCGTCCGAGAGCGCCACCGCGAAGGCGTACTGGTCGCTGGCTGGCGTCGGGCCGCTGGTGCCCAGTTCGGGCGCCATGTAGCGCGGCGTGCCGGCGAGCAGCGCGCCTTCCTGCGCGGTGATGGCCGAGAGGTCGCTCATGCCCAGGTCGCCCACCTTCACGTGGCCGTCGCGCGAGATGAGGACGTTCTCGGGCTTGAAGTCACCGTGCGAGAGCCCCGCGGCGTGCGCGGCCGCGAGGCCCCGGCCAGCCGCGAGGAAGGCGGTGAGAAGCTCGTGCGGCGTGCGCTTCTGCGCCAACCAGGCCCGCAGGGTGCCGCTCTCGAGCCATTCCATCACCACGAAGAACTGACCGCGCTCGCTCGCGGCGTCGAAGACCGACACCAGGTTGGGGTGCGAGAGCCGCGCCATGGTGCGCGCTTCCTGCATCAACTGCTCGCTGCTGCCCGAGAGCAACAGGTCGCGCCGCAGCACCTTGATCGCCACCTCGCGCGACAACGTGGGGTCCCAGGCGCGAAAGACCACCCCCATGCCGCCACGAGAGACCAGGGCGTCCAGGCGGTAGCGACCCAGGGTGTCTCCCGGCGCCAGCTGCACCTCCCGCTCGTCCTCGAGCATCGCGGCGACCACCTGCCGGCACGCCGCGCAGGTCTCGAGGTGCGTTCGCACGACCGCATCGGCGCCGTCTTCGGCCCAGGCGACCAGTCGGCTCTCGGTGGGACAGTCGTTCATCTGGCGTCCTTTCGACAGCTATGCGACCTTGGGTTCGCATGTCACCTGAAGAGGAGCGCCAGCTCTGCGCCCGGTGCCTCGACGGTGACCGAGAGGCCCACGCCACCTTCGACGCGCAGTTGGTGGCGCCGCTGCGGGTGAGCGACGACGTGAAGCAGTGGCTGCGACAGGAGCTGTTCATGGGCGACGCCCTGCGCTCGTGGACCGGGCAGGGCTCGCTCGGTCGCTGGGTGCGCGCGGTCGCCGAGCGCCGCGCGCTGCGGGTGGAGTCGCGCGATCGCGAGAGGCCCGCCGAGACCACGCTCATCGACCACCTGCTCGGCCCCTCGCCAAACCCCGAGCAGGCCACCCAGGCCCGTGATGCTCGCGCCGCGCTGGGCCGGCTGGCAGCCGAAGCGGTGGCCCGGCTGGACGCCGCCGACCGGTTGTTGCTCGAGCAGTACTACGTCGACGGCTTCGGGCTCGAGACGCTGGGGCGGCTGCATCAACTGCACGCGTCGTCGGTGATGCGCCGGTTGCGCAAGGTACGCGCGGCGGTGCTGGCCGACGTCCGTGAGCACCTCGGCCAGACCGACAGCGTGTTGACGCTCAGCAGCCTCGTGCGCGCCGCCGACGACGAGTAGGCCCGCCGCGGCGCTGACGTTCGCCCTCACCCTCACCCTCATCGAGGGTCGGGAAGACGATTGTTTTGCGTTCGGCGCAAAACACAGTCGCCCCGGGGACTCTTCAGTTTGCCGGAGCGCCCCGAAGCGCTCCCCTTTCCCGGGGTTCCTCATGAAGCAGTCGATCGTCGTTCTCGCAGCAGTGCTCGTCAGTTGTGGTTCCGTCGCTGGCCTCGACGCCGGCGGTGGTGGCGGCAGCGGTGGCTCGCCGACTGGCGGGAGCGGCGGGTCGACTGGTGGTGGCGGCGGGAGCGTGAGCGACGGAGGCGCCGTCTTCGCCCTGTCCGGAGCGCCGTTCGTGCCGTCGACCGCGATCGCGGCCTACGGCCGGCTGCCCAGCGGCGCTGCCGATCGCTCGACCACCTTCTTCATGCTTTCGGACATCACCTCGCTGGAGTGCCCGGGCACCATCGCGAACGCGTCGACCGCAGCCGGGCACCTGCTCATCGCCCAGGCCTTCACCGTCGACGGCGGCAAGCTCCAGCCCGGCACCTACCCGGTCGTCGCGCCTGGCACGGTCCCTGGAGGGCCGGGCGCCGCCATCGGGTATCAGCAGCTCGCCGGCGGCATGACCGTGGACCAGGCGGTCAGCGCCAGCGGGCGAATGAACCTGTCGGTCGTCGGGCCCACGCGGGTGACGGGTGACTTGTCGGCGCAGGCGGTCTTCGTCGACGGCGGCACCGCGAGCTGGTCGTCGACCTTCGACGTGCCGCTCTGTCAGTGAGTCATGCGTCAACAGCAGGCCTGACGGGCAGGGCCGCTCCTGTGTATCAGTCGCAGCCGAGGGCGACCGCCGTCGCCTCGCACAACGCCTCGAGCTCCGCTGGCCGCAAGGTCCCCACGAACGTGCGCAGCTCGGCCTGTCGTACCGTGAAGAGGTTCACGGCGTTCGCGCAGGAAGGGCCCTTGAGGCCGTGCTCGGTGCCCAGGGGTACCTCGGTGGGCGCACCTCGCCGCGTCGAGGTCACCGCGCAGACGGTGACCGTGTCGAGCAGCTCCACCAGCACGTCACGGGTGAGCACCACCACCGGGCGGCGCTTGTCGGGGCGCGGCCGGTCGAGCAGCCAGATCTCGCCACGCCGCACCTGCCTCACTCGTCCTCCGGCCACGCCTGGGCGGCGATCACGTCGAGCACTTCCTGCTCGAGTGGCTTTCGCGCGTACGCCTGACGCAGCTGCAGATCGACGCCGCGGCGGCGCTTGGCCTCGAGATAGTACTCGAGCGCGCGTCGAATGACCCCGGAGCGGCCGGTGCGCTTCGTTTCCTCGTCGCGGTCGACCTTCTTGAGGAGCTCGACGTCGATCGAGATCTGCACAGGGCGTGACGGCATGCTGTCAGATTCCATCATGATTCATGATGCGTCAACCCACCATCAGCTCGAGCCCGTACTCCACTGACCAAAGAGGAACGCCGACATCGACAGGCCGTGCTGAAACCCCGCGTGCGCCCGCCGCCCCAGGTCAGCGCCGGCGGCGCCGGTGGCCACCAACACCGGCCAGAGGTGATCGGGCGTGGGGTGTGCCTGCGCGAAGTCCTCGTGCCTCGAATACCCTGCGAGCGCCGCGACGCGTTCGAGCGGGTCGGAGACGGCCAGCGTCTGCGCGACCCACGCGTCGTACCGCACGCTGAACGCCGGTGGGTCTTCACCCAGCGCGGCGCCGCGGAAGAAGCGCGTCCGGAACTCCTGCTGGTTGTGGGTCACCGAACCGCTGGCCAGCACCAGCACCCCTTCGCGGCGAAGCGGCTCGAGGGCCGCGCCCACCGCCAGGTGCTGCTCGAAGGTGGCGCGCGTGTTGAGCGACAGCCTCACCACGGCAACGTCAGCGCGTGGAACGACGGCGCGCAGGGGCAGCCAGGCGCCATGGTCGAGCCCAGCCCTGGCATCGCTTTTCACCGGCAACTGCAGGGCCCGCAACGCGTCGACGAGGCGCGCCGAGAGCTCGGGGGCGCCCGGCACCGTGTAGCGCTCGTCATGCCACTCGGCCGCAGGGTGATCGTGCACCACGCTCAACCGATCGTTCGTGCTGACCGCCCAGTGCCCCTCGGTGAGGTCGTGCGCCGACACCACGACGATGGCGCGGGGTGCAGCCGCGGCGACCTGGGGCGCCAGCGAGGTGAGCCAGCGGTGCGTGGGGTCTTCGGCCGCAGCGGTGAAGACCGCCGCGCCATGGCTCACCACAAGCACCGGGAGTGGCGTCATGCGTGCTGTCGTAACAGGCACGACCTCGCCGCGCGTTACTGCAGGTACTTGTCGGACCCGCGCCCGACGTTTCGCCCGCCGTCGATCGACTTGAGGTGCGCCGAGCGCTTCTTCAAGTCACGCTCGAGCTGCCAGCTTCGAAACCGCGTCCACGGGTTGGTGGGCAGCTTCAGGTTGGTGCGCATGAACAGAAAGGTGAACAGCAACGCGAACGCGTTGGGAATGACGCTCGAGAGCCCCGAGAAGGCCGCGTTCAAGAACACGAAGCCCGCACCGATGAGCGCGAACACGTTGCCGGTGACGGGAATGCCCCAGAAGTTGGTCTGCCCTCGGCCCATGTACAGCCCGTAGCCGACCCACAGCGCGCCGGTGAGCACCGTGCCGCCGGCGTAGCCTCCGGCGACCAGCGAGGGCACCACCAGGGCCAGGCCGACCGTGGCGAGCGCGGCCGCGACCACGATGCCCAGGCAGAAGCGCAGGAACCGGTTGCGGCTCCACACGCCTTCCAGCGCGCCGCCGATGCTCCACAGAATGAGCGCGCCAAAGATGATGCCCATCGGCGAGGTCTCGACCAGCGCGTACGTGACGAGCTGCCAGAGGAAGAACTTGCCGACCACCAGCGACGGCACCAACACCATCACGCCCGTCAGCCCGGCGATCTGCGTGACCACCGAGACGACGACCAGCGCCACCGCGAGCATCGCCGAGACGCTCGAGAACCGCGGCAGCTGAAGGGTCATGCGCGCCATGGCTTCGAAGCGGAGAACACCCGGCATTCCCCGGGTGTTCCGCTCGCGACCGAGATCAGGCCGCCGGCTTGGTCTTGTAGAAGATGGTGATCGACAGGCAATGGAACTCCTTGTCGGAGCTCTGGGTGATGACCTTGTCGACGATCTCGATGCCCGAGTTGTCCTTCAGCCAGCGGGTGATGTTCTCACCCATGGCTTCGCGATCACGCGCCAACGTCGTCGAAAACACCTTCACCGCATTGAACGGAGGAACAGACATGTGAACTCCACTGAGGATCCGTCTCGGTTGACCCTTGGCGCCGTCGTGGCGACTTGGGTCAGCGAGAAGGTGGGGGGACGACCGGATCCACCCCGTAGGCTTAGCCGTTTGGCCCCCCAAGGCAAGCCTCGGGGCCGGGGGATTTCCTAACGACCCGGCGCGCGCGCCGCCCGGTAGTGCTCACACATCGACGGCTCCTTGCACGAGGGGCCGATGCCGTCGGGGTGCGCCACGAAGGGCACCTTGTCGTTCTCGTCCACGCCGCAGAGCGTGCACTTGCGCTTGCGGTTCTTCCGCTCGGCGCGGCGCTCTTCGGCCAGCGCCTTGGCCTGCTCGCGCAGGGTCTTGGCGTCAGGAATGGACTTGTCAGCGGCCTTGGTCTCTTCGGTCACAATGCCTCCACGAGAACTGCGATGCCCTGGCCGCCGCCGATGCAGGCGCTGCCAACTCCGTACCGCGCCCCACGGCGCTTGAGCTCGTACAACAGGTGCAGGGTGATGCGCGCGCCCGAAGCCGCCAGCGGGTGGCCCACCGCGATGGCGCCGCCGTCGACGTTGGTGCGATCGCGCGGCAGGCCCAGTTCCTTCTCGACCGCCAGGTACTGCGGCGCGAAGGCTTCGTTCACCTCGAAGAGGTCGATGTCCGAGAGCTTGAACTCGGCCCGCGCCATCAGCGCGCGAATCGCCGACACCGGGCCGATGCCCATCACCTTGGGGTCGCAGCCGGTCGCCGCCCAGTTGAGCAGCCGGCCGATGGGCCTGACGCCCTTCTTGTCGGCCCACGCGCGCGTCGACATCAGCGCGCTCGCCGCGCCGTCGTTGATGCCCGAGGCCGCACCGGGGTGGATCACGCCGTCCTTCTTGAAGACCTTGGGCAGCCGCTTGTAGCCCTCGACCGTCGACTCGGGGCGGCCGTGCTCGTCCTTCGAGAAGAAGGTGCTGCCCTTCTTGCTCTTGAGCTCGACGGGCGAAATTTCCTCGCTCAGCCGCCCGCCCTCTTGCGCCGCCGCGAAGCGCTGCTGCGAGAGCACGCTGAAGGCGTCGACCTCGTCCTGGGTCAGCTTGTACTGCTCGGCCAGGTTCTCGGCGGTGATGCCCATGGGCACGCCCGCGAAGGTGTCGAACAGCCCGGTGAGGAGCGTGTCTTCGAGCTGCGACTTGCCCAGCGCGAGGCCCGTGCGCGCGCCGCGAATGACGTGCGGCGCCTGCGACATCGACTCGGTGCCGCCCGCCAGCACCACGTCGGCCTGGCCGGTGAGCATCAGCTCGGCGGCGTTGGCGAAGGCCTGAAAGCCCGAGCCGCACAGCCGGTTCACGGTGAGCGCGCCCACGCCGACCGGCACGCCCGTGCGCAACCCCACGTGCCGCGCCAGGTAGATGGCGTCGGTGCTGGTCTGCATCACGTTGCCGTAGACCACGTGCTGCACCTCTTCGGCCGAGACCTTCGCCTGCGCCAGGGTGGCCTTGGCGCTCTCGACCGCGAGGTCGGTGGCGGTCAGGTCCTTGAGGGAACCGCTGAGCGTGCCGAACGGCGTGCGCTTGCCAGCGAGGAAGACGACGTCGTGCTGCGAGGAAATGCTCTTCATGGCGCGCGACACCATGCCAACCTCGGTCCGACTCCACAACAACAGAGCTGGAAGCTGGCGGACTTGTTCGGGGAAATCACGAACGCGCGGCGGTCACGAACGGCGCGGCGAGCAGCCCCAGGGCAAAGAGCGACCACATCAACCCGCGCGCGTGCTGCAGGCGCACCTCGGTGACGCCGACCGACGCGTACCAGTCGCGGGCCAGCGCGACCCGCGCGTCGAGCGACACCTCGGGCAGCGACGCGCCGGCGGCGAGCCGACGGGCGTGGGCCTTCACCAGTCGCTCGGGTGTGGCGCCCTCGAGCCCACCGACCGCCACGCGCGCGGTGTCCCTCGCGGGGCGGCGGAAGTTCGAGGTCAGCACCCACGCGCCGTCGGTCGGCGTGAGCAGCGTGACGCGGGCCGAGCGCTCGTCGCGCGAGTGCGGCGCGCTCACCTGGGCCCAGATGCCGCTGCCCGCGTGCGCGAGGTCGACGAAGAGCTCGGCGGGCCCCAGCCGCGGCGCTTCGGAATGACTGCCCACCACCGTGAAGCCCTGCGCGCGCAGCGCGTCGACCGCAGGCTCGAGCACGCCCGACACGGTGAGCGCCGAGGCCGGCTCTTCCGGTTCGACCCGCAGGCTCTTCGGCCACAGACACAGCAGCGCCCGCCAGGTCTGCACGCGCAGCAGGCCCACCGCCACCAGCACGGCAATCACCACGACGAGCGGGTTCACGTTCTCGGGCACGGGCGACGGGGTTTGAACCACACCTTTCGCAGCAGTTGAAGACTGGCGGCCGTGTCATGCTGGCCACATGGCGATGTTGCGGCACGTGGAATGGTGGGTCTGCGAGCGCACGCCCGAGGCGAGCGCGGCGAGCTTGACCGCGCAGGTGACCGCGGGCGGCCTGCTGGCCTTCTCGAGCGGTGCGCTCCCGTGGCGCGGTCAGGTCGAGGGCGACCGCTTCCGCATCGCGCCCTCGAGCATCACCCGCAACAGCTTCGTGCCGGTGGTGGTGGGCGAGCTGCGGGCCGACGGCACGGGCACCCGGGTACAGGTCGAATTCGAGCCCCACCCGGCGATGCTGGCCTTCGTGATGTTGTGGACCGTGGTGAGCGGGCTCATCACCGCGTACCTGGCCTCGCTGGGCACGCTCGAGCCGAAGGTGCTGGTGCCCTTCGTGATGTTGCCGCTGGTGGGGCCCGCCGTCGCGCTCGCGGCCTTCCGCTTCGAATTGCCGCGCACGGTGGCGGCGCTCAAGGCCGTGCTGCCGCCGAAGTGACCTCAGGCCATCTGGGCCAGGAACATCGTCACCAGGCGGCGCGCCTTCGACTGATCCTTGAGGAAGTCGGGGGTCACGTCGGGCAGGTTCTTGTACGCCATCGACCAGTGGGGAAAGTCGCGGGTCTCGATGGTCTCGCGGTACAGGACGAGTACCTGCTGGTGGCGGGTGTCGCGGGCGATCTTCTCGAACAGGGCGTCGACCTCCTCGCGCTCGCCTTCGATGACCTGCACGAAGTGGCCGGGGTTCGAGAGCAGAATGCCGGTGATGCCGTGCAGCGCGTTGTTGGTGCGCGCTTCGCTGAGCAGGGCGAGCAGGGCTGCGTCGTCGAAGGGGACTGAGGCCGAGCTCGCGTAGCAGATCTGGGTCAACACGCCGTGCACCCTACCCCCGGACCGGGTGCCAGGCACCTCGTACCTGCGTGATGCCCCTTCAGGTCCTGACGGGGAGCAAGGCCGAGACCTTGCTCACCAGCGCCTGCGGCTCGAACGGCTTGCGCAACGTCTCGGGCCCCTCTTCGAGCCCCGGGTCGGCGCTGCACTGCAACACCCGGGCGGCCGGTCGCAACGCGGCACAGCGCGCACGCACCTCGGCCACGCCTCCGTCCGAGAGCACGCCGTCGGCGATCACCACCGCGATGGGCGACTCGGCCAGCACCGCGCCCACCCGCCCCACCGAGTCGGCCTCGAAGACCCGGTACCCTTCCCGCTCGAGCAGCCGCCGCAGCATCGCGCGCACCGGTGGCTGACCGTCGGCGACGAGCACCGACGCACCCTGCCCCGTGCCTTCTCGGGCGGTGGCCGGCTCGACGCGAGCCGTCGATTCGACCGCAGGCAGCCGCAGCGTCACCACCGTGCCCACCCCGAGCGTCGATTCGAGCCCCACCACCCCGCCGGCGCGCTCGGCCGTCGCCTGCACCATCGCCAGGCCCAGCCCCGTGCCGCGATCGCCCTTGGTGCTGAAGAACGGCGTGAAGGCCCGCGCCTTCACCTCGTCGCTCATGCCCGAGCCCGAGTCCTCGACCGACAACTCGAGCACCGGCCCCGCGCCACGACACCGCAACCGAATGAGCCCACCGCTCGCCGGCAGCGCGTCGCGCGCGTTGAGGGTCACGTTGAGCAGCGCCTGCTCGAGCACGCCCGCGCTCAGGCCGATGGGCCGACGGTCGACCCCTTCGTCGAGTTCGAAGCGCACGTTGGCCGGCAACACCCGCGCCATGGAATGGTGGAAGGCCCGCACCACGTCGGCCGGTACGCAGGTGCCGTGCTCGTCGTGCCGCACCCGCGCGAACGAGAGCAACTGCCGGGTGGTGGTGGTCGCCCGCTCGACGCCCTGCGCGCATTCGGCCAGCACCTCGCGGCGCTCGTCGTCACTGGCCGGCGCCGCCAGCAACTCGAGCCCGCTGCGAATGATGGTCAACGCGTTGTTGAAGTCGTGCGCCACGCCGCCCGCCAGTTGCCCCACCGCTTCGAGGCGCTGCGAGGTGGCGGCCGCGGCCAGCAGCTCGCGTTGGCGTTGCTCGAGCGCCTGGGCCCGGGCCTGCGCCGCCAGTTGGCGCGCCATGCTCTCGACCACCAGCGCCCGCAGGCGCAGCATCGCGTAGGTCGAGGCCAGCAGAATCACCGACGACACCGTGCCCACCCGCACCCAGGTTCGAGGAGGCAGGGCGATGGCGTGCGGGCCGGGGCCGACCAGGGCGGTGACGACGAAAGTGATGCCCAGCACCGCGATGATGGCTGCGGCGCCCCGTTCGGCGTGACGGAAGCTGGCGGTCAGAATGGCGGCGAAGAAGAGCAGCCCCGTGCCCATGGTCGGCCCGAAGAGTGGCAGCGCGAGCGCCGCGCTGCCCGTCAGGCCGGCGATCACCACCAGGCTGCGGACCTCGAGCGACGGTCGACGCCACCACGCGAAGGTCGCCGCCAGGGTCGCGCACGCCGCGTCGCCCAGCATCACCGCGCGCTCGGCACCAGACCAGTCGAACGCCAACGCCGCCATGAACACGGCGTCGATCGCGAGCAGCGGAGCCAGCAGGCGCAACGAACGGGCCTCGACCTCCTGCAGCCACTGCGCGACCCCCGAAGACGCTTCGTTGTCGCCGTCGATGACCACGCGCAGACTCCGTTGGACCACCATCGCACCACGGACCCGAGCCAACCAGCGCCGGGCACGGCCCTGATCGACATCATGTCAGGTGCCACACACGTTGTACCGATGTCTACGCCTCGGGCTGGTGTCACCCACCTGGTTCTTCTCGTCGGGCGAGAGCTTTTTGTGGATAGTCCACGTCCACCGTCCCGCTGGCGGGACGACCTCGAGTCCTCGTCGCTGCGCCTCGGGTGCCACCACCCGGCACACCCCTTGCTCACCCGCGCCGCGCGAACGGGAATGGTCTCGTTCGCGAATCGGCAGAGTGCACTTCTTCGGGTGGGACGGGCGATGAACAAGGTGAACGAGAAGTTGAAGGCAGTCGCAGCGGCGGTGGCGGCCATCGAAAAGCAGTTCGGGCGGGGAGCCGTCATGCAACTGGGCGAGGCGAGCGAGGCGCAGGCGGTGCCGGTCATTCCCACCGGCTCGGTGGGGCTGGACCGCGCGCTGGGGGTCGGCGGCTACCCACGCGGCCGGGTGGTGGAAATCTTCGGCAACGAGTCGAGCGGCAAGACCACCCTCACCCTGCACGCCATCGCGCAGGTGCAGGCCGCCGGCGGGGTCGCGGCCTTCATCGACGCCGAGCACGCGCTCGACGTCAGCTACGCGCGCAAGCTGGGCGTGCGGGTCGAAGAGCTGCTCATCGCCCAGCCCGACACCGGCGAACAGGCGCTCGAAATCACCGAGCACCTGGTGCGCTCGGGCGCGGTCGACCTGGTGGTCGTCGACTCGGTCGCCGCCCTGGTGCCCCGCGCCGAAATCGAAGGCGAGATGGGCGATGCCCACATGGGCGTGCAGGCCCGGCTGATGAGCCAGGCCCTGCGCAAGCTGACCGGCGCCGTCAGCCGCTCGGGCACCACCATCATCTTCATCAACCAGATTCGCATGAAGATCGGCGTGGTCTTCGGCAACCCCGAGACCACCACCGGAGGCAACGCGCTGAAGTTCTATTCGTCGGTGCGCTGCGAGATTCGCCGCGCCGGCAACCTGAAGGACGGCGACGTGGTCATCGGCTCGCGCACCAAGGTCAAGGTGGTGAAGAACAAGGTCGCGCCGCCCTTCCAGGAGGCCGAGTTCGACATCATCTACAACCAGGGCATCAGCCGCGCGGGCGAGGTGGTCGACCTGGGCTCGCTCTCGGGGCTCATCGACAAGGCCGGCAGCCACTTCTCGTTGGGTGGCGAGCGCATCGGCCAGGGCCGCGAGCGCGCCATCGAATGGTTCCGCGCCAACCCGCAGCAGCTCGAGACCGTGGCCGCGCAGATTCTGTCGGCCACGCCGCCCGCGTCGATGCCCACCAACGTGCCCGAGGCGAGCGCGTGAAGGCCGCGCTGGCCCTGCTGCTCGTCACCGGCCTCGACGTGGGCTGGGCGGTGCTCGTGCACCCCACGCCCCGACGCGCGGCGCGCGCCAGGGAACTGCACCGCGCAGTGCGCGAACGCCCCGCGGCGACCCTGGTTCGACGGTGAGCCGAGGGAGGCGGCGACCCAGACGGGCCGTGCGCCTCATTCTTCCTGGCTGTTGCTCTTGAACGCGTCCAGCACCGCCTGCGACGCGCGCGAGAGGTACTTGCCCTTGCGCACCAGAATGCCGATGGGCCGGGTGAACGAGCCCTCGGCGAAGGGCTTGGCCACCAGCGAGCCGCTGGCGACCTCCTGCTGCACGGTGGGGGTCGGCAGCACCGAAATGCCCAGGCCCAGCTCGACCGCGCGCTTGATGGTCTCGACGTTGTCCATTTCCATCACCGGGGCCAATTCGAAGCCCTTGTCGCGGAAGAGCTTGTCGATGCCCTTGCGCGAGGGCGCCTCGCGGTCGAAGCCGATGAAGGGCAACCCGGCCAGCGCGCTCATCGACAGCTTGGCCTTGCCCGCCAGCGGGTGCCCGGGCGGCAGCACCACCGCCAGCTTGTCTTCGCGGAAGGGCACGATGTCCACGCCGGCGCGCGCCTGCGGGTACGCCACCAGGCCCAGGTCGGCGGCGCCCAGAATGACGTCGTCGTACACCTGGTCGCTGCGGCGGTAGTTGAGGCGGAAGTTCACCTTGGGGTGCGCGCGCAGCAGGTTCTTCTGCAGGCTGTGCAGTTCGTGCAGACCCACCGAATAGATGCTCGAGACGTTGCAGGTGCCCGAGACCTCGGTCGCCTGCTCGCGAATCTCCTGCTCGACCTCGGAAAAGCGCGCGAGGATTTCCTTGCAGCCGCGGAAGAGCCGCTCACCTGCGGGCGTCGGCGTCACCTGCCGCGCGCTGCGCGAGAGCAGCCGCTGCTCGTACCGGTTCTCGAGGGCCCGAATCTGCTGGCTGACCGCCGACTGCGTGACGTGGTTGAGCTGGGCGGCACGCGAGAACGAGCCGGTCTCGACCACGTCGACGAACATCTTGAGCGACTCGAGCTGCATCAGCCGGCCTCCTTGGGTGAGAGTGTTTGATTAGCGGCGCTTGGGTATAAGCGCAAGTGAACACGCTCCTTTTTCTGCCTACCTCGGCCGGCGGACCCGCTTTCTCGGAACCGCGGGGGCCCGGCGCTGTCGGTACCAGCCCATGCACTCGTTGCTGCTGCTGGTTTCGACCGCTGCCGTGCTCGCACAGACCCGAGCGCAACTGCCGCTCCACTCGCTGGTGCTCTACGAGAACGGGGTTGGCTATTTCGAGCGCCACGGCGCGTTGAGCGCGGGGGCCACCGCCGAGATTCCGCTGGAGGCAGGTCAACTCGACGACACCCTCAAGTCCCTCGTGGTGGTCTCGGAGCACGGGGTCGCGTCGGTCGAGTTCGCGCCACCGCTGGCCGTCGACGCGGCGCGCGCGATGGCCGGGCTGCCGGCGAAGGAAGCCGAGGCCTCGCTCGCCTCGCTGCTCCACTCGTTGCAGGGCGTCGACGTGGTGGTCTCGCAGGCCACCGGTGCCAACCTGCAGGGCCGGGTCATCGAGGTGACGCGCGAAGACGGTGTGGTCGACAAGGACGGCAAGCAGCACCAGGACGCGACCTTGCTGCTCTTCGGCGAGGCGGGCTTGTCGAAGGTGCGCCTGACCGACGTGCGCGCGGTGCGGCCCACGGGCGCGGCGGTCTCGCTGGCGTGGAGCCGCGCCGTCGGTTCGACCGCGCTGCAGCCCGAACGGGAACGCCTGGTGGTGCGGGGCGCGTCGGGCGGCGGTTCGGTGGCGGTCGGGTACACCACCGAAGCGCCGGTGTGGCGCACCACCTATCGGCTGGTCATGGGCCCGAAGCCCCGCCTGCAGGGGTTCGCGCTGGTGCACAACGATTCCGACGAGGCGTGGAACGGGGTGAAGGTGTCGCTGGCTTCGGGCAAGCCGACCTCGTTCCTCTTTCCGCTCGCCGGGCCGAGGTACGGGCGGCGCGACCTCGTCGCTCCGGAAGACGGGCTCGATACCGCTCCGCAACTGTCGACCCGCGAGGCCCGCGAGCACCTGCGCGGCTCGCTCGAGGTGGGCGGCGTCGCCGGGGGTGGCGTCGGCCTGGGCGGGTTCGGCACCACTGGCTACGGGTCGGGGGGCGGGGGCATGGGCATGGTGCACGGCATGGTGGCGCGCGGTGCCGGCAGCGGCATCTCGTCGACGGTGCTGGAAGACGGGCCGACGCCGCTCGAGCCGGCGGCGGTCAGCGAAGCGGGCGACTTGTTCCTCTACACGGTGAAGGAGCCGGTCATTCTGGGCGCGCGCAAGAGTGCGCTCTTGCCCATCATCGACGGGGCCACCAGCGCCGAGCGGGTGACGCTGCTCGACCGCGGCGGGGCGGCGTTCACCGCAGTGCGGCTGCAGAACACCACGCCGCTGACGCTCGAGGGCGGCACGCTGTCGGTGTTCGCCGACGGCGCGTACGCGGGAGAGACGCAGGTCGATCGCGTGAAGCCCAACGAGGTGCGGGTGCTCAAGCACGGCGTCGATCTCGACCTCGAGGTCACCCGGTCGACGCGACGCGAGGAGGGCCAGGTGCGCCGCGCGCGGGTGATGGGCGGTGAAGGGGCGCGGGTGCTCGAGCCGGCCCGGGTCGATCGTCTGGTGCACACGGTGGGCTTCACCTCGCGCGCCGCGGTGCCGCGCACGGTGCTGGTCGAGCTGCCCGAGAATGGCTACCGGGTCATCTCGGGCGGCACGGAGGACGTGCGCTCTCCCGGTCAGCCGCGCTACGGGCGGGTGGCCGTGGCGCCCCACGCGCGGGAAGACGTCGAGCTGGTCGAAGAGGGCGCGGTGGTCGAGCGCATCGCCGCCGACTCGTTGAGCTCAAGCCGCCTCGCCGAGCTGCTCAAGCAGAAGCTGGCCGACGACGTGCGCGCGACGCTGGTCTCGGTGCAGACCGAGATCGTGAAGGCCGAGCAGTACCAGGTGCGGGTGGCGACGCTCGAGCGGAAGCTGGCCGAGCTCACCAGTGACCTGGCGCGGGTGCGGGAAAACCTGTCGGCGGCTGGCAAGGGCGGGGCGACGTCAGCCGCGAAGGAACTGGGGGAACGGATGATCACACTCGAGGACGAGCTGCAGAAGACGCGCACCGAGCATCAGACCGTGCAGGGCGCGGCGGCCGAAACGAGGAAACGGTTGCTCGTGCGCCGGTGAGGGGAAGGGCCCACGCACCGGCGTGCGTCAGGTGGTCTGCGCCACGAAGGCCTCGAGGTCGCGCCCGAACGACGCGTCGCGAAGCTCGGGCGGTGTTCCCGGCAGCGTGGCCAGCCAGCGCGTCGCCTCGTCGACGGTCTTGAAGACCTCGGTGGGCTTCGAGCCATTCGAGATGAGCGCGAGCGTCGCGAGGAACCCGCGGGCGATGACCGCGCCCAGGCCCTTGACCGCCAGCACCGTGGCCGAGCCCTGGGTGGAATCGTCGAACTGCTTCTGAAGGCGACCCGACATTTCCCGAACCTCGGGAGGCGGCTGCAACAGCGATTCGCCGACCACCACGTTCAGCGTCCACAACTTCGGGTGGGTGGCGAGCAGCTCGCGCTGCACCCGCTCGAGCAACTGGAGACGTTCGACGGTCGCCGTGCGGCGAAAGACCGAGATGATCACCGGACCCACCGCGGGAAGATCACCGGGTGCGTGGCACCGCTGGGCAAGAAGAGCGAGTCGCTGACCACCGTCGCGCTGTCGACCGAGGTGCCGAACGACGTAGTGGTCGCCGCGTCGACGTTCTCGAAGGACCAGGGGCTGGCGCTGACGACCGCCGCGAAGGTGGCCGGGGCGAGTGCCGATGGGCAGAAGACGCTCAAGGCCGCGATGCTGGCCGAGGGCGTGGCGGACGTGAGCGAAGAGGACTTCACGCCGGTACGCAAGGCGCTCGACACGTTCGGCACCAGCAAGGCCCCCTGAACCGCACGTGACCGGGACACCGCCAGAGGTCATCGTCGTGGGTGGTGGGCCCGCAGGCGTCCTCCTGGCCACCATGCTGGCCAGCCAGGGGCTCGCCGTGGTGGTGCTCGAGTCGCAGAAGGACTTCGACCGCGACTTCCGTGGTGACACCTTGCAGCCCTCGGCGCTCGAAATCCTCGATGACCTCGGCTTGCTCGACCTGGTGCTGACCCTGCCCCACCTCAAGCGCAGCGGCGCGTTCAGTCTGGGGACGACGGGTGACGCCGTCTCCATCGACTCCGGCACGCTCGCGACGCGCTTTCCGTATTCACTGACCGTGTCTCAGGCGAGGTTGCTGCCGCTGTTGGTCGAGCACGCGCGGCGTTTCTCGTCGTTCCGACTCGAACTCGGCGCGCGGGTGACGGCGCTGGTGACCGAGGGCGAGGTCGTCAAGGGCGTCACGTACGTGCAGGCTGGAGCGGAGCACACCCTGCGCGCGCCGCTCACCATCGGTGCCGATGGGCGCTTCTCGAAGGTCAGAGAGCTGGCGGGGCTCACCGTCGAGTCGTCGAGCTCGCCGATGGACATTCTGTGGTTTCGGCTGCCGCGCGCTCCAGACGACCCCGTCGAACTCTCGGGCCCCAACGCCCCGCAGCGGATGCTGCTGACCATCAACCGACATGACCACTGGCAGCTTGGGTACATCTTCCCCAAGGACGGCATTCGCGACGTGAAGGCGCGTGGGTTGCCGGCGCTGCGCGAGGAAATTGCGACCTTGCGCCCAGCCCTGGCCTCGGCCCTCGAGGCGCTGCAGAGCTGGAAGGACACGGCGGTGCTCTCGGTCCAAATCAACCGCGCGCGCACCTGGCACCGCGATGGGTTGCTGCTCATCGGCGACGCGGCGCACGCCATGGCGCCCATCGGCAGTGTCGGCATCAGCTACGCGATTCAGGACGCGGTGTGTGCGGCTGAGGTGCTGGTGCCACGGCTCAAGGCGGGCGCCGTCACGAGAAGTGACCTTGCGCGCGTGCAGCGGCTGCGGGAGCGGCCGACCCGGCTGATGCAGGCCTTCCAGGCCCTGGCGCAGAGGAAGTTGTTCGAGGGGACGTCGGCGCCTGGTGGCGGGCCGGCAAGAGCGCTGCGCTGGCTGCCCTTCTTGCCGCGCGTGCTGTCGTGGTTCATTCAGCTCGGGCCCTGGCGCACGAGGGTGGTGAGCCTGAAGTCGAAGCGAGCGGCCTGACGGCCTTTCGTACCTCGCGACTCATTCAGGAGCGTCCCACCGACGGTGCGACGCCCCACTTTTCGCGCGGCGATCTGCCCGCTGCCTCGTACGCTCGGGCGCGTGACGCGTTCCCGCCTGCCGGTCTTCACGCTCCTCTTCCTCTCTGGCTTCACCGGGCTCGTCTACGAACTCGCGTGGTCCAAGCGCCTGTCGAACCTGCTGGGGAACTCGGGGCAGGCGCACGCCATCGTGCTCGCGACGTTCATGGGCGGGCTGGCGCTCGGTGCCTGGCTGTTCGGCCGCGCGGCCGACCGAAGCACTCGGCCCCTGCGCCTCTACGGCCTGCTCGAGGTCGGCGTGGGCGTGACTGCCTTGCTCTTCCCGTCAGCGCTCGACCTGCTCGGTCGCGCCTGGCTGTCGGTGGCCCCCACGCTCGACGCGGGCCCGCGCACCATCTCGCGTCTGGCCATCGCCTCGGCGGCGCTGCTGGTGCCCACGCTGTTGATGGGCGGCACGCTGCCCGCGGTCACCCGCCACCTGACCGAGCGCCTCGAGACCGCGCGCCGCGACCTCTCGCTGCTCTACGCCATCAACAGCCTGGGGGCCGCCACCGGGTGCCTGATGGCCGGCATGCTGCTCGTGCCCAGCCTCGGCCTGCGGCTGACCGAGCAGTTGGCGGCCACGCTGAACCTGGTGCTCGGAGGCATCGCCATCGTGCTCGCGCAGCGGCCTGCTCCGCCGCTCGCCACCGCGCCCGCAGCCGTCGCCGACCAACCCGCGGCGAAGGTGTGGGACGCCGCCGCGGTGCGCGCCGCGCTCATCGGCACCGCCATCGCCGGCTTCACCTCGATGCTCTACGAGATCACGTGGATTCGCGTGCTCGCGATGGTGCTCGGCGGCACCAGCTACGCCTTCACCCTCATCCTCACCACCTTCATCCTCGGCATCTCGCTGGGCAGCTTCTGGCTCTCGCGCCGGCCCGACGTCGACGCGCTCGAGACCTTCGCACGCCTGCAGTTGGGCCTCGTCGCCGCGGTGTGCCTGGCCCTGCCCTTCTACGAGCGGCTGCCGTACCTCTTCCTGCAGCTCTCGGGCGTGCTGCAGCACCAACCGCAGGCCTGGCCCGCGTACCAACTGCTCACGTTCTTCTTCTGCAGCGCCGTGTTGCTGGCCCCCACGTTCATGCTGGGAGCCAGCTTCCCCGCGGCCGCCCGCGTCGCGATGCGCGCCGTCGACGCAGTGGGCGCCCAGTTGGGCAACACGTACCTCGCCAACACCGTGGGCACGGTGAGCGGCTCGCTGCTGGGCGGCCTGGTGCTGCTGCCGGCCATCGGCCTCGAGGGCAATTTCGTGGTCGGCCTGACCTGCAACCTGGTCGCGGCGGGCCTCGCGGGAGCCGTCGCCGCGAGGGGCCGCCCGCTCTTGCGCCGCTTCGGGCCGGTCACCGCTGCTGCACTCATCGTCGCGTTCTGGGCCACCGGCACGCACGGCTGGGCGCTGACCGTCGCCTCGTCCGGGCGCTACCGGGAGTGGCACCGCAGCTTCCCCGGCTTCAAGCAATTCCTGGCCGAAGTGAAGGCGCGCAGCGAAGTGAAGTTCGTGCGCGACGACGTGTTCGCCTCGGTGCTCATCGGCGAACAGGCGGGCGACCGCCGCTACCTGCGCATCAACGGGAAGATCGACGGCTCGAACGGCGGCGACATCGACACCCAGATTCTGGCGGCGCACCTGGGCGTGTTGACCCACCCGCGCGAGGTGAAGAAGGTGCTGCTCATTGGCGTGGGCGCCGGCATCACCGCAGGCTCCCTGCTCACCCACCCCATCGAGCAGCTCGACGTGGTCGAGATCAGCCCCGCGGTCATCGAGGGCGTGAAGCTGTTCGCGAAGGACACCCACGACGCCTTCGCCGACCCGCGGTGCCACGTGTACGTCGAAGACGCGCGCACCTTCCTCGCGCTGAGGCGCGAGAAGTACGACCTCATCGTCAGCGTGCCGAGCAACCCCTGGGTCTCGGGCGTCTCGGGGCTCTTCTCGCAGGACTTCTTCCGGGTGGCGCGCGAGAAGCTGGCCGACGACGGCCGTATCGTGCAGTGGATTCACACCTACGAATCGTCGGTCGACCTGGTGCGGCTGGTGGTGCGCACGCTCCGCGATTCGTTCGAGCACGGTACGACCTGGGTGGGCCCCGACGACCTGGTGATGATCGCCAGCCGCGCGCCGCAGTCGTTCGACGTCGAGTCGATGAGGCAGCGAATGGCCCGGCCCGCGGTGGCCGACGACCTCGCCCGCATTCGCACCCACGAGGTCACCACGCTGTTGAGTCGGCAGTTGCATTCGGACCAGGGTCAGTTGCGCTTCGCAGGCACGGGCCCGGTGAACACCGACGACGCCAACCGGCTCGAGTACGGCAGTCCCTTGTCGTACTTCGTCGAGGCCAGCGTCGAAGTGGTCGACGAGCGGCGCCCTCCCACGCTGGGCCGGGGTCTCGAGCTCGAGCGGTGGCGTGCCGGACACCCCGAGACGCTCGCCGAGGTGAAGGACCTGTACGCGAGCCTGGCGTGGGTGCACGACCCGAACGATGGGTTGGTGCGCGCGACGGCCGAGCGATGGCTCGAGCTCGAACCGGACTCGGTGCTGGCGGCCACGGCGGTGGCGAAGGCGGCGGTCGCCCAGGGCAACACCGTGGTGGCCGACCAGGTGCTCACGCCCTTCATCGAGCGTGGTGCGAGAGCGGCGGCGACCGTGATTCCCTGGCTGCAAGCCACGCGGTCGAAGGTCCGGCGCGAAGCGGCGCCGTGGCGCCCGACGGTGGGGTGCGAGCGGTTGGTCGTGGGCCGTGAAGCCGTCGCGCAAGACGACGAAGAGCGAGAACTCCTCGCTGAGTCGATCTCGAAGCTCGAGGCGGCGTGCGGCTCGCGGCCGTGAGGCCATCGCGTGAGACGGCGCGGTTGGGTTCACGGTGGAGGGCGCGACGTGGAGCGGTCGCGCGAGACGGCTTCACGTCGCGACCCCATGGCCTCCCCGCGGGGCGCCTCGCAGAGCGAACGGCTCGAAGCCACACCCGGTTCGACCCCACACCCGTCGACCTCCTCGGTGGCTCGGCCGCTGCCCCACCGCCACCCGCGATCGCTCACCTGGAGCGGTACATCACGTCGGATCGGGCGACGTACTTCACACCCTCGGTGACGGTGTTCCCTGCATGTCGCATGCCGTGGAAGAAGAGCAGCGCGCGCCCGGCCTTCGGCTGCACCGTGTGCTCCTCGTCGCAGAACCAGGTCCCGCCGCCGGCGAAGCCGTCATTCAGGTACACGAGCAGGGTCAACTCGCTGCCCTCGTGCTGGTCGCGGCGGAACGCGCCGTCGACATGCGGCGCGAAGTACTGCCCGGGCCCATAGCGGTAGCAGCGTAACCGCTCGTTGGCACCCACCGCCTCGCGACCTGCGAGCACCGGCAGGGTCGCGCGCACCGCTTCGAACAGCCGCCGGGCCAGCGCCACGTCGTCGAACATCACCCGGGTGTTGTTGCGCAGGTCGGGCCGACGCTCGAACCCCCGCGAGGTGGTGATGGGCGCCTCGGTCGGCCCCAGGGTCTCGATGCGCTCGATGAGCGCGGCACATTCCCGTGGGCCGAGCAGGTCGTCGATGGTCCAGAAGCCGGTCTCTCTCATATAAAGTCATTTAAACTCTATATGGAGTCGATGCGCAAACGACGACCTACAGGACCTCCTGCTCGTCGACGTCGGCCGCGTCCTCGTCGGCTTCGTCTTCGTCGACCACGTCGGCCAGCGAGGCCTGGCGTTTTTCGGCGAAGTGGCGGCGCAGCATGAGCGCCGATTCGATGAGCCCCGAGAACAGATAGAGCCCGAAGTAGGCGACCAGCACCCAGGCCGGGTGAATCTGCGTCGCCACCACCACGCCGATGACGATGACGACCAGGGCGATGGCCGCGCTGCGGGGGCTGGGGCGCACGTCCTTGAAGGTGCGGTAGCGCACGGTCGACACCATGAGCAGCGCCAGGAACACCGTCACCACCAGCACCGGCCAGCGCAGCGAATCGGGCAGGTCACCGCCCTGCGCGTTCTGGAAGGCGATGATCATCGAGATCACGCCCGCGGCCGCGAAGGGAATGGGCATGCCCACGAAGAAGCGCGACGCACCGCCGTGGGGCGACCGAATGGCGAGCACGTTGAATCGCGCGAGCCGGAGGGCGCCGCACGCCGCGAAGGTGAAGGCGGCGATGACGCCGACCATACCCATGGAATGCAGCGCCCAGCGCCAGACCACCAGGGCGGTGGCGGCACCGAAGGTCACCACGTCGGCCAGCGAGTCGAGTTCCTGGCCGAACAGGCTCTGAGTCTTGGTCAGGCGGGCGACGCGGCCATCGAACCCGTCGAAGAAGATGCCGAAGAAGATGGCGAGCGCCGCCTGGTACACCTGCGTGGGGCCCGCGTCTCCCGCCACCAGGGTCATCGCGTAGAACCCGCAGAAAATCGATGACACGGTGAAGAGGTTGGGCAGCACGAACATCAGGTCACGCAGCTTCATTGGCGCGCGACCATACCAGCCTGCATCATGTACGGTGTGTCGCTGATCAGCCTTCTCGTCATTGCTCTGCTGGTGGTGTCCCTTGCGGCCCTGGCGCTCGCGCCGCGCTACCGGCTCGACCGGCCGCCCCCGACCCGCCTGACGGTGACCGCCGCCGACGGCTGGCCGTTGACGGTCTTCCACCGTGCGCCCCACCACCGCCGCTTCGTCGAGCCGATCGTGTTGTGCCACGGACTGGCCAACAACCACCGGTTCTTCGAATTCCAGCCCCCGCACAACCTCGCGATGGCACTGAGCGAGGCGGGCTTCGACTGCTACAGCCTCGACCTGCGCGGGGCAGGCGGGTCGCGCCCGCCACACGAAGGCCCGTGGGACGTCAGCTTCGACGACCACGTGCAGCTCGACGTGCCGGCGGTGCTCTCGTTGCTCGAGCAACGACATGGCCCCGGGGTGAAGGTCATCTGGGTGGGGCATTCGCTGGGCGGGCTGTTGGGGGTGGCGGCCTCGACCCTGACGCTCTCGGGGCACCTGGCGGCCCTGGTCACCATCGGGGCGCCGGTCTTTTTTCCCCGGCAACGGGCCACCCCGTGGCTGCTGAAGTTGGCGCAGTTCCTCTCGCCGTGGGGCGAGTTCGACACGCGGGTGGTGAGCGCCTTCGCGCCGCTGGCCGGCCGCATCGACCCCGGCGCGCTGGTGCGGTCGACCGCCAATCTGCGCAACCTGACGCCCCAGACCGAGCGGTTGCTGCTGGCCAATGTGTTCGCGCCGATGTGGCGGGGGGTGTTGGCCCAGCTCGAAGACTGGACCTGTGCCGACGCCTTCCGCTCGGCAGACCGCGGCGTCGATTACCGCGCGGCGCTCGAAACGTTGACCGTGCCGGTGCTGGTGCTGGGCGGCAGTGTCGACGGCCTGTGCCCCGAGCCGGTCACCCGCGCCTACTTCTCGGCGCTCACCGCGCCTGACAAGACCCTGCAGGTCTTCGGGCGCGCGGGCGGGCAGCGCGAAGAGTACGGGCACGGCGACCTGGTGGTGGGCCGCCACGTCGAGACCGAGGTGTACCCGACCATCGTGGGGTTCGCGCGCCGGGTGGCGACCCCGGTGGCGTGAGCAACTGGGCGCCCAGTGGGGTGGGCCCAACCTTCGGCGCTCGACAGAAACGCGAGCTTTCGCTCGCATTCAGCGGAGATGGCACGGCCACGAGGGCTACCTCGCCGAGGGCGAGGCCTTCGCCTGCAGGACGCACCGACTGGGCAGCAGCGGCCCGTCGCCCGAGACGTGCTCGAGCCGCACCACCGCGCCCGCTTCGCACTCGGCCCACACTGCGGCGTCGACGCCCTCACTCTCGAGCGCGTCGATGGTCACCGTCGACGCGTGGTTGACCAGCACCGCCGGCCCATGCGCGCCGTGCACGGTGAGCGCGCGCACCTCGAACTGGGCGCCCAGTTCGACCAGCACCCCGGCGACCGCCGCCCGCTCGACCACCACCCGTTGCCCCAGCACCTTCGCCACCGCCGACACCGACAGCCCGGGCCCCGCGGTGTCGCTGACCATCACGTCGTCGAGCGTCACCGTGGCGTCGCGCAGCACCAGGCCATCTCCCATGGTCGGCTCACCCTGCGCCACGCCATCGGCGCTGACCGACGAGACCCGCACGTGGGCCAGCGACACGGTCCCCTTGCGCACCATCACGCCCAACTGCACCACGTCGTGCACCTCGAGCCCGGTGACGGCGAGCGTGTCGTCGAGCAGCACCACGCCACCCGCCAGCGCCCGCTCGACCCGACCGTCGGTCAGCGACCCGGTCACCTGCTGCAGCGCGAGCCCCGACTGCTGCGCGCCGCGCGACGAAAACCCGGTGACCTCGACCTGGGCCGAGCGCACCTGCAGCCCGTACTCGTGCCCCACCACCGTGACCCGCTCGAGCGTGAGCTTCCCACCCGACACGAAGAAGGCCGGGCCGGTGCCGCTGGCCGCGCTGGCGTCGTGAAGGGTGAGCGTGCTGTCGAGGGCGTGCACCAGGGTCGCAGGCCCGAGGCCGACCAGGTGCCCCAGGCTGGCGGTGCTCTGCCGCAGCGCCACCCCGCGACGCCCTCCGCGCACCGAGAGCTG
>CAIWFK010000334.1 GCA_903911905.1 uncultured Myxococcales bacterium
GCGCGCGGTCACCTCGAGCGGCTCGCTGGTGCGGGT
Source organism: uncultured Myxococcales bacterium (assembly GCA_903911905.1). Classification (GTDB taxonomy): domain Bacteria; phylum Myxococcota; class Myxococcia; order Myxococcales; family Myxococcaceae; genus Xiheilimnobacterium; species Xiheilimnobacterium phototrophicum. The sequence goes on from CAIWFK010000334.1 coordinate 37, forward strand.
CTGCATGCCGGGCACGCCCACGGGCCTGCCGGTCCACACCCGGGTCCAGGTCTGGCCGTCGACCGAGGTGGCCACGTGGTAGAAATCGTTGTTGTCGGCCTGAATGCGCAGCACCTCGACGTGCTTGAGGGCCCCCAGGTCCCACTCGATGACGCCGTTGGCGGCGAAGACCGCGGTCCACGCGGTGTCCCAGGCGTCGCCGTCGACCGGGGCCGTGCCATCGGCCATGCGCGAAACGTTGGGCGCGCCGACGTTGCGGGTCACCGTCGCCGTGCGCAACAGGTTCGCAGAGGCCAGGGGAACCAGGCCGACCGGCTGGGCGTCGGGCGTCGAGGTGGTGGCGACCGAGGCGTCGGCCTGGGTGAGAATCGCGGCGATCAGCAGGGCGACCATGAGACACCCCTTCTACCCGAACCCGAGCAAAGACGACTGGAACGTGATGAGGTGCGCGCTCTCAACATGAGCACTTCTGTCATTGCGGACGTCGGGGTGGTGGGCGCCGGCACCATGGGAAACGGCATCGCCCACGTCTGTGCGCAGGCCGGGTTTCGGGTGACCCTGAGCGACGTGTCGCTCGACGCGGCGCGCGCCGGCCTGACCACCATCGGCAAGAACCTCGAGGTGGGTGTGCAGAAGGGCAAGGTCTCTGCGGCCGATCGCGACGCCACCCTGGGCCGCATCACCGTGACCGAAGGGCTCGAGCGCCTGCGCGGCTGCCAGTTGGTGATCGAATCGGTTCCCGAGAGGCTGGCGCTCAAGCAGGGCGTCTTCCAGGCGCTCAGTGCGCTGGTGGCCGACGACTGCATCCTCGCCAGCAACACCAGCTCGCTGTCGCTGACCGAGATCGCCGCCGCTGCCAGGCACCCCGAGCGGGTGGTGGGCCTGCACTTCTTCAACCCCGTGCACCTGATGAAGCTGCTCGAGGTGGTGCGAGCCCACCAGACCAGTGACGCCACCGTCGAGGCGGTGCGGGCCTTCGGCGCCAGCATCAAGAAGGAACTGATCGTGGTGAAGGACTCGCCGGGGTTCGCCAGCAGCCGGCTGGGCCTGGCGGTGGGCCTCGAGGCGGTGCGCATGCTCGAAGAAGGGGTGGCCTCGGCCGAAGACATCGACCGGGCGATGGAGCTCGGCTACGGCCACCCCATGGGCCCGCTCAAGCTGGGCGACCTGGTGGGGCTCGACGTGCGCCTGGCCATCGCCGAATACCTGTACGCCGAGACCGGCAGCGCCGCCTTCCGCCCTCCGCAGTTGCTCAAGAAGCTGGTGCGTGCCGGCAAGCTGGGCCGCAAGGCGGGTGAGGGCTTCTACCGGTACCGGGCCGACTGACGCGTGGCGACGGGGCCACAGAACGCCGTGCCATTCGGGCAGTGGCTGTTGCTCAAGCGGGTCGCGGTCGGCGGCATGGCCGAGCTGTACCTGGCCAAGGACACCAAGACCGACCGCATGGTCGTCATCAAACGCATTCTGCCGTACCTGGCCGAAGAGGCCGAGTTCGTGCGCATGTTCCTCGACGAGGCGCGCATCGCCGCGTCGCTGCACCACCCCAACATCGCCGAGGTGTACGAGCTGGGGTTCCTCGAGGGCAGCACCTTCATCGCCATGGAATGGGTCGATGGCATCGACCTGCGCAAGGTCTTCTCGAAGGAACAGGCGCGGGGCGGGGTGGTGCCGCCCGGCATCGCGGCCTGGCTCATCGCCCGGTTGGCCGAAGGGCTGCACTACGCCCACGCCCGCACCGACGACTACGGGTTGCCGCTGGGCATCATTCACCGCGACGTGAGCCCCCAGAACGTGATGGTGACGTTCAAGGGCGAGGTGAAGCTGGTCGACTTCGGCATCGCCAAGGCCACGGCGTGGATGAGCCGGAGCAGGAAACTCATCCACGCCTAGTCGAGCAGCCTCTGGGAGAAACGCCCGAC
>CAIWFK010000335.1 GCA_903911905.1 uncultured Myxococcales bacterium
GTGTCGATCGAACGATTGCTGCGGGCGCGAGCTCCAGCTCTGCAAGGCTGCCGCGAAGAACGGGAGCGCTCGCAACCCGTTCCGCGAAGCCCGAGCTCGGGGGCGCGCGGTGCGCCCCGCCAGCAAGCGCCTGTCCTCGTGCCACTCATCGGACGATTGCTGCGGGCGCGAGCTCCAGCTCTGCAAGGCTGCCGCGAAGAACGGGGAGCGCTCGCAACCCGTTCCGCGAAGCCCGAGCTCGGGGGCGCGCGGTCGTCCCGCCAGCAGGCACCTGACCTCATGCTGTGTCGATCGAACGATCGCTGCGGGCGCGAACTCCAGCTCCGCAAGCCGGCCCGCGAAGTCCGAACTCGGGGGCGCGCGATGCGCCCCGCCAGCAAGCGCCTGTCCTCGTGCCGCTCATCGGACGATCGCTGCGGGCGCGAGCTCCAGCTCCGCAAGCCGGCCCGCGAAGCCCGAGCTCAGGGGTTCGCGGTGCGCCCCGCCAGCAAGCGCCTGACCTCGTCGCGTTCGCGCAACAACGCGTCACGCCGTGCCAACGAGTCGTCGACGGCTCGTTGACCACGCACCAGCGAGAAAATCATCACCCCGTCACCGATCAGCCCGACCGCCAGAATGACGACCGCCGCGACGACCAGGGCCGGAATCGCCACCAGGCCCCCGGCGAGCACCAGGGCACCGATGAGCGTGAAGGCCGGGCCGAACGACGTGCCGATGACCATCGGCACCAGCGAGGTCATCGGCCACGAGGTGTCGAGCGTGTGCGCTTCCCACGTGAGGTCGTCGAGCCGCTGGCGCAAGGCCTGCTCGTTCGGAAAGTCCTGCGGGTCGAGCAGGTGCGGGGTCGCGGCCAGGTGGAGCGTCAGGGCGAGGGCGAGCATGGTCTTCCTTTCGCACGGTCAGACGGGAACGCGAAATCGTCGCGACGGCGCGCGCCTGCACGCGCCGATGCGCCCATCACGGCGAACACACCGACCTCGCTGCGTCGAAGGCCACGAAGGCGCCGGAATGCGCTGGCAGGTCGAGCGTCGGGCCCTGCCACGCCACCCCGGGCATCGCCGGCAGCGCCCCGTCGGCGCCGAGCTCCAGCGTCACGCCGTCGAGCGTGAGCGCCGCCGAATCGAGCGCCTCGGCGCTCAGCACGAACGCCCGCCCCGTCGATTCGGGCAGCGTCACCGAAACCTTCGACGACGCGAGGTTCAACACCAGCACCACCACCCCACCCGCTGGCCCGCAGTGCGCCCACGCCCTGACCGTACTCGACGAACTGCGGGCCTTCAGCACCGTCGGCCCCATCAGCCGCTTCCACAAGAGCGTCGCCCAGTAGTCGGGCCGCGGCTCGAGCGTGACGTCGTCGAGCAACCCGTAGTTCGACCCAGACAAGGTCTGGCGAATCACCAGGGTCTGCCCGTTCGCCGCCAGCTGCCCCAGCGTGTCGAGCCACCACCAGGTACCGGCGGTGCGATCGCTGACGCCAGGCTCGCCACCGCACTGGGCGTTCCCGGTCTCGCTCACCCAGCTCTCGGCCTGCGGCGCCACGTCGGCGAGGTGGCTGGCAATCTGGTGCGCCCAGTGCCCCATGTCGTCGAGCGCCACCGCGTGCTGCATCACGTCGGGGCCCGCCAGGCGAACGTGCGCAGGGCACCGGCGCGATTCCTGCGGGTAGTAGTGCCAACTGACCGCCTGCAACTGGGCGCCCAGTCGGGTGACGAAGTCGGGAAGCACCGGAGAGACCTCACCGATGACGGGCCAGAAGGCGCTCGCCGGCCCGACCAGCCTGGCCCCCGGCGTCACGCGCTCGACGATCGACGCCAGTCGCCCGAAGTCGTCGGCGTAGGTCTGCGCCGTGAGCGACGCCGTTCCGAGCACGAAGCGGTAGCCATTGACCTCGTTGCCGAACTCCCAGGCGAGCACCGGGTCGTGTCGGTCGGCGGCGAACTGCAGCAGGGCTTCGGCGTTCTCGCTCGACCAGGGTCCCGTGCCGCCGTCGCGGGGGCCCGCCCCGGCGTTGAGGGTGAAGAGAATCGGCGCGTCGACCTCGATCGCGAAGTCGACCAGCGCCGCCCAGCGGTCGGCGGTCAGGGCGGCATCGTCACCGGGGGGCAACTGGGCGCCCAGTTGCGAGCCCAGATCGTAGAAGAGCAGGTCGGCCTCGCTGCCCCCGACCCGCAACACCCCGGGGCCCAGGGCCCGGGTCAACTGACGAAGCCGGGGCCGCGAGAAGTCGTAGGGCGCGACCCGCGTCTGGCCGAAACCGCCCTGCACGGTGGGGTCGGGCCCCCACCACCGGGCGCCGACGACCTGCGAGGTGTCGAGGGCCACGCCCGGCGAGCGCGGGTTCACGTGCGCCAATGGGGCCGCCAGGTCGACTTCGACGACCGCGGACGAGGGCGGCGCGCAGGCCAGCCCCGCGAGCAGGCAGAAGGTCGGGGTCGCCAGGCGCATCGAAGACCGAACATGCCCATTTCGGCGCGCCGAGGCGAGCCGAAGCCTCGCGCGTGTCGAACGTCGAGCGATCGGTCACGGTCGAATCAAGCCCGGGCCGTGGGCCGTCAGGTGCACCGAACGGGTCAACTGACCGTCGCCGGCGCGGCCAGCACGCGGGGGAAGACCACGAGCGGAGCGATCACCAACGCCAGGTTGGGCGCCCACCACCCGGGCTCGAAGTCACCCCGCAGCGCCCAGAAGGCCACCGCCATCAGCCCCGAGGCCGAGGTCAACGCCAGCGACCCGGCCGCGAGCACGCGGGCGCGCGGGTCGCCTCGGCGGGACAGCCGCAGCGCCGTCAGCCCGCTCGCGGACACCAGCAGGTCGAGCGGCAGGAACGACAGGTTCCACGCCACCAGCACCGGGTCGGCCGCGTCACGGTACAGCCAGTCGGGCGGCACCAGGTGCAGGCCCGTGACCGCCCAGTAGGCCAGGAACCCCAGGTCGACCACCAGCATGACCAGACGCACCGTCGGGGGCAGCACAGGCTTCATGACGATTGTTTCATAACACCTGTTACGCAAAAATCGCCACATGCCGAAGATCGTCGATCACGAGCGAAAGCGTGCGCACCTGCTGGTGGCCGCGGCGCGCGCGGTGGCCAGACACGGGCTCGACGGTGCCAGCTTGCGGGTGGTGGCGCGCGAGGCCCGCTGCACCACGGGCACGGTCATGCACTACTTCCGAAATCGCCAGGCGCTACTGGTCGCCGCGCTCCGCCAGGTGAACGACGCGGCCGCGCGGCGCATGATCGAGGCCGCCTCGCAGGCCACCGCGCCACGCGAGCGGCTCGAGGCGGTGGTGCGGCAAGCCATGCCGTTGGACCGGGCGAGCACCGACGAGTGGCGGGTCTGGTTGACCTTCTGGTCGGCGGCGCTCACCGACCGGGCGCTGGCGCGCGAGAACGCCGCGCGGCTGGCCGA
>CAIWFK010000336.1 GCA_903911905.1 uncultured Myxococcales bacterium
CGATTGCGATGCGAAGCCGGGGCAGATGCGTGCGGCGGCGCCGAAGTCGTATTGGGACGCGGCGCGGAAGCTGGTCGAGGCCGTCAACGAGCAGGGCCGACAGGCCGCTCCACTGGGCGTCTGGCAAATCGTCAGGCAGGCCGCGAACGCGCTCAACAGCGTGATGGGCGGGCACTTTCGCGACGAGGCGCTCGAGCTCGCCGAGCGCATCGACTGCGAGCCTCGCGACATCATCATTGCGAACCTCTCCTATGACCTCGGGCAGGTCGGCTGCACGACCTTCGGGTTGCAGACGGCTGATGGGCCGCTGCACGCCCGCAATCTCGACTGGAGCTTCCCGGGCAAGTTGCTGCGTGAGCACGTGGCGGTCGAGCGGGTACTCAACGCGCCCTCGGGCGAATATCTCCTCGTGACGTGGCCTGGGCTCTTCGGTGCGCTGACGGGGCTGGCGCCAGGTCGCTTCTCGGTGACCGTCAACTACGTCGTGCATGACGAGGAGTCGACGCCGACGGGGCTCATGGGGCGCGCGTTCAAGGGCCACTGGCCCTCGACCTGGGTCGTGCGGACCGCGCTGAACGAGAAGGCGAACTTCGCCTCCGCGGTCAAATACCTCGCAGAGGTGCCGTTGCTCTCGCCCGTGTTGTTCACGGTCGTCGGAACCAAGGAGGACGAGCGCGCCGTCATCGAGCGAAGTGCGACCTCGAGTGTGGTGCGTCGAGGTGAGCCCGGCGGGCTGCTCTGCGTCACGAACCACTACGTGAGCAAGGGACTTGGCCGCCACAACGTCGACCTCGAGGACGGCGATACCCGCGAGCGGCTCGACGCGCTGAGCGAGAAGCTGTCGACCACACCGCCGACGAACCGTGCCGAGGCGTTGGCGATTCTCTCGTCGAACGATCTCTTCGACAAGAACGAGACCCAGCACCAGGTCGCGATGTGCGCGCGAACTGGCAAGATGACCGTTCAGGTGCCGGGGAAGAAGCAGCCCTTTGAGTTCGAGTGCGGCTGACGCGCCGCCCGTCATCAGCGACGGACTGACGACGAAAAGGACCCCCACTCCTCCCCCAGCATCACGACCATTCTCGGCCACTGGCAGCCACTTCAGGTCCGTCAATCCGCGCGCTTCGTCTCACCACGCGCGCTTGAAAATCCCCGTGTCGGCGGTTCGATTCCGTCTCTGGGCACTGCAGTTCCTTGATGTTGCTGGGGTCGGGACGTCTCATGCGTCTCACCAGTCTCAGGGCCGCTACCGGTTTTGACTACCCATTGACTACCCGCCACGGTGGCGTTGGTGAAGGTCGTGGGCAGAGCCGTCACCGCGTTCTGCAGGGTGGTGTTGCTGAGGTGCCCGTAGACCAGCTCGACCATGCGCGAGGTGGTGTGCCCGAGCAGCTTCGCCACCGTCATCGACTCCACCCCGGCCTGCTTGAGCCAGCTGGCGAAGGTCCGCCGAATGTCGTTCGGTGAGACCCGGGGCACGCCGGCGCGCTCGCATGCCAGCTTGAGGTCGCGGCGAATGTTGACCCACGGGCGGAACACCCGCCCCGTGCGCTTCACGCTGCGGCCACGCTTGATGGCGGCGGGGTTCAGCGAACGCGCCGTGAGCTCGGGCAGCAGGCCTGCGGGAATCGGCACCTGCCGGAGTGCTTCTTTCGTCTTCGTGCCGGGAAGGAGGACCCAGCCTCCGGTCAGGTCCACGTGCTCCCACTCGAGTCGCTCAAGCTCGCCAAGCCGAGCGCCCAGCATCACCCCCGTGAGCAGCATGAAGCGGCGCTCCTCGTCGTCGAACTCGGCGAGCAGCGCGCCGAACTGGTCACTCGTCAGGAAGCGACGCCTCGGGGTGTACCTGGCGCGGTACACGGGGACGAGCGCCTTGGGGTCGACGGCGAGAATGCCGCGGGAACACGCAATCCGCAGCGCCGCGCGGAGCGTGCAGAGTTCCTTGTGGACGGTGGACGGTGCAGCGACCTCCTTGAGTCTCTTGTTGATGTAGTCCTGCACGTCGTCGAGCTTGAGCTCGTTGACGTCGAGCTGGCCGATGAGGCGGAGCAGGTGGCCAGCCTTGGTGGCGTACATGCCGAAGGTTGCCGCCGAGCGGTCCGACGAGCTGTCAGCGAGCAGGTAGTTCAGCGCGTCTTCGACTCGGTGCGGCTCGCGGTCCTTGGGTGCACCACCCGGAGAAGCGGTCGTGCGTTCGCGCTCACGGAGGACCTGGAGGGCTGCGCGTCGGTCTTTGCACTTGGTGCAGAAATAGACGCGGTCTCCTTGGGCATCGTAGAGCCACGCGTACCACGTGCCACCCTTCTTCTTTTGGTAGAGCCGGTCGTTTGATTCCACGTCGAAACCTCAGTTCGTTGCCTTAGGTAGTTTTCCACGGCCGCCTCGGAGACGCGCATGGTGCGGTCCCCGATTACGACGTGAGCCATCCTCTTCATCTCGCGGTACGCAGCGGCCCGGCTGATGCCGAGCAGCGCAGCGACCTGGGCCGCGTTGAGCAGCGGCTTCATCGCCCACCGCGCCAGACGAAGATGAGCGCAGCGGTTCTGCCTCGAGCCTCCTGAGCCCGAGCCTGCGTAGACGCGCAGCACACTCCTACGGGTTGTTGCGACACGACGGCACCCGCGCCCGAGCTCTACGCTCAGGCGCCCCAATCAACAGGGACCTACGGTGACAAACCCGGGCGAACCGCCCAGAACCGCAAGCCGGAATTTTTCTACACGGTGAAGCCAGCGCACAGGGGCGCTGGGCCGTGGTGGTGTTCCTGTCCTTCTCAGACCTCAAGCCGTGTCCGGTCGAAGACCCCGGGTGACTGCTCGACTCCACCGTTCAACAGGCGGCGAGCCGTGGTCAAGAGCCCAGATGCCGTCGCCGGTTTACGGGGCTTCCCACCGAGGGCTTTACGCGAAACGGCCACCTCGCCGAACGGGTGATAGAACCTCACCATGGGCACGGGCGCGGTGTTCGCGGTGCTGGTGACGTTGATGGGCGCTGACGGCGGGGCGCCTCCGTTGCGACCGGTCGACCTGTACCCCGCGCTCGCGAAGGTGACCTTCGTCATCGAGACCGGGACCAAGCACGGCAGCGGTGTTCTCGTGGCGAACAATCTGGTCGCCACCAACGCGCACGTGGTGCTCGGCAGCACGAAGGTCAAGGTGCGCCAGGGCAAGGTCACGTGGGACGCCGAGGTCTTTTCCGCTGATGAGGATCGCGACGTCGCGCTTGTGCGAGTCGAAGACCTCGACCGGTCGCCAGTCACCTTTCGAACCGAGCCCCCGCTTGCCGTCGGCGAGAAGGTGTTCGCCGTCGGCTCCCCCCTGCACATGGACGCCACGCTCTCGGATGGAATCATCTCGGGTCTGCCGCACATGGAAGACGGGCAGGACTGGGTGCAGACGACCACGCCCATTTCGCCTGGCTCGAGCGGCGGCGGGCTTTTTGACGAGCGCGGCCGACTGGTGGGCCTCACGACCCTGTATCTCCTCGATGCTCAGAACCTGAACCTCGCCGTCCCCGCGGCCGCCATCCATGAACTCCAGGCGCGCGGGGCCGGGGTCGTGCAAAGCAAGAAGGCAAGGCAGGGCACGAAGACACCCCCGCCTGACGCCGTCCGATGCCTCTTCACCAAGAAGGAGGTGCTGGCGAAATTCACTGCAGGGCTCGAGGTGGTCGAGTCCTCAGCCATCAACCAGTCGCTCTGGCTTCGTGGGTTGAACACGCAGATCCTCGTGATGAAGGCGGTCAACGGCGCGGTGATGGAGTTCGTGCTCGAAGACGTCAACGCCCGCGGTGAGCGGGTTTTCGTCACCGCCAAAGAAGCCGGGCGTCGAGTCGTTGTCTCCGCGACCAAGACCGGGGCGGAGGTCACCTACCTTCAGCCGACACAGCTTCGAGGTCAGCCGCGGGTTGTCGCCGTCACGACCGAGTGTGCTCCGACCCTCGCCGCGGTCATCGACGCGGAGCGCGCTGCGGTGAGCAGGGCCGCGTGGAGCGAGACCGAGCTGCAGCGTTACAAGAACGGCTGCGAGCGGGGCAGTGCCGACGATTGTCGGGGCGTGCTCGCCTTCTTCACGCTCAGGGAAGACACCGACGAGGCCCGAGAGGCGGCGGACCGGCTTTGCGCCGTTTCGCCGGACGACTGCCCGCCCAAGTCGAAGGAGTCGTCGCCCCCGAAGGGCGACAGCTCTCGATGACCGTCAGTACCACGCAGTGAACCCGAACCCGCGCGAGCCCCAGTACCTGAGCCACTTCACCGCGGCTCGGAGGTCGCGTAGTTCTCCGATGTCTCCGGCGTGGACCGCAACGAGCGCGTCTTCGAGACGGTCGGCGTAGTCCACAGCCTCGTCGGCGCCGTGGTCGTCGAAGGCCTCGTTGGTCAGATCCTCGGGCAGGCACTCGGCTGACGCGATTACCTTGCCGCGATAATCGAGCGCGCCAGTGAGCAAACCCGTGACAGCGGCGACGCCAGCTTGGTCCGCCGCGAGCTCGACCACGTACTTCCCGCGCTCGTCGGCGAGTACCTGCTCGAAGGGCCGACCCCAGTGGTCGATGAACGCCTGGTTCCTGTCGCCCCAGCTGTTGTTGCTTCCGTGGTTCGGCTTCTTGAGTTCTTCGGCGACCTGCACGTGCGCGGGCGTGAAGACCTTCACCCTGAACCACGCGGTGGCCGCCTCGTCGATGCCGACGCGGGGTGCGCCGATGACGGCGTAGGGCGACACCGAGACCTGCTCGAGCGCGGCCTCGAGGTCGCGTCTCAGCAGAGCGCGCTGGTGCTTCGTGACGGACTTGTCGGCGTCGAGCGCGTCGAGCTTCCTGGTGATGGTGAGGTACTGCGCTTCGTGGCCAGGCTTCGCCTTGTGGGCATGCAGCATCCAGTCGAGGCCCATGGGGCTCTCCTTTTCGTTCGTGGGTGGTGGGGCATGGGTGCACTACCGGTCGGGCTGGCGCATTCCCGCAGTGTGCAAAGTCGTGGCGAGCTACAGCCCGGGAACTTCAGCCAGCGACGGGTGCGCCCCGCGCGGCGCGTTCCCAGAGCTCAACGCTGACCCGGGGAACTTCGGCGCACGCCTGAATCAGCGGCTCAGTCGCCCCGTCGATGTCGCCCCGCCAACCGCCGTGGGCAGCGACGGTGGCGACCGTCTTGATGCCCCAGTTCGCAGCCAGCGCCAGGGCGTTGTGGAAGCCCTGACGGAGGTAGAGCTTCTGGTTGTGATGGTTGAACATGCTCACGAGGATGGCGAACTTGAAGCCGGCCTCGGGCACGTCCTGCAGGTCCATCACCCGGGCGTGGCCCGCGTGGATTGGGTAGTCGACCTTCTCGATGAGCCGCTTCCACTCGCGGTCGTCGTCAATCTTCTTGATGAGCTGCTGCCCGACGGCGCCGACCAGCTTCCGGTGGTCGCCGTCGACCGAGATGAGAATCGCGTCAGCGGTGGAGGTGAAGATGTCGCCGGTGAAGTGCTTGATGGTGTTGGTCATGCGGGTTCTCCAGGCGAGGCGTTGCTGGTCGTCGCAGGGTTCTACCCCTCGGCATCGTCTTCAGTCTCCGCGTCGAACCATTCCTGCACCTTCTTCAACCAGGCGGTGAGGGCCTCGGTCGTGAGGTCGGCGAACATGACGCGGGTTACCTCGAAGCCGGCTCCCGTCAGCGCCGCCGCCATCGCTGGTCCGCCTCGTGTGTTGGCGGAGTGCACAAGGATGGGGGTGCCGGTGTCGACCCGCCTGATGACCGTCTCGACGACCTTCTTCCCGTTGATGACGAGCGACATGTCGTTCCCCGAGTGCTTGTCGAGGTCATGGTCCAGCATCAGGCCGAAGTAGGTCCCAGGCGGGTCCTTGTTCAGGATGGCGATGGCTGCGCCGCCCGTCTTCGCCCAGACGAGTCGAACATCGTGGAGTCTCGAAATTCGCTCCAAGAACCATGCGTGGCGGTTGTCGTCGTCCTCCACCAACAACACCCGGCACAGTCGCTTTCGTCGGGCATGCGTCATGTTCACCTCGGTTGTGGGCAACTGCGTGGGACGGCGTTGAGCGGCATTTCTGACCGGCGGTATCAACGCCGCCGAGGGTGCGGCGCTGGCAGGACGACGTCAGGGTCGTCGCCCTCGCGGGCTGGAAACGCTCGGTTGTTCCTGTTCTCGATGAGCGCAGCGTCGGCGGCGCCCACGACCACCTTGCGCAGGAGGCGCACCCGCCCTGCGGCGAGGGCGAGCACGGACTCCAGCATCTTCGGTGCCCTGCTCACCGCGTCGTCGTGAGGGAGCGCGTTGGTGGCCAGCAGTTCCGCCAGCAACTGCGCCGACTCGATGACGTCGGCGAGCTCGTCGAGTTCGGCGGCCAGGCTGACCGATGTACTCTTGGTCATCGCGACGCTCCCGCAGCCTTGCAGCGCTCCTTGAACTGGCAGCCTCTGCACGCCCAGCCGCGGACAGGAAACGACACCCCCGCTTCGACCGCCGTCAGGACACCGACGGCCGTGCTTCACGCCGCGTTCACGACGCCAGGCCTTCGCCCGGCGGGTCAGCGTGGCCCGAGCTGTTGCCGTTGAGCTGCGCGTCGAGGCTCTTGATGACTTGGCTCGCCTGCTCGCGCGAGATGAACTCGAGCTGGCAGCCGAACTGGGTCTTCACGCGGCTGCGCAGGGCCGACGGTTCCACGCCCAGCTTTCTGCCGATGCTCATGATGGCCGCGAGTTGCTTGCTCGAGAGCCTCGAACGGTCTGGGCTGGTCGTTGCCGGGCGGGTGTCGACCGCCTGACCGGTGCGCACGTAGCCGGGAGGCGTCTGCTGTGGCTGCGCAGCAGGAGCTCGGCTCGTTGCAACCTGTGTCGCCTGCAAGTCGGCGTGAGTCGAAGTCTCGAGCGCTTCCGGTGCGTCTGACAGCTCTCCGGCGTACGCCTGCCACCCGCACCCCAGCATCGACGCAGCTTTCTTCGTCGCCGACGAGGTGCTCATTTTCCTCGCGTCAGCTTCTGACGTGTAGCTGACCCCACCTCCGTCGCCGACCGCATCGGCGTACGCGACCGCACGCCCTGCCTGCCACTCCACCAACTCGAGCACTACGCTCGCGGTGGCCTCCCACCCCTTGCGACCGGAGGGCGCGGCCACTTCGCGTACAGAAACTTCGCGGTGGAGTCGCCAGCCGCCTAATCCTGCGACGGCGTTGAGCCGCTGAATTACATAGGCGACCTTGTAGCCAACGGTATCGAAGCCACGTCCGTTTCGGCGGCCGTCTGTTTTTTCAAGCGCTTCGGGCGGGAAGGGTTCGCCGAAGTCCTGCAGCATCTGCTTCAACTTCGCTTCGGTTGGCATGACTGCTCCTTGGTGCGTAGAAACGACGAAGCCCCCGCTCCGCGGGATGCGGGGCGAGGGCCTGGTCGGTGCTGCGTTTGAACTTCGGTGTGCGGCTACTTCTTCGGCTTCCTCGGGCGACCCGCGCAGGCGGCGTCGAGAAGAATCAGGGCGACCTTGATGGCCGTCCGAATGAAGGGGTTCCAGTTCACGTTCGAACCTCGAGTCAGATGGTGAAGAGCGCCTCGGCGGCCGAGTCGTCGACCGTATCGAGGCGGTTGATGGCGTGAGCCTCGTCGCACCAGGGCGTCAACGACTCCGCTGAGACGCCGATACCCACGCCGAGGATGGTGACGCCGAGCTGGCCGGCGAGCTGCTTGATGACCGGAGCGTCCTGCGCCTCGCTCTCGCCGTCGGTGATGAGCACCACATCGGCCTTGGGCATGGCGCCAGCGCTCTCCTGGATGATGCTCAGCGCCCGGGCGAGGGTGCCGGTGATGTTCGTGCCGCCGCTACACGATACGAAAAGCGCCTCCTCGGGCAGCTGCCCACCCACCTCGACTCGGGCCTCGTGTTTTACCTGCCCGTCGAACGACACCAGCGCGAAGGGCCGCCTTTGTCGCTGCGCAACTTCCAGCAACGCGAGTGCGACGGCGGTGGCCCAGATGTCGGACTGCCCCGACATCGACCCGCTCTTGTCGATGCACACCACCAACGGGCCTCGACCGAGCGAGTCGGTCCCCGAGAGCCGGTACTGCATGACGCGGCCTTCGAGAAGGCTGGCGAGGAACGCCTTGCGCAGGAGCGGGTGGGAGAGCTTCACCAGCTCAGACGGGAGCACCCGCGAGAGGTTCGAACCGAGCTCCACGTCTGATACCTCGTCGGCGCCGTGTCGCACCTTCGCCTTCTGCTTGGCGGCCGCGATGCGCTTGAACTTCCCCGCCAGCATGGCGATGCGGGCGAGCCGCTCGTCATTCTTGAGGCGCTGACTGAGTCGGCGGGCCTGCCCTGCATCCGAGCGTGCGGTGGTGGTCGTGCTGGACCCAAACCCCACGCCCGAGAGACCTTCCTTCGTCTCGCGGTCCTTCTCGATGACCTGGGACGCCTTCTCGCAGGCCGCCGCGACCGTGCGGCGCAGGGCGGGTGGCTGAACGGCGCGTGGGGCCTGCTGCAAGTGCGGCTGCAACGCGGTCATCAACGTTTCGACGGCGGACGCTGCTGCTGCTACGTCACCGAGGCACTCCTGCGCCAGGCGAGTGAAGGCCGGGAGTTCTCCGCACAGCACGTGCAGCTTCTCGGCCCACTGGGTCAGCTCGGTGTTGTCGTTGGCTGCCACCTTCTCGCTGCCGCCGGAGTACAGGCGGTCGAAGAGCTCGTCCTCGAGCTTGCGGGTTGGCGTGTCGTCCTTGTCCACGGTGGGCAGGTCACGGGCGTCACGATGCATGAAAACGTGCCAGCGAGCCACGTCATGAACGAGGCGCAACATGGCTACTTCTCCGTCCGGCGGAGGCCCAGGCCCGAGCTCACCGCGCGAGCCAGGTCCTCGTGCATCAGGGTGATGTCCGCGGTCGCGACGTCGATGGCGTCTTGCGCACGACGGCCCGCTGACCTGCCAAGCTTCACCAGCTTCTCCTGCTGCTGCGTGAAGGCCTCGAGGGTCTGAGCTGCGCTGGCGATGTAGATCTTTCGGTCGCCCGTCTTGATTCGCGCGACGTTCTCAGCGGCCTCGCGTGCCGCATCGAGAATCTCGGTTGCCTGCATCGACACAGGGTCCGCCAGCCGACCGACTAGTTTCGCGACCTTCGCGCGCTCCTTCGGCTCTCTCCAGAGCGCGTCGACGAGGATGGTCAGGTCCTCGGGCGAGGTCTGCTTCTCGCCGGCGAGCCACGCGGTCGCCTGCACCAATCGCAGGGTCTTCTTCCAACGGCGGTCGCTGGCGACGATGCCCTCAGCCTTGAGCGCGTCTCGAATGGTGATGAGGGCGTCAACCGTGGCGTCGGTGACCTTCACCTTCAGGACCTCCGCCTGTGCGGCGCGGAGGGTCTTCATGTCGAGCACCGTGCTGAGCTTCGGCTCCGGCGCCGTGAGCACGCCTCTCAGGTTCTGCGGACGGAGCAGGTAATCCACCTGGAACCGCAGGACGAAGCGGTCGAACAGGGCTTCGAGTTCCTTCCCCTCTGGCAGTTCGTTACTGCTTCCGAAGAGGGAAACCAGGGGGACCGGCAACGGAGCACCGCCGTTGCTGTACGTGCGCTCATTGATCAACGTCAACATCGAGTTGAGGATCGCGGAGTTGGCTTTGAAGACCTCGTCCACGAACGCGAACTCGGCGGTGGGCAGCATGCCTGTGGTGACTCGCTCGAAGCGATCATGCTCCAAGCCGGAGAGAGAGACTGGGCCGTACAGCTCCTCAGGCGTGCTGAACTTCGTGAGCAACCGCTCGAAGTAGGAGCCGCCGAACGCCTGGGCGATGGCGCGCGTAAACATAGACTTCGCAGTTCCCGGCGGACCGATCAGGAGAACCGACTCGGACGAGAGAACAGCGGCGAGGGAGCCGTCAACGACGTTGGCGCGCTCGGGGAAACGAGACGTCAGCTCCGCCCTCAGGGCGGCGAAGATCTTCTGCATGGTGAACTCCTTGGTGATGGTGGGGTTGATGAAGCCGGGCCTCTGCGTCAGGCCGCCTGCGACGACGTTCAACTCAGCCGTGCTTCGCGTTGAGCAGGGTCTCTACCGACGCCGACAGGCCGTCGAGGGTGCGGTCGAGGTCGACCACCTGGACGTTGAGCACGTCGCGGTACAACTGGGCGCGGGCCTTCAGGGTGTCGAACGCGTCAAGCCGGCGGACCAGCGTGGACGTGCGCTCTGGCGGCTGCGCCAGAAACGACGCAACCTCGACCTTCAGCTCGGCGAGCTCAGTCTCAAGTGACCGACTGGCGGCGTCACCGAGGGTGCGGCTGGCGTCGGCAGAGTCGTGCACAGGAAGAAGGTAGAACCTTGACGACCCGATGCCCTCGATGCAGGCCTGCAGGTTCCTGAGTGACTGGGCGTAGGGCGCGGGAACCCACCAGACCCCGCCGTTCTCGCGCAGGAGGACAGCCGAGAAGGACTGCAAGGTGCGCGTGATGGTTCGGCGCACGTCGTCAGCGGTGTGCGTATCTCGCAGTTCGGCGAAGCGAGCCTTGATGGTCACGACCAGGTCGTGGCTCGGGTCGTCGGTGCCGACCTGGCCGGTCAGCAGCTCCAGCGACACCTTCGCCTGCTGCGTGTAGCTGAGCGTGCCGTCATCGTGCTTCTGCTCATGGACCACCGCGAAGGTGACCTGCACCTCGTCGTCGATGACAGGGCGGATGAGCCGGTCGGTCAGACCTACCTGGGCTTCGCGAACGGCGAGCTTGAAGGCCTTCTCGAGCGTCGGGGGCTCGGGTAGCAGTTGGTGGGGCAGGGTGGCGTGCTTCCATTTCGACTCGAGGTCGCTCCGCTTGATGGTGGCGTCGGCAAGGGCCCAGAAAACGAGGTCCCCAAAGTGCGAGCCGCCGGTGTTCAGCGCTGTGACGATGGACCGCAGTGCGGTGTTCATGGTGGTGCCTCGGCGCCGAAGAGGCGCGGTTGGTGCTGGTGGTGATGGTGTGGGCGGCCGCCAGATACGGCGCGGTCACCAGTCGTACGTCGGGAACTGCTCGAGCGTCGGGCCGTCGGCGTCGAACAGCACGTACGCGCAGCCGTGCTGCTCTGCGAAGTGAAGGACGTCGCGAAGGACCTGCATCGCGGCGGGTTCGTCGAACTCGGCGGGTAGCTGCACTCCGACGTGAACGAGCCAGCCGTGCTCGCCCGTCATGGTCGCCAGCGAGTCGATTGGTGCGGGCGCCCCGGTGGCGATCGCTGCTCCGAGGTGGCCGGTCGAGGCGACAAGGACCGTGAGTGTCTCGGGTTTCATTCAAGCACCGGCATGCTTCTCGGCGAGCTCTTTGGCCCAGGTCTGGGCGTCGAGGAACGTCGTGCCGCCGGCAGTGATGACGGCCGCGCCGCCACCGAACTCATTGGGCCGCAGCTTGCTGCACGTGAAGGCCCACGAAAAGGTGATGACGCCCGTCGGGTTGAACTTCGCGAGATACGCCTCGAGCACCGCTGCGACTTGCTCAGGCGAGCCCGACTCTTCGGCGTAGAGCCACAGCTCGTTCGATTTGATGGACCACTCGAAGTCGAGGCAGTCCCAGCCCTCCGAGGAATAGCGGCGGCCCAGCGCGCTGAGGCCTCGGCCGGCACGGGCTCCTTCGGTGCCGTCGAGCAGCTTTACGAGCGAGGTCAGTGTCGACGTGACCCAGCTTGCCTCTGCGGGACTTCGCAGCGGCACGAGCAACGAGAACTGCAGGAAGTTGTTGGCCACGACTCTCCTTCTGCGCGGTCTGCGCGGTCTGCGCGGTTGTGTTGGTGATGGTGGGGGATGGGAACGACGACACGCCGGTCCGCCGACCTGTTGGTCGCGCGGCTGCGTAGGTGAGGTTCAGGCGGGTTCTACGCGGGCCACTGCTGCTGTTTCGCGGCAGCTGTCTCGGTGAAGGCATCCATCGCGCGCACCTCGCGGTACCGCTGGAGGCTGGCGTGCCACTGCTCGTCGGTCATGAGCGCGTAGCCGAGCCGGTCGATGGCGTCGCCGAGGAAGATGCAGGTCTGCCACAGCGGGTGGTGAGGCGAGAGCTCTGCGAGTTGAATCGGGTGGACCAGCGCGACCCATAGGTCGGTCAGGGCTCGAAGGTTGCCAGCGTCCCAGGCGGCGCGAGCCTCGGGCACGACGTTCTTCATGGCATCGAGGTCCCTGAAGTTCACGTCGCGTTTCATGGCGCGGCTCCTTGAAGGGGTTCGGTCCTTATACCCATCGGCAGGGTCGAATTTCGCACCGACGGCCGCGACCTACATTGATGGGTCGGCCCGAATCCACGGGTTCACCTTTAACGAGAGATTGAATGACCTTGTCGCGAGTCACAGTGGTTGAGCGAGACGCCTTCGAGTTCCTGGGCAAGCTGAAGTCGGAGTCGGTTGACCTCGTCGTAACTGACCCGCCTTACGAGTCCCTCGAGAAGCACCGCGCGAAGGGCACCACCACTCGCCTCAAGGTCTCGAACGGGAGCTCGAACCCGTGGTTCACGGTTATTCCCAACGCGAGGTTGCCCGAGTTGATGACTCAGCTCTACCGGGTCCTGAAGCCCAACTCACACGCGTACGTTTTCTGCGACGAGACGACGCTCTTCCTGCTCAAGCCCGCCGGCGAGCAGGCGGGGTTCACTTTCTGGAAGAGCCTGGTGTGGGTCAAGACGCGGCAGCACCTCCCGAAGGTGCTTCCTGCAGGGCCCGCGGACGTCGCCGCGTCCATGGTCCACATGGGCATGGGCTACCACTGGCGCAACAGCACGGAGCGCGTCGCCTTCTTCACGAAGGGCACCAAGTCGAACAGCGAATGCAAGCGCAAGCTCAACGACCTTGGCGCCCCCGACGTGCTTTTCGGCGCGCGCTCGGAGGGCGAATACCCGACGCAGAAGCCCTTGGCAGTCGTTGCTGCCCTGGTGGCGAACAGCTCCCAGCCTGGCGAGCTCGTGCTCGACCCCTTCTGCGGTAGCGGTACGACCGGGTTGGCCGCGCGAGACCTGGGGCGACGTGCGCTGCTGGTCGACATCAACGCCGCAGCGGCGCGCGCCAGGTTGGGCGCGCGGTGAGCCCACGTCAGCCCCGCGCCGTCGGGCACCGGCTTGATTCCCTCGACGCCGCGTGGTCGATACTGAACTGGCGGTCAGGTCGGGCGGGTAGTCGCGTCGGGAGACTTCAATGAACCACTTACTCAGTGCAGTGACCGTCGCGTCGGAGCGCACCAACCTTCACAGCGCGCTCGGCACGCCGCTCTACGCGCCGGTCATCACGATGAAAGCGGTGTGCGGGGAGACAGCTGTGCTTCGCAACGCGACCGAGGTCGAGCTGCCGACACTGCGGTTCCTGACCGCACTTGAGCCATGGCCAGCCCCACCAGAACCGTCATGCGACAGGTGCAGGGCGCGTTGGGAACTCGAGCAGGTCGTCAGCGACAAGCGCAAAGAACAGGGCGGGACCGAGGCGGCGCCGCCATGACCGTCACCGCCATCGTCGACACGAACGTCATTCTCGACATCTACTTGGTCAACGACCTCTTCAAGGCATACGCGAAGGCTGATGGCGATTCCGAAGAGGGCTTGTTTCGTCGCGCACGTGCGCGCGAGTCTCACTTGCTCGCCTGGTACCTGCACGAGAAGGGTGCCCTGACCCTTTCGCTGCCAAACGAGAGCCTCAAACTGATGATCAAGATGGCTGACCCGAAGGCGCTTCACACCGTGGAGTCGCAGCACGCTCAGCTCTCCATCTACTTCGTGAAGGACTACATTCTCGACCGGTGGCGCGGCTGTTACGTGCGTGGGTCCGACGACAACATCAAGGGCAACGCGTGCGACGACAGGTTGCTCGACCTCGCTGAACAGCATCGCGCGCCGCTCATCACGAACGAGGGCTACTCGGTCAACGGTATCTCGAATGATGAGCCAGGGAAGCTGCGGGCCAAGGCGCACAAGCGCGGTATCAAGGTCTATACCCCCCGTCAGTTCTGGGATGGCCACATGGGCGAGCGGGCGACGAAGAAGTTCATGGCGCGGTTCGACGCCATGGCACCCAAGTACCTGCAAGGGCAGGGGCGTAGGCCAGCGGCAGTGCGGGCAGTGGACCTGCGCCGCGGCATTCTGAGTCATATCTTCCTCGGCGAAACCGATGATGGTCGTGACTGCCTGTGCGCCTGGGTGATCCGCCTCGAGCCACGGGCGGCTGACAGGGTCTAGCCAACGCCCCCGGGCAGGGTACGATGCCGCTCAGGATGGGCGGGGCACCGGTATCAGCCAACTTCGGGTTTCTGGCCAAGCACGACCCGCTGCTGGTCTCTCTCGGCGCGCTGGCTGAGCGGTACTTCGCCGATGACCCGGTCGGCGCGCTCACCAAATTGCGCCTGTTCGCCGAGGTCCTGGCCCAGCACGTCGCCGCCAACCTTGGCCTGCCCCGCATTCCGGAAGAGCAGCAAGTCGACCTCCTTCAACGCCTGCGAAGCAATGGCTCGTTGACGCCCGAGGTGCACGAGCTCTTCGGAATCATTCGCCGGGCCGGCAACGCGGCAGTTCACCGTCACGCCGGTACGCATGGTGAGGCGCTTCACTGCCTGAAGCTCGCGCGACAGCTCGCCATTTGGTTCCACCGAGGCTTCGGCGGGTCGGCGGCAGTCTCGTTCAACCCCGGTCCGTTCTTGCCGCCGGCGGACCCGGCCACCGCCACCAAGGAGCTGGCAGCCGAGCTCGAGCGACTTCGTCAGCAACTCGACGACGTGAAGCTCTCAGCCGAGGCGACGAAGGCCCAGGCCGAGGAACAGGCCAAGCGAGCGCTCGACGCCGAGGCGCGCGCGAAGCAAGAAGCTGAGGAACGCTCCATCTGGGAGCAGCTGGCCGCCGAGGCGCAGGCGAAGCTATCTGCCGCACTCGAGGTCGCGGGCGCCAAGGCCGAGCAGGCGAAGCCCGAACAGCTCAAGCTCCTGACGGCGCAGATGGTCGAGGCCAGTGGCGAGCTCGACATCGACGAGGCCGACACCCGCATCATCATCGACGAGCAGTTGCGTCAGGCCGGTTGGGAAGTCGACTCGCAGGTCTTGCGGTACGAGTCCGGCACGCGCCCGGTCGCCGGGAAGAACATGGCCATCGCCGAATGGCCCACGAAGAGCGGCCCCGCGGACTACGTGCTCTTCATCGGGCTCGTCGTGGTTGGCGTGGTGGAGGCCAAGCGCAAGCGCAAGGACGTGAGCGGGTCGCTTCAGCAGGCGAAGCGCTACTCCGAGGGCTTCGGCCTTCACGGCGACGAGGCGTTCGCTGACGGCAGCCCCTGGGGCAAGTACCGGGTGCCGTTCCTTTTCGCGACCAACGGCCGGCCCTACTTCCGGCAGCTCGAGACGAAGTCGGGCATTTGGTTCCAGGACATTCGCCGCAACACGAACCTGCCGCGGCCCTTGGTGGGGTGGCCGACACCCGCGGCCCTGCGGGAAGACCTCAAGCGGGACATCGAACTCGCCAACAAGAAGCTGAAGGAAGAGCCGCCGGAGAACCTGCCAGGGCTGCGGCCGTACCAGTTGAAGGCCATTCGCGCCGTCGAAGAAGCCATCTCAGGGCAGAACCGCACGGCCCTGGTGGCCATGGCGACCGGCACAGGGAAGACCCGTACCTTCATCGGGCTCATCTACCGTCTGGTGAAGTCGGGTCGATTCCGCCGCGTCTTGTTCCTGGTCGACCGAAACGCGCTGGGCGAGCAGGCCTCGACCGCCTTCAAAACCGAGTTCGTCGATGGCTCGCAGTCCTTCAGTTCGATTTTCAACATCAAAGAACTCGCCGACCTCAAGCCCGACCCCGAGACTCGGCTGCACTTCGCCACCGTCCAGGCGGTCGCCAAGCGGCTCTTTCGCGACGGTGACGGCGTACCCGAGCTTCAAGTCAGCGACTACGACTGCGTCGTCATCGACGAATGCCACCGCGGTTACACGCTCGACAAGGAGATGTCGGACAGCGAGCTGACCTTCCGCAGCCAGGACGACTACCTCTCGGTCTACCGGCGGGTCCTCGACTACTTCGACGCGGTGAAGATTGGGCTCACGGCGACGCCGGCCCTGCACACCACCGAAATCTTCGGGCGCCCGGTCTACACGTACAGCTACCGCGAGGCCGTCATCGACGGCTTCCTGGTGGACCATGAGCCTCCCTTCGCGATTGCCACCAAGCTCTCAACTGACGGCATTCACTTCGTCGCGGGCGAGTGGGTGTCGGCCATCACGGTCGGAAACCAGCCGGCCGACTACGTGACGGTACCCGACGACGTCGACTTCGAGGTCGAGGCCTTCAATCGCCAGGTCGTGACCGAGAACTTCAGCCGGGTGGTCTGCGAGGAGCTTGCCGAGCAAATCGACCCGACTCTGCCGGGGAAGACGCTCATCTTCTGTGCCACCGACGCGCACGCGAACACCGTGGTCCAGCTGTTGAGCGAGGCCTTCTCGAAGCGGTACGCCGGCATCGACGCCGACTCGGTGAAGAAAATCACCGGCGCTAGCGACAAGCCGCTCGAGCTCATCCGCCATTTCAAGAACGAGAAGCTGCCGTCAGTCGCGGTGACGGTCGACCTGCTGAGCACCGGCATCGACGTGCCGTCCATCTGTAACCTGGTGTTCCTGCGACGCGTGCGCAGCCGAATCCTGTACGAGCAGATGCTCGGCCGGGCCACGCGCCTGTGGAGCGACGGCGAGTTCACCAAGGAGTCGTTCCGCATCTTCGACGCCGTGCAGCTCTACGCGGCCCTCGACCCCGTCTGCTCGATGAAGCCCGTGGTGGTAAACCCCACCATCACCTTCGAGCAACTCGTTGAAGAGCTCGAGCGCCTGAAAGACGGCGAAGAGCGCACGATGGTCGCCGAGCAGCTTCTCGCCAAGCTGCAGCGGAAGAAGCGCGCCCTCAACCGCCCGGCCAACGCCGAGGTGTTCGAGGCGGCTGCCGGCGCTTCGTTCGCCGAGACGATGGAGGCGCTGGCGTCGTCCAGCCCTGCGGAACTCGCAGTGTGGCTGAAGGCTCATGGCGCGCTCGCCCCGCTGCTCGACAAGCTCACGGCCGCTGCGACCCCGGTCTACATCTCGAACCACCCCGATGAACTGGTAGGAGTGACGCAGGGCTTCGGCGAGGGCCACGAGAAGCCTGAGGACTACCTTGAGGCGTTCGGTCGCTTCATAAAGGAGAACGTCAACCAGGTTGAGGCCTTGAAGCTGGTGACGCAGCGGCCGAGTGCCCTGACGCGAGCCGAGTTGCGCCGGCTCAAACTTCAGCTGGACGAGGCGGGGTACCCCGAGTCGAAGCTGCGAGCCGCCTACAGCAAGGCCAAGAACGCTGACATCGCCGCGTCGGTGATGGGCTTCATCCGGCAGCGGGCGCTCGGCGAGCCGCTGCTGCCGTACGCGCAGCGAGTCGACACCGCACTTCAGCGCCTCTTGGCGTCACGGCCCTGGACGCGGCCGCAGCAGGACTGGCTCAAGCGCATCGCGAAGGCCATCACCGAGAACGAGGTGGTCGACAGGCCGCTCTTTGACGAGGGCGCGTTCCAGGCCCATGGCGGCTTCGCCCGCATCGACAAGGTTTTCGACGGGAAGCTCGGCGAGACCATCAGCGAGCTGCAGGACGCAGTGTGGAAGACGGGGTGACATCGTCCATGAAAGAACCTGAATGGTTGCGATTCCAGATCTGTTCCGCGGCGACTCTTTGCCCTCGGTGGTCTTGGCTGCAAACGCTGCGAGCCGCGGACGAACCTTTGCTGAGCACTACTCGACTGACGGGTTGATGGCGAAGTTTGGCGATGGGGGTCGGGGGGCGTGGCTCAAGTGGCCGTTGCAACTACAGGTTGCGACCCACGTCGGGTATCGCCAGAGCGAGGACGGCGAGGTGGCGTTCGCCTACCGCAGCCCCTTCATCTCGTTTAGCGACGACAGGAAGGCGGCTTGGCACTTCCTTGACCGCACTGGTGAAAAGACGTTCACGGACTGCGCCCTTGCCGATGCCACACATTTCATGTGGCGAATGGCGGGACTGACCGCGGTCGAGATTGGAGTAGGGCATTTCGCAATCGAGTTTCGGGCGTCCACGGCCAACGTCGACCACTTTCTGCAGGCAGGCGTCGCCGAGTTTCTTGTGGGCGACTACTCGAACCTCAAGGACACCCTCTCTCAGAGTTTCACGCACCTCCACGTCCAAGCTGACGACTCACTGCACACCGCTCAGCTGATCCACGTTCCTAGGTATCTGGCGGCAGTGACTGAATCGTCTATTCCTGATGACCTGCTCGCGCGAGCCCGAGGATTTGGGGCGAAGTGGTCCGAGTGGCTTGTCCTCCCCACGGACGTAGAAGCTGGGCTCGGGCGCTCTTCGCGCTTGCCCCTCAACGCCCATCTTGACCTCTGTGTGTTCGCACGGGAGGCACGATAGAGGCGTCGCGAACGGTCGCTTTACTAGGGAAATTCGCCTTCCACCCTTACCTCCGACGGTATGTTGCGGTCGATGGCAACGAGCACCACCGACATCGTCTCGAAGCTCTGGAACCTCTGCACGCTGCTGCGTGAAGACGGGGTCAGCTACCTCCAGTACGTCACAGAGCTCACGTACTTGCTCTTTCTCAAGATGCTGAAGGAGCAGGGACGGGAGGGGCTGTTGGCGAAGGGCTGCCGTTGGGGGGAGCTGACGAGCCGGTCCGGCATCGACCAGCTCGACCGATACCGCGAGATGCTTCTCGCCCTCGGCAAGTCGCAGAATCGAACCGTTCGGCAGATCTACGAAAACGCCGGTTCCACCATCAAACAACCGAAGAATCTGGCGATCCTCGTCGAGGCGTTTGAGTCCCTTGACTGGTTTTCAAACGAGCGCGAACACCTTGGCGACCTGTACGAGGGGCTCTTGGAGCGAACCGCGACGGAGAAGCGGGCGGGCGCTGGTCAGTACTTCACGCCTCGGCCACTGGTCGTGGCAATGGTCGCGTGCATCCGGCCACAAGCGGGCGAATTGGTACAGGACCCTGCGGCAGGAACGGGCGGATTCCTGATTGAGGCAGACCGCTTTGTGAAGGCGCGGACCGACAACCTCTTCGACCTTAAGTCGGAACAACAAGGATTCCAGAGGCAGCACGCGTTCTACGGAATGGAACTTGTTGATGAAACGCGTCGCCTGGCGCTGATGAACTTACTCCTGCACGATATCGAAGGTGACGTTCGCGCGGGTGACACGCTGTCTCCACTGGGCGCACAACTACCCCAAGCGGACGTCATTCTGACGAACCCGCCCTTCGGCACGAAGGCCGGCGGCGGCAAGCCGTCACGCGACGACTTCACGTTTCCCACGAGTAACAAACAGCTCGCCTTTACCGAGCACGTCTACCGCGGGCTCAAGCCGGGTGGCCGCGCAGCTGTCGTGGTGCCTGACAACGTGCTCTTCGAGGACAACGTTGGCCGCGAGATTCGCACCGACCTCATGGACAAGTGTGACCTCCACACGGTGCTGCGGCTGCCCACGGGCATCTTCTACGCCCCGGGGGTGAAGACCAATGTGCTGTTCTTCACGCGAGGTGCGACCGACAAGGGCAACACGAAGGCGACGTGGTTCTTCGACATGCGCGCGAACATGCCTGCCTTCGGTAAACGCACGCCCTTCACCCATGAGCACTTCGCCGACTTCTTGAAGGCGTTCGGCGACGACGGGTACGGCAAAGCGAAGCGCAAGGACCAGGGCGAGGAAGGCCGGTTCCGCAGGTTCACCCGCGAAGCCATCAAGGAACGGAACGACAACCTCGACGTCGTCTGGCTGAAGGACGACAGCCATACTGACGCCGAGGACCTGCCGGAGCCCGAGGTGGTGCTGGCGCAGATTCGCGAGAAGCTCGAGGGCGCGCTGGCGGCGGTGGCGGAGCTTGAGGGGGGGCTGTGAGCGCCTTGCCACCTGGTTGGCGGGAGGTCGAGCTTCAGTCGGTGGTCGAGGTGTGTGACTCGCTCCGCGAGCCTGTGAACGCGGAGGCCAGAGCGAAGCGTTTAGGGCCCTTCCCCTATTACGGTGCCAACGGTCAGGCTGGCACCATCGACGAGTTCAGGTACGACGGTGAATACGTTCTGGTAGCGGAGGACGGGGGCTACTTCGACCAGCCGTGGCGTGGAGTCGCGTATCGTGTCACTGGTCGCTTCTGGGTGAACAACCACGCGCACGTCCTGCGGGCCGGAACCGATGTCCTCGCTCGGTTTCTTGAGCTTCAACTGAACACGCTGGACTGGATGAAGTACGTCAGCGGGACAACGCGCCTGAAGCTGACACAAGCCGCGATGAACCGCATCGTGCTGCGCCTTCCGCCCCTCGACGTCCAGCGACGCATCGTTGCCAAGCTCGACGACCTGCTTGCCCAGAGTCGCGCGGCGCGCGAGCACCTGGAGGCCGTGCCCGACCTGGTTGAGAAGTACCGGCAGTCCGTGCTGGCGGCGGCTTGTTCAGGCACGCTGACTGCGGAGTGGCGTGCCAGGCACGGCCGGTCATTGTCTGGTGGTGACCTGTCGGTCGAGTTGGCCCGCGAGCGCACGGAAGCTCGCCGGCGTGCTGCAGTTGGGCCAAGCGACGAGTTTCAGTTCCAACTCCCGACCGGGTGGTCCTCAATAAGCCTCGACGGTCTCACGCGACATATGACCAGCGGGTCTCGCGCTTGGAGCGCCTACTACGACGAGCACGGCTATGGCACGTTCGTCATGGCGCAGAATGTTGGCCCCATGCGGTTCGACATGACGCACCGGCAGGGGGTTGCGCCCCCAGCTGAGGATCCGGAACTTGAGCGTACCCGTATGCAACGGCAGGACCTGCTGGTCACAATCGTCGGGGCGAACACCGGCGACGTTTGTCGCGTGGACAAGGACGTGAAGGACCACTTCGTCTGCCAGAGCGTTGCCATGATCCGGTTGCTGCGGTCTGAAATGGCAGACTACGTAGAGCTGTGGCTTAACTCCTCCGCGCACGGGGCCGCTCAGTTCAGGAAGTGGTCCTACGGAGAAGGGCGACCCCACCTTAGCTTCGACCAACTCCGGGCCACGGTCGTCGGCCTGCCGCCGCTAGACGAGCAGCGAGAGATTGTAAGGGAGGTGCGTTCGCGACTGCACGCCATCGAATCCATGCGGCATGTCAGTGCCGCGTCAGTGTCGCTTCTTCCTGCGTTAGAGCGCGCACTTCTCGCCAAGGCGTTCAGCGGCGAGTTGGTCACCTGACTCCGGCGGTATCTACGGCGCAATGTCCTGTTGCTCGGTGACCTTCCCGTCGAGCGCCAGCTCAAAGTACAGGCCCAGGCCATCTTCGCGCTTTCTGTACGCCGGCAGTACGGCGCGCAGGAGCTTCTCGAGCGACGGGTAGTAGGTCACAGCGTTTTCCGGTCGCAGGACGTCCTCGGCTGCTGCCGGCGGACCGACGACCCGCATCTCGCTCATGGGCATACCGCTGGCGACCGGGAACGGCGGCGACTCCATGCGCTGGACGTTCTTGCCGCGCTGAAAATGAACAACGTGATGACGGGCCTCAAGTGTTGCCAAGAAGCCGCGAAGTGGCTTCTCGGTCTTCTCAAGCTTCGGGGTGAGGCCGAGCTCTTTCGAAAGTCGCGTCCATTTCCGCTCTTGCCCCCAGCGTTCAATCGCTTGCCAGTCGGTCGTGCCGAGCAGCGGCTCGAGCATGAAGTTCACCGCTGCCTCGCCGGCCGTCGCCGTGAGCAGCAGCGCCTGAAGCGGCTCGTACCTGGTCGAGTAGCCGTTCATCACGGCCAGATGGGCCTTGCGCGCGTAGTCGAGCATCACGAGCGGTAGAAGCGTGATGACGTCCATCGAGAGTATCGCCTGCATGATGACCTTCTTGCCTTTAACGGCGGAGAGTCACCGCTACTTCTTCTTGAGCGCGTCGATGAGTTCCTTCAGCGTCTTCGTCAACTTCTCGGCCTGCGCGCGCGCTTGATCCGCTTGCTCCTCCGACAGGTCGGCCACTTCTGCTTTGGTGAAGGAACGACGCTTGCCCGCTTCGAGCGTAAACACCCTGATGGAGTGGTCGAGCGCCTTAACGATGCGCGGCTTGTTCGGGCGGCCAAGGTCGCCCTTGTTCTTGACGACCTCGTCGTGAACGATCCCGCGAAGTTCCCGTACGGAGAACTCCTTTTCGACGACACGATCGACAACCCGCTTAGCGACGGTCTCAGCGCGCTCGGGTTTCCGCAGCGGCAGAAGAGCGACCTGGTGCGACTGAGGAAGTCTCTTGAACGCCGCCGTAGCCGGTAGTGCTTTGGTCATCATGGCGAGTCGCAGGGCGTCGTTGAGCCAGGTCTTGCTGACTGGGAGCTCGAAGGTACCGCAGCGCTCACCCAGCCGTCTCACCGAGGCTCGCTTCTTCGGATTTCTCGACTGAACCTCTTCGAGGTTGTCGTCGTAGAACTCCTTCAAGAGGTAGGCGCCGACCTCCAGCATCCCCTTGCGCGTTGTTTCCTCGAGAGTCTTCCTGATGAAGGTGACGGTAGCGTTGACGAGCCTTTCGTCTACGGGCGCCTCGATCTCTCCAACCAGCGCGGCCTTCTTGAGTTCACCCGCGGCCACAATGACCTCCAGTGCTAACTGCCCAAGACCCCCGCGACGAGCCGCGAGCGCGGTTCACGGCGTGTCCCAGCCAGGAATCCTGCCCACCACGGGCAACTTCACAATGTTCAACTCCATCGAGCCGAAGTTGTTCGCCGGCTCTGAGTCGTTGGGGCCGCACTCGAGGCGACCGCCCTGTTTGACGACAACGTTGCCGCTCTTTCCGATGATGAACTTGCTGATCGCCGTGCCGTCGACCAGGCGGCAAACCAGTTGTCCGAGGCGCCCACCCGGGCCGGGAACGACGAGGTACTCAGCGATGCTCTCTCCGTCGGCGTCGGTCATCGAGCGCAACGGCCCCATCTTCCATTGGCCTCGGGAATGAATGAGCAGTCGGTCGTTCGCATCGACGTGAATGCTGACGTCTCTCCACCCAACATTTGCCGGAATCGTCACGGTCTTCCATTCGGACGAGTGGCTGGCCCGCTCAAGAAAGGTCTCAAGCGGCGCAGGGTCGAACGCGGGTTGCTTCACTGTCGCCTTGTATTCTCTGAGTGCCGCGAGCCACTCAGCACTAGCCGCAAGCGCGCTCGAGGGGTCGGGCCATGGGTCAGCCAGAAGCGCGGTGAACAGGTCGTTTCGTTTCGTGCGTGCGGCCCTGTACTTCGCCAATACTTGGTCTTCAGCGGCCTTGGATGTATCAGCCGCGGCCTTGGCGGCTGCCTGTGCAGCATCAGCCTCGTTCTTGGCGGCTACCTTCGCGGCTTCCCCCGCGGCCTTCGCCGTCTCGTCCGCCGCCTTGATGCCCTTGACGGTGTCTCGCAGGTTCGGGAGCCACGAGGCGTCGTAGGTCGCTTCGAATACAACGTCGGCACCGCGACCGAGCACGTAAGTCGATTTCTTCCCGATCCATGCAACCGACTCAGACGGCGTTCCCACCGCAAGTCGGTCAGTTCCCAAGCCGTCGACGACGGTCTTTGGCTCCCCGTAGTTCTTAATGGGCTCAGCGATGATGGTGCTCCACTGCTTGTCGAGGCGACGAACACCTTCGAGCGCGACCAACTTGTTCTCGAGGAAGTCGGCCCGTAGCTGCGTGAAGCCGTCTGGAAGGGAATTCTGGTTCACCGTGAACGTGCGCACGCCCTTGGTTGCGCTCGCCACTTCATTTGCAGAGACAGCTCCGACGAATTCCTGGGCAGCCATTCCCAGCTTCAGCGACGCAGGCCCGACGGATTGCGGCAGGCCTTTCTCGCAGCCAGCAAGAACGAGCGCCGACGCGGCGGCAATCACCAAGTACGCGACAGAAAAAGAATGTTCAGTTCGACAGGACAAGGAACCCCCAATGCGACCAGACGATGGCGTCGACGCAGAAGGCCGATGCGAGAAGCTGGTCACGGTAAACCCTCCCAGGGGCCCACCGCCGACCACGCCCCCCACCCACGAACACGAGACCACGCGCGTTGCGGCGCCGCAACGGGAAAGCGGTGGAGTGTCCGTACGTCAGGACAGTTGGGTCACGATTGCTACCGCCAGGCCGAAGCCGTACGGTGTGGTGGTACGAGAGGTTCGATGGCGCTAACGAACGACCTGCTTTCTTGTTGCGCGCAGTCAGTCGCCCGGGATCTCTGGAATGCCGCCCAGAGAAACCAGCAGTGGTCGCAGCCATTTACTACCGCGTTTTCGATTCTGGTTGCCGCCGCAGTATCCAAGGAGCTGACTGCGAAACCTGTCATTGTCTATGCCGCGCCGCACTCTGGCCACACGACGGGGTTACTGAAGAAGCACATCTTTTCCAGCAAGAACTGGAGCGAGGTGCGTGCGTCTAGGAAGGGAGTTCGACACTTTCACTCGGAGTGGATGGTCGACATCACGTGTGTCGAGCCCGAAAGCAAAAAGAAGGAGACTCCGATTCTCGCGGTTGAAAGCGAGGCCTGTGTCAATCACGACACGAAGTACACCTTCGCGCAGACTGGATATGCCTGGGACTTCTGTAAGCTTGTGCACTTCAACTGCCCGCGACTGTTGTTTGTTGCAGCAGTGAACCGGTCGCAAAGTGACCGCCGGTCTCCAAGCCATCGTCGACTCGACGAGCTTGGCGAATCGCTAGAGGCTTGTCGGGCTGACTACGCTGGAGTCTTGGACAATCGTTCTGTGGGACTAATCTTGCTCCCTTCAACGTCCCGAGATGCTGCGTTTGGCCGGGTTGGCGTGTCCAATGGCGGGCGCCCTTTCGTTTTCGAGTCCTTGCCGAGTCTCTGGAGGGGGGCGGAGGGGGCATGACTCTGCGCTACGCATGCTGTGAGTTTCCGCGAGGGTGACCGAAGCAGCCGGTTTCGATCACGCCCGACCCAATGGCCACACTCAGCACAGGTCCAGCCGAGTTCAGCGGCGTAGCCGAGTGCCGTTACAGCTCGGCCGCAGGCGCACAGCAGGTGTCGCTTGGTCCCGCCGAACGCTGTCTTGCAGGGAAGCTGCAGAATCGTGACGTCGAACGTCGTCCCGTCGGGAGCGGCGAGCTGCACGCGCGCGACACCTCGCCACGCGGGGCCGAAGGCCTGGCGCAGCTGCTTGATGGAAACGCGCGCGGTCAGCTCGTCCCGGTAAACGCGGGTTCGCTTGCAGGGCATGGTCCTACTTCCCGCCGGTGATGTTGACGTTGTTGGCGATGACCCCAATCTGCACAGGAGTCTTCTTGTTCCCGGCGAAGTCGGCGCGCAGTTCGGCGGCAAGCAGCTGCATCCGTTGGGTGCTGCCGGAAAGAGCGCGGTCCAGCATCTTCACAGCGTCGTTGTCGCGGCGTGCCACGGCCTCTACGAGAAGAGCCGTCAGTTGCGCGGTAACCGCCTCCTGAAGGGAGAACGCCTTCGCCAAAGAACGTCTCCTGACTTCACCCAGTTCGTCGGCGGCCAGCGCAGCAGCTCGGCTGGAAACGAAGCTCGCTGTTTCGCCGGGACGACCCTTCACCAGCGATTCAACCGCCAGCTTTTCAACAGCGGTCAGCCGTAGACCAGGGACCGTCGAAACGGCGCGTGCGTCGACCGGCGTAGCGACGGGGTCGTCTTCTTCGGGGACCGGCGGACCGGCGGGGTGTCGGATGATTTCCATAGGGGAAGCCTCTTGTGTGCACGGCCGTCTTTTCGCGAGGCCCAAAGACGGGCGCGCACACGTGGGAGAAAAAAGAAAAAGAGTGTGGCGGTGGGAGAGGGGAGGGAGGGACTGCGTTTTTTTTTTTTTTTCTACACGTGTGTGGGTACCGCCCGGTCTCAGTTCCCGGTCCGACAGACGGCGTGCTCACCTCGGCAGGGTGTAGGCCCGGAAAGCGTTCTTCGGCTCCATCGGGTACATCCAGATGAGTGTGTCCTTGGTACGCGTGAGCGCGACGTAGAGCAGCCGTGCTTCGTCGGCGGCGACCTTGGGGTCGGCAGCCGCGGCGTCGTAGCTGGTCTTCGACCGGTCCGGGACGATGGCGACGACGTCTGCTTCCGCACCCTTGGCTCCGTGGATGGTGCTCAAGATGACCTGGCCGTTCTGTGCTCCGGTCCAGCGCCGCGTGACGAGCAACGTCTCGCGCGCAGTCAGCTTGCCGAGGACCGAGGGCGTGCCTGCTTTGATCTGCGTGAAGACGGGGTGCTGCCCCAGTAGCCGCTCGAGATCGGCGAGCGTGTAGTGCTGGCTGCCCTCGACCGCGGCGAGCCGCCCACGGACCGGCGCATCATCGGCCAGGGCTCGACGCTCAAAGAGTGTGTTCAGCACCCTTCCCACCACCGTGCCGCCTTCGCGAAGGTTTTTGGTCATCGCAGCAAGAGCCAACAGCGGCGCGTCGGGTCGGCTCTCGGTGTAGAGCACCCCCGCGAGGTCAAGCTCCTTCTTGATGGGAAGAAGCGCCCATGCGTCGCGTGCGAGGACAAGGTTCGTCTTCCCCACGAGCAGCTTCGCCAGCTGAGGCGCCCGAATTCCGGTGAGCACGCGCCCCTGTACGGGGGTCGGGAGGTACGGCGTGCTGATGCGCCCCGGCACCCCCTGAATTGCCTTCAGGGCGAGGGCGTGTACCAAGGAGGGAACCCGATGGGACTGCGCGAGCACCTCACCCTGGTGCTCCCGGAAGCGCTCGATAAGCCACTGGGGGTCGGCGCCGGCGAAGCCGTAAATCGACTGGTCGTCGTCGCCCGCGACGTAGACCTTGCGGCACTGCGTCGCCCAAGCGTCGACCAACTGCGACATCGTGGAGTTCAGGTCCTGGCACTCGTCCACAATCAGCACGTCGACGTCGGGATGTAGTTGCTTCTTGAGGGCTATCGCCCGCAGGTCCTCGAAGGTGATGAGGCCGTGCTCCTGGCGGTACTTCTCGTAGGCGTCGTAGTACCGGTCCAGACGGCCGGCATCGAGCCGCCGCGCCACGGCAGGACTCAGGCCGGTAAGCATCTGCTGCTTGGTGAGGCCTGCGACGCGAGCGCGGTCGATTGCCGACGAGTAGTGTTTGGCGATTTCAGGGGCGATGCCCGGGAAATTGGCGTTGCGGAACTCAATCTGGCGCTTCTCGGTGAAGAGCTTCGTGCTGTCGGCGCGCGTCAAGCCGAGCGAAATTGAGTCGAGCGTTCGCACGTAGCGGAGGTCGTCGCTGCTGAGGCCCGGGTTGCTCTCGCACAGCTTACGAATAGCTTCATCGCGTGCAGCGTTCGTGAAGGTCACCAGGGCAATCCGGTCGGGCGAGTAGGTCTGGGCCTCCAACTCGAACTTCGCGACCAGCGTGGTGGTCTTCCCGGTTCCAGGAGGGCCCTTGATGACGTGCCAGCGTTTTGCCTCCCGTTGAGCCCCGTCGAGCACCGAGCCGACTTCACCTACGTCCGGGGCGTCGAAGGGGTTGATGTCGTAGAAGAAGTCGAGCGCGTTCATGATCGCACCTCGAGCGAGTTCGCGGCGTCTACGGTCGGCGATTCGCTACCTTCGCTGGCGCTCGCGGCAGTCGTCGAAGCCGCGGCGGGCGTTTGCATCGAGGTGGAGTCGCTCGCCGCTTCGCTGGACTGAACCGACTCACTCCAAGCCTTGATGTTCTTCGAGGGCGCGACTTCTACGGAAGCATGAAACGTGCAGCCCTGTTTCTCGAGTACGCGAACCACGTCGCGCGGCTGCACTTTCGGGAGCTTCGCGCGCACGCGCTGCGTCACCGCGCCTTCGGTGAAGTATCGGACTTTGGCCTTTCCGTCGGAGAAGGCCATGTCGTCGAGGAGCGCCTCCATCGACTTCCCCTGGTGGATTTCGAACCGTGCTGTAGTGACTTCGCGCTGCAGGACAGCTTCGTCAGTGGCATCGCCCTTGAGCACGGTCACTTCCGCCGACTTGAGCCAGTAGCCGACGAGCGCGTCCCAGAGAGAAGTCGCCTTTGGTGCCGGAAGCTGCGGGGGCTCGTGCAGGTGGCCCAGGTACAGCGCCTTGAACTCCTCGGGGCCCTTGCTCAAGCTCTTCGCTGAGAGCGCGAAGGTCTTTCCCCTGATGGTGAACTCGTAGCGCGATTCGTCCGACTCGAAAACTCGAACCCGCTCTACCTTGAAGTCGATGCAGTCGAGTGCCGACTCGAGGATTTCGTCGCTCGTGGCCTGCTTATCGGCATTCACTGCCGCGAGCTTTTGGGCAGCGGCTTGAGCGAGGCCGCGTGCGTAGGGCTCGCCCTGGCGCGCGGCGTGGCCATCGGGCCGGCACATTACCGCCGCGGCGAGTTCACCCTCGTCGGTTACGTCGCACTTCATCACCAACCGCTCGACGTACGCCTCGTCGTAGGCGGCGGGGCTGGGGAGGGGCTGTCCGTTCTTCTTCCCCACGCCAGTGAACAGCCCCTCGAGCTGCTTATGGGCCGAGTGCCGAGCGACGATTCGCGGACTCAGCGCGGGCACGAGGGGCTGCGGCAGCGGCGCAACAGGGCCGGTCGCTGGCGGCACCGCCGGAGCATTGGGCGGCGGGCCGGCGGGCCCAGGCTCCAACGCGCAGGTTGTCGTGGGCGTGGGGGCGTCGCCAGGGGTTTCGATGGTGACGTCGCTCTGCTGGTCGGTCGGTGCGGCAGGTTCAGGCGTCGGTGCGGTGCTGCAGTCAGTCATGGGGTTCTCCGTGAAGTTGGGGAAGGGGTGGGGAATTTCAGCGCTCATCGAGGTAGCCCTCGTCGAGCAGGAACCGACGTGGCGTGACCTGGCGCGTCCTGGCCTCGACCGAGAGTTGCCCGGGGTGCTCCGCGAGGTAGTTGAGGGCCGCTTCGACGTAGCGTCGCGACCAGGAGTGCTGCACGGCCAGGTGGTACGCGGCGCTGACGGGGTTGACGTAGCCGCCACGCACATGGAGAGGGACCTCGTCGCCGAGGGTCTCGTACTTCGTGGGTCCGCGGTCGAGGACCTTGCGCCACTCGAGTTCGGCCTTGCGACGCCCGTAGGACGCCAGCGGGTTCCACGCGGAGTGCCAGGCCTTGCCCGCGAGCTCGCAGAGGTCTTCGTGGCCGCCGACCGCCGCTGCGAGGTTGCTGCCGAAGAGGTGCCAGCAGTCCCGGCTCGCGCCGTCCCCGACCTCCAACAGCCACCCAACGAAGGGGAGGTCGAGCAGCTCCATGGTCTGGGCCTGCGCGGCCTCGTGCGGCGTGGTGCGTGACCCACGTGACGGTCGCTTGCGGGTCGCCTCGATGAGCGTGCCGGCCTTCTCGACTTCCTCCATGAACCACGCGGGCAGTTCGGGAAGGGTCGGGTACTGTGACAGCAACGACCCGTCCTGGAACCGGTAGCACCGCTTGGCCTTGTGGACCGTGGGCGGCATCACGACCATCCCGCCGTTGCCGCGAGTGTCGATACCGCTCATCGGTCCAAGGACGCCCGTCTTGCTGGCGATGCCAGGGCCCGAGTGACGAAAGTAGAGCTGAAGCCCGCCGCCGCCGGTCAGCACAACGGGGCCGGGGCTCGGCTTGCCGTACTTCTCCATCAGCCCCTTCCAGTTGCCCAATCCGTCCTTGCCCTCGCCAGGCTTGTTGTCGACGTCGATGACGACGATGCCGCTGCGTGCGCCGGTCGGCATGCCGATGCCGTGAGCGCTGCGCAGGAGGCCGAAGCGTGCGCCATTCCCCCACCACTCATCACAGAGGCGCGGGTCGGCGAGAGCGTCCTCGGAGCCCCACGACAACCACGTGTGTTTCCCGGTCGCCGGGCAATTGGGGCCCAGGCGACACGAACAGCTGCCGTCTGCCCGAATGCCGTACAGCGGGAAGACCGGTATTCCGCGGCCCGTGTAGCCTCGAGCGAACTCGAGATTCACGTTCCGCTCGCTGGTCGTGATGGTTGGCGCGCCTTGGGGCGCAGGTGTATATTCGTCGTGCACTTTGAAGTCTCCTTGCCCACGACCGCCTGACCGCGGCCGTGGGTTTGTTTTGGGTGTCAGTGGCGGTTGTCGAGCTCGCGCTCGAGGTACTGCTCCAGCGCTTCGCGGATGAGCTCAGCCATCAACGGCCGGCGCCCGAGGGATCGTGCGCGCATGCCGCGAAGTTCGTCGAGCTCGGCGAAGAGCTCGAGCGGCGCGCGAACGGTGGTGGTGTGAAACGTTGCCTGGGACTTGCTCATGAATAATTCCTCCGAAATTCGACCGTAAATCCATTCAAAATGTAGGTCAGGGCCGTCCGAGCGCGGGGCGGGTGTCTTGCCCCTGCGTCGGACCGCCCTCGCGACGGTCACACGCTCAGCGTCGACGCCTCGGTGTCGCTGGTCGTTGCGGTCTCGGCCTCGTCGTCCTCGATCCCGAGGTCCCGGAGCAAGTTCGTTGCGCCGGCGCAACTGCCGTCGAGCTTGGCGCTCACCACGTCGAGCTGGCGCCGCAGTTTCATGCGGAGCGGCTGCGCCTCGCTCGCGCTGTCGTCGATACCGGCGCGTTGTGCCGTATCAAGATCAAGAGGCTCGAGGAGGTCGTCGAGTGCCGAGATTGCCCGCTTCAGGGTGCGAACCAGGGCGTCGCTGGTGCTCCCGGCCTGGGGGAACCGCTTCGCCTTCTTCTCTCGGACTGGCTGGTGCTCGCGGACGTGTGCACGCAGCGCCTTCGTCGACAGCTTCTGGCTGGTCGCCGTATCCAGGAGCTCGTCGCGTTTGTCGGCCTGCTTGACTTTGGTGACTTCCGCGAGGTGGCCGAACGTGTTGCCCTTCGCGATGAGCTCGTCGAACTCCGCCTCGGGCCAGGCCTTCGCGACGCGCAGGCACTTATACAAGGTGGCCTTGGAGCACTTGGTCTCCTTGGCGATACGCTTCACGTCGCTCTCGTCGTGGTGCTTCAAGGCGACGCCGATTTGATACCTGGTCGTGGCGAGGTCGGTCTGTCCGCGTTGATGCAGGCTTCGCACCGTCTCGATGGTCTTCTCGATGTCGGGCTGGGCTTCGGTCGGCTGGTCGGTCGCAACGGGCAGGGAGGAGTTGTGGTCGTGAGGGAGCGTTTCGGCTTCGGCCGAGGTGGTGCTGAGGTCCATGGTGTTCTCCGCGCACACGAAGGCGCGCTGTTGGTGGTGGTGGCTTGTTGGGGGAAGGGCGGGCGACGCCGACTCGAGGTCGGCGCCTCCCTGGTTGTTCAGGGCTGCGCTTTACGCCTTGGTAGACGTGATCTTCACGGGCCTACGTGCCCCGACGCTCAGCTCGATGGCCGAATCCTTGATCTCGAGCCAGGTTGCGTCGGCTTCTTCGTCTACGAGCCGCAGCCCCACCTGCCAGGCGCCTTGCTCGTCGGGTGGCGCGCAGCCACAGGTGAAGACGACGACGTCCACGTCGGTCTTGCTGCGAACGTTGGTGACGAACCCCGCGAGGGTGTACCGACGCCCACTTTCCCCAGCGTCGAGGTGGCACATCTGGCCAACTGCGGGCGGCTCGTCAAACCCCAGTTCGCCCTTGCAGCGCAGGAACGGGTGCCCGGTACCCGCTTCGTGCTCGTGCTCAGCGGCCATGGCGAGCCTCCTTGGCCTGGAGGGCGCCGACAGGCAGCCCGAGGGCCCGTTCGATGCGCTCAAGCAGGTCCTTCGGCCCAGGGTGTGCGCCCCGCAGCCAGTCGCTGAGCGTGGTGCTGGGTGTAGCGAGCTTCTGCGCGAGCTGGGTCTGGTTCAGCCCCGCCCGCGCGAGCTCGATGTTAAGAGTGGTGCGGCTGGTCTCGGTCTGCTTCTTGGTTCGGCCCATCGGTGTTTTCTCCTGTGTGTTTGCTGCAGGAGAATCATCGTTCCGACGACGACGACGCGCCGGGGCGCAAAAGGGAAGTTGCGCCCACGAAAATTATCTTCGGTTTTCAGGGTCTTGCTCGGGCGACTGCCGATTCGCGCGGTCGTCGGGAGTGCGATGAGTGCCGCGCCGAAGGTCATCTTCCGCGATGCCATGAGCCCTTCCCACGATGGTGATGGCTGCCTCCCTCGCGGTTTTCTTGAGGTACACGATCAGGTCCCGGAGAAGCAGTGCTCGTCCCGTCTCAACCCCAAGGACACCGTTGATGGCTGCGACCTGGTCACGCCTCCACTGCTCGCTGGTCGTCGAGCGCCGGTTCTTCAGCGCGGCTTGGGCGGCATCAACCAATCTTTCGATCTCGTCAACCTGGCTCGCGTAGACCAGCGGAAGTGCCAGCCGCCTCGCCGTTGCAGGAACCCCTCGCGCCGATCTCGCAAGCTCCGCGGCGCGCTTAACCATCTCGTTCAGAAACTGAAGTCCTCTCGATGCAATGCTGTCGCCGATTCGCTGCTCGAGGGGGCCGCGCGCGCACTGGTCGTGGTTCACTAGGCCGTTCTTTGGATTGAAGAGCGCCTGCGTCATTAGTTCGATTTCGTCAACGACCTGAAGGGCGTCTCGAATGGTCTTCCGAGCCGTTGATGGCGCGGCGTCCCATTCCGCCTTTGAGATATTGAGTCGCGCGAGCCTGGCTCGCACTGGCCCACCCTCGATGGCAGTGGGGCGAATCATCGGGGCTTCGCTTGTGGTGACGAACTCGTCTGCAGGAAGGTCGGGCCAGGGTCCCAGTGAATCAGGCGGCGGGGCGGGCGCGTCGAGAGCGGTGAACCGAAGGTAGTGTCCCGTCATGTCGTAGGGCTGGAATTCGCTCGGCGACATCAGCCCGATGATGCTCGGTCGTGACTCTGACTCTTCGTCTGAACTCATCGAACGCTCCTTGGGGGCATGGGTCACGGCAGGGTCGTTTGATCTACTTGTTTCGTGCGCGCTTCACCGGCCCGACGTGCGTCGAGCCGGCCGGCCAGCGGGCCGCCGCTTGAACTTGGCCGGCTTGAGCAGTTGATACGCGTCAGTGCCGAGCGCAGCAGCGAGCTTCGCCAACGTCGCGAGCGTGAGGTTGACGGTGGCCGCCTCGATGGCCCGGAGATACCGCGGGGCGAC
>CAIWFK010000337.1 GCA_903911905.1 uncultured Myxococcales bacterium
GTCGACGAGGTGACCGCGGGGCAGGTCGGCTTCCGGCTGGGGCCGCGCATCAACGCCGCGGGCCGGTTGGACGACGCGTCGGTGGGCCTGCAGTGCCTGTTGTCGAAGGACTACGAGTCGGCCTTGCCGCTGGCGCGCGCGCTGGACGCGGCGAACGCCGAGCGGCAGCTGATCGAGCGGGCGATGCTCGACGGCGCGGTGGAGCAGGCGGCGGCAGCGGTCGAGCGCGGCGCGAAGGGGCTCGTGCTGTCCAGCCCCGACTGGCACCCTGGCGTGGTGGGCATCGTGGCGTCGCGGGTCGTCGAGCGCTTCCACCGGCCGACCATTCTCATCGGCGTGCACGAGGGCATGGGCAAGGGCTCGGCGCGCAGCATCGAAGGGTTCCACCTGTACGATGCGATCAAGGCCTGCTCGGGCGAGCTCGCGCGCTTCGGTGGGCACAAGGCCGCGGCCGGCTTGTCCATCGACCCGAAGCGGCTGCCGGTGTTCGCCAGCGCGTTCGAGGCCGAGGCGGCGTCACGGTTGACCGAGGCTGACTTGATTCCGAGGTTGAGGGTCGACGCCGAGGTGGCTCCGGGGGAATTGAGCGAGCAGACGTACCTGGCGCTCAACGTGCTCGCGCCGTTCGGCATGGGCAACCCCGAGCCGGTGCTCTCGATGCGCCATCAGCTCACCAACCCGCGGGTGTTGGACAACAAGACGCCCGGTGAGCCGGGGCACCTGAAGTTGACGCTCGAGAGCAGCCCGCAGTTCGACGTGATTGGCTTCAGGCAGGCGCCGCTCGCGCCGTTGACCGACGGGCCGGTCGACCTGGCGTTCAAGCTGTCGGTCGACGAGTACCGGGGCGTGAAGCGGGTGGGGCTCAAGCTGACGGGGGTGCGCGCCAGCGCGTGAGCAGGGAGCAGGGAACGCCTCAAAGGGTGTGGGCGGGTCCTGTTGTTCGCCGAGCCCCGCGCGACGAGCCCCTCGGTGCGTGACGCGAAGGACCTTCAGCGGTCACCGTTCTGGCAGTCGCTTTTGCTGTCGGGACAACAAAAGTGACTGCCAGAACCTCACTCGCGTGATGTCCAGTGCGCGCACGCTCGAGTTGGCGTCACGAGCGGGGGGCTGATCGCGTTTCGTACCGCCACGAAGCACGCTCGTTCTCTGATGCCTGATGAAGCCGCCCGCCGAGAGGAGGTCGAGCTTTCGCCTCGGTAGGGTCGTCGCAAGGGGCTGACAGGCGAAGCCGGCACGGCGTGTGACGGCACGCCGTCGCCGTCTGCCCTCGAGGCCGTGCCGCGACGATGGACGCCAGCCCGAGTTCAGAACGTGACGCCGAGGCTGCCGCCGAGGAACGTGTCGGTCAGGTACCCGCGCATCAACCGCGTCACCTCGATGCGGAAGCTGATGCGCACCGCGCCGCTCTCACTGACGGCCGGTCGCCCGCGCAGCCCCAGCCCGTACTGGAAGAGGAACTTGGTGCCCGCGAGGTTGGTCTCGGTCATGCCCACGTGCACCGCCGACCAGTCGTAATTGAACCCCGCGCCGACCTGCGCGTACGCCGACATGAACGACTTGCCGAAGGGCAGGGCGAACGCCGGAGCGATGGTGAAGTCGTGCGAGTTCGAGTCGGCGTTCACCTGCGTGGTGCCGTCGTGGGTCGCGGCGTACAGCCAGGTCAGGTCGGCGAAGAACATCTCGCGCAGGTACTCGTCGGCGATGAGCCGACCGAATTCCCAGGTGAAGCGAAAGCCCCAGCCGAAGCGGGGGTCGACCAGCGCGCCCCGTGACGACTCGAGCAGCATCGCGCCGGCGGCGAACTCCACCGACAGGCCGACGTTCGGGTCGTCGAGGTGGGTCAGCTTCTCGGCCTTCTCGCGCTTCTCTTCGTCTTCGTCCTCTTCCCGAAGCCGCTCGCCCTCGTCGTCGCGGCGGTGCTTCTTCGTGCGCTCGACCTTGGGCTGATCGTCGTCGTACGGAATGGGCGCGTCGTCGTCGCGCTGGGCGAAGGCGGTCAGCGGAGCCGCGAGAATCAAGACAGCGAACAGTCGGCTGATCATGGCAGCGTGGGGCAGGTGGTGGCGTCGCGCGACGCGGTGGACGGGCAGTTCGGAATCTCGGCGCACAGGGTGCTGCCCCCGGTGGTGCACGCCAACTGCAGCCGGGTGAGGAACTGACTGCACAACTGCTTCTTCAGGTCGGGGTCGGTGACGTGCGAGAGGATCACGTCGGCCACGTTCTCGGGGGTGAAGGCGTTGATGGGGGCGTTGAGCGTGCCGGTGATCAGTTGCTGCAGCCCGGGCGTGGTCGACGAGCCGTCGTCGTACGAGGCCACCAGCGCCTTCTGCATTTCGCCCAGCTTCCCCAGCTCGTTGGCCGCCTGGTACATCGACGCGGCCCAGAGATCGCCGTACTTGTACATCGACGGGTCGCGCACCCACTGGTCGGGTGAGAAGCTGGTCAGCGCGCTCTTGAGCGTGGGGTCGAGGCAGGCGTCGGGCCGCGAGAAGTCGCGCAGTTGCAGCGTGTCGGCGTCGGAAATCGACACCGAGAGGAACGAAGGCCGGCACCCCGCGGTCTCGAGGCAGGTCACGCCATAGCCGTGGAAGTCGGCGAACCCCTCGTCGATCGACTTGAGGGTGTTGAAGGGCTGGTTGGTCCACTGCACGAGCGGCGCGGGAATGCCGACGTCGCCGTAGACCTTCACGCTGAAGACCCTGTGCGAGAACTCGTGGCCGATGACGCCGAGGTTCATGGCCAGCGGCACCAGCTGGAAGTTCACCGCCGGCACCAGCACGAAGCTCTTGATGTACGAGAGGTAGAGCGCGTTGTCGGTCAGCGGGGTGGCCGAGTTGAGGTGCACCTCGGGCCAGTACATGACGCGCTGGTTGCGCAGCTCGACCGGGTCCACGCCGTCGTACACGCCCAGGAAGTACTGATAGCTGCGCTCGAAGTTGTAATACGCGGTCACCATGTTCCAACTGTCGAAGTCGGCTGGCCAGAGCACGTCGCCCTTGCTGATCCAATTCACCGTCACGTCGAGCCCGGTGTTCTTCACGATGCCCGCGTAGCGTTGATCGTCGGTCTGGTTGGCGATGCCGCCGTTGATCTGCTGCAGCGGGTCGTTGGGGTCGACCACCACGCTGGCACCTCCGACCAGGGAGGCCACCGTGCCCTTCAGGTTGGTCACGTTGGTCACCGTCTGCAGCGACACCTCGGTCGGCGCCAGCAGGTTGGTGGAGCCGGGAATGAGCGCCATCACCTTCACCGGCGCCGGCGGGTTGGGCCCACACCCCAGGGCGAGACAGCACGCGGCGACGACGACGAGTCGGCCAGTCATGACCCCACGTTCTACTCGAAGACGATGGGGTGGCGGTGTGCTAACTCTGGGCGTCTCATGGCGACTGAATTCATCTCGAAGGTCAAGCGCACCCACTCGTGTGGCGCGCTGCGCAGCAGCGACATCGGCAAGCAGATCGTGCTCTTCGGCTGGGTGCAGAACCGGCGCGATCACGGCGGCCTCATCTTCATCGACCTGCGCGACCGCGAGGGCCTGACCCAGATCGTCTTCGACCCCGGCATCAGCAAGGACGCCCATGGCAAGGCCGAACTCTTGCGCAGCGAGTGGGTGATCGGCATTCGCGGTGAAGTGCGCAGCCGCGGCATGCAGTGGTCGAAGAAGGACAACAAGGAGGTCTCGGGCACGAACACCAAGCTCGCCACCGGCGAGATCGAGGTCTACGTGTCGGAAGTCGAGGTCTTCAACCGCGCCGAGACGCCGCCGTTCGAGATCAGCGAGCACGTCACCACCAGCGAAGAGAAGCGGCTCGAGCACCGCTTCCTCGACCTGCGCCGCCCGCACCTGCAGAAGACGCTCATCACCCGCTCGAAGATGAACGCGGCCACCCGCGCGTACTTCCACACCCACGGCTTCCTCGAGCTCGAGACGCCCTTCATGGGCCGCTACACCCCGGGCGGGGCGCGCAATTTCCTGGTGCCCTCGCGCCTGAACGCCGGCAAGTTCTACGCGCTCGCCGAATCGCCCCAGCTCTACAAGCAGTTGTTCATGGTGGCCGGGTTCGATCGGTACTTCCAGATCGTCAAGTGCTTCCGCGACGAGGACCTGCGGCTCGACCGCCAGCCCGAGTTCACGCAGATCGACGTCGAGATGAGCTTCGTCAGCCAGGAAGACATCTTCGAGACCATCGAAGGGTTGCTCAAGGCGCTGTGGAAGGAAGTGCACGGCCTGGACATTCCCACCCCCTTCCCGCGCATGAACTTCGACGAGTCGATGGCGAAGTACGGCAACGACAAGCCCGACCTGCGCTTCGGCATGCCGCACGTGGTGCTCAACGACCTCATCGCGAAGTTCGGGGCCGAGGGCGGCGTGGGGCCCATGTGGGAAACGCTGCAGGCGAAGGGCCTCATCAAGGCGATGGTGGTCTCGCCGGTCACCGCAGGGCAGCACGACCCCACGGTGGTCAAGGCGAAGGAAGAGGCCTTCCGCCTGGCGAACCCC
Organism: uncultured Myxococcales bacterium; assembly: GCA_903911905.1. Classification (GTDB taxonomy): domain Bacteria; phylum Myxococcota; class Myxococcia; order Myxococcales; family Myxococcaceae; genus Xiheilimnobacterium; species Xiheilimnobacterium phototrophicum. The sequence goes on from CAIWFK010000337.1 coordinate 4,502, forward strand.
AACCCCAACGCCAAGGTGCCGCCGCCGCCGCACGAGCTGAGCCGCAAGGACATCGACGAGACCGAGGCCTGGGTGAAGGGCATGGGCGCTGGCGGCCTGGCGCGCGCGAAGATCGCCGAGAACGGCGACTGGACGCAGGCCCCGCTGTTCAAGACCGCCAAGCCCGAGCTCAAGCAGGCCATCATCGAGGCCACGGGCGCCAAGCCGGGAGATCTCATCCTCTTCCAGTTCGGGTCGACCGCGAAGGTGCACACCATCATGGCCAACCTGCGGGTGTACCTGGCCAAGAAGCTGTGGCTGATTCCCGAGTACGGGTCGGGCGGCAAGTGGAACTTCCTGTGGGTCGTGAACCCGCCGCTCTTCGAATACGACGAAGAGACGAAGACCTGGGCCGCCGCGCACCATGCCTTCACCCGGCCGATGGACGAGTGCCTCAAGTACCTCGAGCCCGAGACCTTCGACCCCGAGAAGGTCTACTGCTACCGCTACGACGTGGTGCTCAACGGCTTCGAGATCGGCGGGGGGTCGATTCGACTGCACGACCCGGTGGTGCAGGCCAAGGTCTTCCGCGCGCTGGGCATCAGCGACGAGGACGCGCGCAGCAAGTTCGGCTTCCTGCTCGACGCGCTCAAGTTCGGCGCGCCTCCGCACGGTGGCATCGCGCTGGGCATGGACCGGCTGGCCTTCCTCATCACCGGTACCGAGTCGCTGCGTGACGTGATTCCCTTCCCCAAGACGCAGAAGGGCACCGACCTGATGACCGGCGCGCCGGGCGAAGTCGACGAGCGGCAGCTCAAGGAGCTGTACGTGAAGTCCACGCCGCCCGCGAAGCCGTAGTCGCTTCGGCGTTTGTGTTGAAATTCAGGGGCGAGGCGATGAGGTCCGGGGGGGCCACATGAGTGAAACGTACGTTCGGGAATCGAAGCTGCCGGTGCCGGTCGACACCTTGTTCGCGTGGCACGAGCGCGCGGGCGCTTTCGAGCGGCTCAACCCCTCGTTCGACCCGGTGGTCATCGAAGAGCGCTCGGGTGGGCTCGAGATCGGCGCGCGCACCGTCATTCGCCTGAAGGTCGGGCCGGTCAGCCAGCGCTGGGTCGCGGTGCACACGGCCTACGAGAAGAACCGGCTGTTCCGCGACGAGCAGGAATCGGGGCCCTTCGCGAAGTGGGTGCACACCCACCGCTTCGAGCCCGACGGCCCCGACGCCAGCATCATGCGCGACGAGATTTCGTACGAGCTGCCCATGGGCTCGCTCGGTGCGGTGGTCGGCGATCGCTTCGCGCGCTCGACGCTCGAGCGCAACTTCGCCTACCGGCACACCGTGCTGCGCTCCGATCTGACCCGGCATGCGAAGTACGCCTCGCAGCCGCGGAAGATCATCGCGCTGACCGGAGCCAGTGGGCTCATCGGCGCGGCGCTCACCGCGTTCCTCACCACCGGCGGGCACGAGGTGCGGGTGATCAAGCGGGTGGGCAACGTGCCCGACCCTTCGCTGCTCGAAGGGGCCGACGCGGTGGTGAACCTGGCGGGCGCGGGCGTGGCCGACGAGCGGTGGAGTGCGGCACGCAAGGCGTTGCTGGTCGACAGCCGCGTGCAGTTCACCCGCACGCTGGTGCGCGCACTCGAGAAGCTCAAGTCGCCGCCGAAGGTCTGGGTGCAGGGCTCGGCCATCGGGCTCTACGGCGATCGCGGTGACGACGTGTTGACCGAGACCTCGGCGCCGGCGCCCACCGGGCCCAGCGGCGCCGGCTTCCTGGCCCAGTTGTGCGCCGACTGGGAAACCGAGGGCGCGAAGGCCGAAGCGTACGGCGCGCGAGTGGTGCTGCTGCGCACCGGCCTGGTGCAGAGCGCGACGGGCGGCGCTCTGGCCAGGCTGCTGGTGCCCTTCAAGGCCGGCGCAGGCGGGCCGGTGGGCACGGGGCGGCAGTGGCAGAGTTGGATCTCGCTCGAAGACGAGCTGGGGCTCATTCTGCACTCGCTCTTCGAAGACCGTGTGCGCGGGCCGATCAACGCGGTGGGCCCCGAGCCGGTCACCAACACCGACTACGGGCAGCTGCTGGGGCACGTGCTGTCGCGCCCCGCGCTGATGCCGCTGCCCGCCTTCGCCATGCGCGCGGTCTTCGGCGAGCTGGCCGACGGTGCGCTCCTGGCCAGCCAGCGGGTGTTGCCGGCCCTGGCGCTGCAGACGGGGTTCTCGTTCCTGCACCCCACGCTCGAGAGTGCGCTGCGATTCACGCTGGGGCGCTAGCGCCGCCGTCAGAACATCACGCCCGCGGCGAGCGAGGCGTCGACCACCAGGTTCGCCGTCGCCTGGCTGAGCGTCGCGGCCGTGGTCACCTCCGTGGCCTCAGAGACGTTGGCTCCGACGCCAACCGAGGCCGAGACCAGGAAGTGGGGACCGAAGCGCTGGGTCCACCCGGAGCGTACGCGCAGCCCCAGCGCCCGGTCGTCACTGACCACGGTGCCAGTCATGGCCTCGCGCTGGGTCGAGACCTGAAAGAGCAGCTCGGGGCCGACCCAGAAACCGTCGAGTGGCCGTTCGCGGTACCAATGCAGGCCGAGCAGGCCACCGCCGGTCACCACGCCACCTCGTGGCGCGAATTGGGAAGCGGAGACAGACACGGCGGCGAGCCCGGTGAAATGAGCACCCAGGGCCCGCTCGAGGGTCAGCGAGTTGGTGAACGCCGGCCGCGGGACGCCGACGGAGGCGAGGCCGGTGCTCGTGCTCGGCGAGAGGGCCAGGGAAACGCCGATCAGGGAGGGTGAGGTCAGCGAGTAGTCCACCGCCCAGTCAGGTTGGTCCTCACCGGGTCCTTCCCCGGTGGCGTGGACGTCGGTGGCAGCCAGCAGCATCGTCAGGGTCGTCAGCAGCATGTGGAGCGTTCTTTCGGGTGGTGCGCGCTCGGGAAGTCGAGCGGTGCGTGGCGGCAGAGCAAGGGCGATGCCGCGCACCGCTCCGAGTGCGCGGCGCCGTCTCGCACCGTGCTTGCCTGTCGCGCTGACACCACTTCATCGCGCCGGGCCGACAGTTTGTCGAACGACCGAGGTCGTTGAATATCGCGAGGCGCTCGACGTCGCGGTGGGCGGCGCCGGGCTTCATCCTGTGTCATGTGAACGGACCCCGCCCACGTTCCAGTTACACAGGATGAGCCTCGCGATGGTTCGCCGGACGACGGAACCCGAGGCGTTGGACTCCACGCTCCCATCACCCTCGAGGTGGACCGACGAGCGGACCATGGGCCCGCGTCGGGCACTGCGAACGCACAGCCGATTCCTGACCTCTCGGCTGCGTCTGCGTGGACTGACCGCCGCGCGCCAAGCCCCGGCACGCGACGTCCCCCCCGATCATCACCCGCACCTTCAGGTCGCCGAACGCGTACTACCCGACGTTGCCGCAGACGTTCGGAATACCACTGCCGCCGCAGGGGAACCCCGGCGGGCAGACGCCGCAGTCGAGCACGCCGCCGCACCCGTCACCGAGCGAGCCGCAGTTGGCGCCGACGTCCATGCAGGTGCGGGGCACGCAGGTCGGCGTACCGCAGTGTCCGGGCACGCCGGCACCGCCGCAGGTCTGGCCCGTGGGGCAGGGGCCGCACTGAATGATGTTGCCGCAGCCGTCACCGGCGGGGCCACAGGCGATGCCCTGCGCCGAGCAGGTCAGCGGCGTGCAGGCGATGGCGCCGCAGAGGCCGGGGCCGGTCGCGCCGCAGATCTGGTTCATGGGGCAGGGGCCGCAGTCGATCTGGTTGCCGCACCCATCACCCTGGAGGCCGCAGTTGAAGCCCTGCTGCACGCACGTCTTGGGCGTACAGGTCGAGCCACCGCCGCAGACGCCGGGAATGCCGCCGCCGCCGCAGGTCTGGGGCGGGGTGCAGGTGCCGCAGTTGATCTGATTGCCGCAGCCATCGCCCTGCAGGCCGCAGTTGAAGCCCTGCTGGGCGCAGGTCTTGGCCGTGCAGACACCACCACCGCAGACGCCGGGCGTGCCGCCACCGCCGCAGGTCTGGGGCGAGACGCAGGGGCCGCAGTCCTGGGTGGTGCCGCAGCCGTCGGCCTGAATGCCGCACATGAAGCCCTGCTGCGCGCAGGTCTTCTTCACGCACTGGGTGCCGCCGCAGACGTTGGGCGTACCGCCTCCGCCGCAGGTCTGGGGCGCGGTGCAGTTGCCGCAGTCGACCGTGCCGCCGCAGCCATCACCCTGAATGCCGCAGTTCGCGCCGAGCTGCGCGCAGGTGCGCGGCACGCAGGTCAGGCCGCAGACGTTGGCCGTGCCGCCGCCGCCGCAGGTCTGGGGCGCCGTGCAGGTGCCGCAGTTGAGCGACCCACCGCAGCCGTCTCCCACCTGGCCGCAGTTGAGGCCCAGGCCCGCACAGGTGCGCTTGGTGCACATCTGCGGCGGGGGGACGTCGGGCTTGATGCACGAGCTCAAGTCGAAGATCAGGAACTCGAAGACCTTTTCCTGCGGCGTCATCGGGCCCACCGAGCACTGGTTGGGCCACACCGACGCGCTGGCGTTCGCGGCGTTGATCACGTGGAAGTCGCTGAAGAGCACGCGACCGCACTGGGGCGCGCCGGCGGCGGGCTGGGTCGGGGTGTTGAAGGTGTACTGCAACGGAATGCTGCAGGTCGCCGGGGTGCACGTCGAGGTCGTGGTGCCGTAGACCCAGCGCTGCGCAGGCGCGATGACCGCGTCGAGGTCGTGGCGCACCGTCGACACGCGAATGCGCGGCACCGCGGCGGTCGAGCTGGCCGCCTGCGCGTTCACCAACTGCACCCAGTCGGCGAAGGTCACGCCCTTGGGGAACGAGGTGTCGAGGTACGCGTCCTGGTTCGGGGGCGAGGCCTGGTTCGCGTTCCACGTGGCGGTCCCGGTGAACGAGATCGAATTGGCGATGTTGTTGCCGTTGGGGTCGAGCGCGTGATCGTAGAGCCAGACGTACGCGTAGTGGCTGGCGAACACGCGGCCACCGGCGTTGGCGTAGGCCTCGAGGTTGGCGCGCCGCGAGATGCTCTTGGTCTGCTCACCGCCTACGCAGTCGAAGATGATCACGTCGTACTTCTTCATTTCGGCCAGGCTGTCGAAGAGCGTGGTCGCCGCGGGGGCGCCTCCGGTGAAGCCGGCGCCGTTGTCCGTGTAGAACCGAACCCGGCCGGTGCCCGAGGGGAGCGAGTACTGGTCCTTGGCGATGCCGATCTTGGGCAACACGCACTCGATGGTGTCGACGTTGCCGGTGACCACGGCGATCAGCGGCAGGTTGTCGTTGGGGTTGAAC
>CAIWFK010000338.1 GCA_903911905.1 uncultured Myxococcales bacterium
TGCCCTGTTCCTTGGCCTTCGCCAGGTCCACGTTGGTGGCGGCGATGACGCGCACGTCGACCTTCATGGTGTCGTTGGCGCCGACCCGCTTGACCTCGCCTTCCTGCAGCACGCGCAGCAACCGCACCTGGGTCGCGGCGGGAATGTCGCCGATTTCGTCGAGGAAGATGGTGCCACCGTCGGCCGCTTCGAACAGGCCCTTCTTGTTGCCGGTGGCGCCGGTGAAGCTCCCCTTCACGTGACCGAACAATTCGCTCTCGAGCAGGGTGTCGGTCAGGGCCGAACAGTTCACCGCCACGAAGGGCTTGTCCTTGCGCGGGCTGCGGAAGTGAATGGCGCGCGCCACCAGTTCCTTACCGGTACCCGACTCGCCCTGAATGAGCACCGTGGCGGTGGAATAGCTGACCGTCTCGACCAGCTTGAAGACCGCGCGCATCTGCGACGACTGCCCGACCAGGTCTTCGAACTGGCTGCGGGTGTTGAGCGCCTCTTCGAGCACCCGGGTGCGATCGCGCAGGGCCTTCTTTTCGGCCGCGCGGCCCACCGCCAGCGAGAGCACGTCGATGTTCTCGAAGGGCTTGGTCAGGTAATCGTACGCCCCGCCCTTGACCGCCTCGACGGCCGTCTCGACCGTGGCGAAGGCGGTCATCATGATCACCTCGACGTCGGGCCGGCTCTGCTTGAAGGCCTTGAGCAGGTCCATGCCCGACAGGTTGGGCATCTTGATGTCGAGGCAGGCCACGTCGATGGTCGGGTCCTTCACCGCAGACAGGCCTTCGACCGCGTCGTCGATGGCGACGACCGTGTACCCCTCCCGCTGGAGGATCTCGCTGGCGGCGCGCAGGACGATCTTGTCGTCGTCCACCACCAGCACCTTCGCCTTACGAGCATTCACGTTCGGGTTCATCATGTGGGTACCCCTCCGCCCGGTAGCACCGGGAGCAAGACGCTGAAGGCACTGCCTTCGTTCACGTTCGAGTCGACGACGAAATGCCCGCCGTGGTCCTCGACGATTCGATAAGCGATCGACAACCCGAGCCCAGTGCCTTCACCTGGCGGCTTGGTGGTGAAATGCGGCTCGAAGATGCGCGAGCGATGTTCCGGCGGAATGCCGCAGCCGGTGTCGGTGACCTTGAAGGCCACCTGGGCCTCGCTCTGGAAGGTCTCGACGGTCAGGGTGCCGACCTGGTCGGGCAGCGCCTGCAGCCCGTTGTGCAGCAGGTTGAGCACCACCTGGCCCAGTTGCCCGGGGTCGCCGTACACGTCGGGCAGACCGGCGGCGAACTTCGTCTCGAGTCGGGCCCTGGGGTACTTCTTGATCTGCGCGCGGAAGAGCACCGCCGCGTCTTCGACACACTTCGACAGATCGAACGCCCGGCGATCTTCGACCTTCGAGCGACGGCTGAACTTGAGCAGGCTCTCGACGATGCGCTTGCAGCGCAGCGCGCTCTCTTCGATGAGGTCGAGCGACTCGAGGTCTTGCGGCGTGCGGCCCGCGTCGCGCTTCATCAACTGCGAGAAGGCCAGAATGCCGCCCAGCGGGTTGTTGATTTCGTGGGCCACGCCGCCGGCCAGGTTGCCGATGGCGATCATCTTCTCGCTCTCGATCAGCCGGCGGGTCAGCGCGCGCTCTTCGGTCACGTCACGGTAATGGCAGACCGCGGTGCCGGCCTGCTCGATGCCGTACATGTCCGCGATCCACGTGCGGTCGTTGGCCACGAATTCCCACTTCGAGCCCTCGGCCCCGTTCTGGATCTTGCAGTTCGGGCACTGCTTCTCGAACCCGAAGATGAACTGGTGGCACTTGAGGTTGGCGACGTCGGTGAAGGTGCGCTCGCTGACCTTCGCGGCCGCCAGGTTCACCCGGCGCAGGGTCAGGGCCGTGGTGTCGACCACCGCCAGGGGCGTGTCGATGGCGTCGAAGGTCAGTTCCCATTCGCGCTTGGCGCGCGAGAGCATGAGCGTGCGCTGGTTGACCCGCAGCTCGAGGTCGGCGTTCAACTGCCGCAGCTCGGTGTTCTGACTCTGGGTCAGCTCGTAGAGCCGGGTGTTCTCGCTGACCAGGGTGTGCTGTTCGAACGCGCTCTTCACCGTCAGCATCAGCTGCGCGTCGTTCCACGGCTTGGAAATGAAGCGGAAGACCTCGGAGCGGTTGATGGCCTCTTCGATCGCCTGCTGGTCGGCCTGCCCGGTCAGCATGATGCGCTGGGTGTGCGGCGACTGGGCCTTCACCTTGGCCAGGAATTCGACGCCGTTCATGCCCGGCATGCGGAAGTCGCTGATCACCACCGCCGGCTGGAAGCGCGGAAAGAGCTCGAGCGCCTTTTCGGCATCGGGCGCGGTCTCGATCAGCCAATCACCGCGCAGCAACAGCCGGCGCAACGCGCGCAGAATGTTCTGTTCGTCGTCGACGAGCAGCAACCTTCCGGCTGATGGCGCTGCTTCATTCATGGCGGCCGAGGTGCCCACGCGGGTGAAAGTCAGCAAATGCGCGGCCAACCCATGAGTCAGCCCAACCCGCTGAATTCAGAACGACCCCGGGGGTTGAAAGGAACGCCATCGGGGGTCAGTCTGCACCCACGGCCTGTCAAAGGGTAGAACCCGACCCACCCGAGGCCCGGCAGGTTTTCAGGGGTTGGCGTGCGCGGTGGCTGCCGACTGGTACAGGCTGATCTTGTCGCGGCCTTCGTGCTTCGAGCGGAAGAGCGCATCGTCGGCGGTCTTCACCAACTGCTCCGAGGTGTTGACCTGCCGACCCGGGAAGCTCGAGACCCCGAAGCTGGCGGTCACCCGAATGGACCAGGGGCCGACCCGCAGGGCCTTGAGCCCGGTGCAGATGCGCTCGGCGACGGTGAGCGCCCCGGCCAGGTGGGTCTTGGGCAGCAGCACCGCGAACTCTTCACCGCCGTAGCGGGCCACGAAGTCCGTCTCACGCACCGCTTCGCGCAGCACGCCCGAAAACCCGCGCAACACCTCGTCGCCGGCCTGGTGCCCGTACTGATCGTTGACCCGCTTGAAATGGTCGAGGTCGATGAGAATCAGTGCCAGGGGGTCGTCGTAGCGCTGGGCCCGGCGGAACTCGTCGCGCAGGCGCTCCTGGAAGGCGCGGTGGTTGGCGATCTGCGTCAGGCCGTCGGTGGTGCTCAGCTCGAGCAGCCGAGCGTTGTCGGCCAGCAGCGCGGCGAGCTTCTGGGCCTTTGCGCGGTGGCGGGCGCAGCGGGCCACCAGCTCGGCCGAGGCCACCGGCTTGACCAGGAAGTCGTCGACCCCGGCGACGAAGGCGTCGACCCGGGCCTGCAGGTCGGCAGCCCGGGCGACCATCACCACCACCA
>CAIWFK010000339.1 GCA_903911905.1 uncultured Myxococcales bacterium
CCACGAGCCGGCCGTCGGTGCAGGCAATCCTCGCGCAGGCGCTGCACGCGGCGACCGGCGGCGTGGCGAGCTTGCACCAGGGCCCCGAGGCCGGCGGCGTGCTCGAGGCCTTGACCCGCACCGGGTCGCTCAACCTCGAGTGGGCGCAGAACGCGGCGATCATCGTGCGCGATCAGCTCGAGCTGCTCGCCGCGCCTCCCGCAGTGCCGGCGCCGAAGCAGAAGCCGGTCGCGAAGAAGAAGCCTGCCGCGAAGAAGGCCGCGCCCGCGAAGAAGAAGCCCGCGGCGAAGAAAGTTGCGCCCGCGAAGAAGGTGGCGCCCCCGAAGAACAAGCCCGCCCCGAAGAAGAAGGCCGCTCCAGCCAAGAAGAAGCCGGCCCCGAAGAAGAAGCGCTAGTCGCGTGCCCTCTCAGCGCGACCGAGCGGCACTGATGCGAGCGAGCCTGACGCGGAGCGTGCGCTGCGCGAGGTGAAGCTCGCCCCCGGCTGGCTCGCCGGCCGCCAGTGGGGCCAGGAGGTCGAGGGCCTGCTGATATTCCAAGCGCGCCCCGGCTTCGTCACGTTGCGCGAGCAGCACGTCGCCCACCAACTGCCGGGTCACGGCCAGGTCCTGCTGCCAGACGACGTTGTCGCCGTGCGCCTGCACTGCACGCTCGCGCAACGCCAGCGCCGCGCGCGAGGCCTCGAGGGCCGCGGGGTACGACTTCATTGCCAGGAGGGTCTGGGCCACCGTTTCCTGGCTCGCGGCCAGGTCTCGCTGCCCCTCGAGGTCACCGGGGTCGACGCTGGCCAGCCGCGAGGCGATGGCGAGGTCGGCCTTGAACTCGACGAGGGCCGCCGCGAACTCGTGCCGCTCGAGGTACGCGCCGCCGAGCCGGGAATGGCTCACCGACAGGTCACGAAGGGCGACCATGTTGTCCGGGTCCTTCGCGGCGAGGGTGATGGCGATCGCCAGGTCAGCCTCGTATTCCCGTCGCGCGCCGGCCCAATCGTGCTGGCCCAGGAGCAGCTCGCCGAGCTGGCTGTGGCTGACCGACAGCCCCCGAAGAAAGTCGAGGTTGTTGGGGTCCTTCGCGACCAACTCCTGCATGTCGGCCAGGTAGGCCCGGAATTCGACCACGGCTGTCGGCTCGCCCTTCTTCAGCAACACGCTCCCCACCCGCGAGTGGGCCACGGCGCGATCGTGTCGCCAGGTGAGGTTGTCGGGGTCGGTTCGGACCAGGCGCTCGGTGAGGGACAACTCTGCGCGGTGTTCGACCAGCGCCCCGGCCAGGTCCTTCTGGGCGGCGAGCACGTCACCCAGCTTGCTATGGCTGACCGAGAGGTCGCGCAGCCACAGGCCGTTGTCGGGGTCGCGGGCGATGAGCGCCGTCATGAGGTCGGCCGCGGCCAGGTACTCGTGCGCGGCCCGGGGGAAGTCGTCCTGGTTGAAGTACACGTTGCCGAGCAGTGAGTGGGCGACCGCCAGGTCGTGCGGCCATTCAGCGTTCACGGGGTCGTGTTCGACCAGTCGAGTGGTCAGGGCGACGGTCGCCTCATATTCCGTGACCGCCCCCGTGAGGTTTTTCTGCCGTTCGAGGGCCCGACCGACGTCGGCGTGGCCGAGGGCCAGCTTCTGGAGCGACGAGTCGGCGGGGGCCTGCTGGAACTGTCGTTCTGCGAGCACGAGCCCCTTGCGATGCACGTCGAGCGCCTCGTCGGTTCGACCGGAGTCGAGCAAGGCCAGCCCCAACATATGCGCCGTGTCGATCACGTGGTGGACGTACGAGACGTTCCCGGGTTCCCGAGAGACCAGCGCCTCGAACATGGCCAGCGCCTCGCGATACCGCGCCACGGCCCCGGCGATGTCACCCTTCGCCTTGAGCACGTCTCCGACGATCTTCAGCGCCCCGGCCTGTCCCGCGCGCTCCGCGTCACTGACCCCGTCGGCGGCTCGCGCCGAGTAGTAGGCTCCCACCCGGTCAGCCACGTCGGTGAGGAACTTGAGCTTGCCGAGCGTCTGGAGCTTCGCGGCCAGGTCGAACACCATGAACTCCATCAGCCCTTCCGCTTCTGAACGGTTGCGCTGGGCGACCTGCCGCTGCTCGTCAGCGACTCGGCGTTGCTCTTCTGCCACGCGCCGCTCGTCGAGCGTGCGCTCGAGGCCGAACAACCCGGTGGCCGCCAGAAGCACCATGAACCCCAGTGACACCAGGACGGTCGCGCGATGCCGGGCCACCCAGCGTCGCACCAACTGTCCCGGCGAATACCGGTGGCTGCCGACCAACTGTCCGGTCTGGAAACGCTTGAGGTCAGCCGAGAGCTCCTTCGCCGTGGGGTATCGCTCGGCCGGGTCGCGGGCCATGGCCTTCCGGACGATGGTGCCCAGGTCCGCGGGCACCTCTGGCACGCGCGCCTCGAGCGACGTCGGCGGGCCCTCGACGACCTTGATCAACAGGTCGCGCACCGAGCTGGCCTCGTACGGCGGCTGGCGCGCGAGCGCGTGGTAGAGAATGGCGCCGAGCGAATACACGTCGGCCCGCGCGTCGACCGACTGGCCACGGGCCTGCTCGGGCGGCATGTACGCCGGGGTCCCCAACACCGCGCCTTCGACGGTCTGGGCCCCGCTGGCCGGCAGCGGGGGCGAGCGATCAGCCCCCGGTTCGTCACGTTCACCCAGATCCTTGGCCAGCCCCCAGTCGATGACGACCGTCTCGCCGAAGTCGCCGATCAAGACGTTGGACGGCTTCAGGTCGCGGTGAATGACGCGCTCGCCGTGCGCGTACGCGAGCGCATCGGTCAACGCGATGATGGCCGGCAGCAACGCGATGCGCTCCTCGAGGGTGGACGTCGCCTCGATGACCTGGTCCAACGGCCGGCCGCTGACCAGCTTCATGGCGAGGAAAGGGTCTCCGTTGGGCCAGGTACCTGCCTCGTACACGCTGACGATGGACGGGTGCTGCAACCTCGCGGTGATGCGCACCTCCCGCTCGAAGCGTCGCTTCAGATCATCGTCGCGGGTCAGCAGTTCCTTGATCGCCACCGGTCGCCCGAGCCGGTGATCGCGCGCGAGCAGCACGCGCCCCATGCCGCCCTGGGCCAGCTGCCGTTCGACGACGAAGTGCGCGGGGTCGATGGGCGCGAACGCCGGAGCACCGTCGGCGGCCACGGGCTCCCGCTTCGGTGGTGCGGGGAGCGTGGTGTCGGCAGGCAGCATGCTGCTCGTCGTCACTGGAGCTCACCTGAATCTCTCCGTTCTCGCCAGCGCGAAGGCCCGGTGACGGTATCACCAGCCCGGGTTCAGCTCAGCCAGTTCGCCAGGAAGTCGGGGTGCAGCGGCAGCCCGGCGAACCCGCACACGCCCATCAGCGCGCCGAACGAGGCGAACGCCCCGCCCAACCACAACAGCCACTTCTGGCGGGTGAGCGCGGTGATGCCCATGAGCGCGACCGCCAACGAGAGGCTGGCCTCGGCCATGTCGAACTGATCGTCGCGGAAGTTGAGCGCCTGGTACCGCGCCTCGGCCTCGCGGGCCTTCTCTTCGACGCCCTTCTTGTCGGCTTCGTACTTTGCCGCGTCGGCCTTCCACTTCTCGCGCAGCGCTTCGATCGCCTTGAGTTCCTCGGGCTCGTGCACCGAGACCGCGATGGCCTCGAGCTCGGCGGCGGCGGCCTGCGCCAGGTGCCCCTTGGTCGACTTCGACTGGAAGTAGTTCCAGGTGTCGATCGACTCGGCCTGGGCCTGCTGCATGGCCTGGCAGATGTTGCTGTCCTTCACGTTGCAGATCGAGAGGAAGGTGGCCGACAGCGCGACGATGATCGAGATGCGGCGGTTCAAGGGGTCGTTGCCGACCTCGGGAATCTCGGGAGCGTCCATGGCGCGCGACTGTAGGCCGTCAGTCGCGCAGACGCTCCAGGAACCCGAGCCCCATCGCCACCAGCTCG
>CAIWFK010000340.1 GCA_903911905.1 uncultured Myxococcales bacterium
CCATCGCCCCCGATTCCCAGACCGTCGTCACCTACTTCCTCTCCCCCACCGGCCAGATGCAGAGCGAGACGGTGGTGCGCGGCGAGCGCGACCGCCGCGAGGTCTCGCAGGTCAAGCTCACCCGCGGCGAACTGCAGTCGGTCGCCGGCACCCAGGGCGACGCCTTCAAAGTGCTGCAGAGCCTGCCCGGCGTCTCGCGCAGCTCGTTCGGCAGCGGCAACTTCGTGGTGCGCGGCTCGAAAGCGTGGGACTCGCGCATCGAAGTCGACGGCGTGCAGATTCCCCAGCTCTTCCACTTCGCGGGGCTCCAGGCCACGTTCAATTCGGCGGTGGTCGAGAGCATCGGCTTCCAGGCCGGCAACTTCGGCGTCGAAAGCGGCCGCGGCATCGGCGGGTTGGTGCAGGCCGAAGTGCGTACGCCCTCGAAGTCGGGGACCCACGGCTACGTCGACGTCTCGACCTTCGACCTGAGCGCGCTGGTCGAGACGCCGCTCGACTCGCAGTGGAGCGTGAGCCTCTCGGCCCGCCGCGGCCTCGCCGACCTCACCCTGCCCTGGGCCCTGAAGACCTTCGCGCCCGCCCTCGCCTCGGCGGCCGGCTTCGCGCTCGCGCCGCAATACTTCGATTACCAGGTTCGCGCCGAACGCCGTCGCACGCCCACCTCGAAAGACCGGGTCTTCCTCTCGCTCTACGGCAGCTCGGACCGCTACGCCTTCATCACCCCCAACCCCTTCCTCGACACCGACGCCGAGGGCAACCAGGGCAGCGCCGGCAGCGTGACGACCTACAACCGCCTGGTGCTGGGCATCGACCAGCGACTGGGCGAACACACCACCTTCGTCTCGCGCAACTCTGTGGGCTTCGACACCATCGAGCAGCTCGGTGGCGCCACCAACGTCTTCTACCGCGACCAGTTGGTGCCCATTCAGGCCCGCGAGACGCTGCGCATCGAGCTGCCGCAGGCCAACCTCACGGTCACCACCGGCCTCGACCTGAAGGTCGTGCCGCTGACGCTCGACGCCCAGGTGCCGCCGCCCTTCAAGGCGAACCTGATTCCCGACCCGTACGTCGACCGCCGGCTGCTGACCGAGAAGACCACCACCGTCTTCGTCGAGCCCGCGCTCTTCGCCGAGGCCGCCTGGCAACCCCTTCCTTTGCTCGCGGTGGTCGGTGGGGTGCGCGCCGACTACGAGTCGGTGATGCACGCGGCCTGGGTCGACCCACGGCTGACGGTGCGCTTCACCCCCATCGACGCGCTCACGCTCAAGGCGGCGGCGGGGCTCTACCACCAGCCTCCCGACTACACGCAGGGGCTGCTCTCGCCCACCTTCGGCAACCCCGCGCTCAAGCCCGAAGAAGCGCGCCACTACCTGGTGGGAGCCGAGGCACGCCTCACCGACGCCGACAGCATCGACCTGCAGCTCTATTACAAGGACTTGCGCAGCCAGACCCGGCAGGTGCTGGTCTCGGGCCTGGGCAGCGACGTCAACATTCCCGGAGCGGCGACCCGCTTCTCGAGTACCGGCTACGGCCGTGCATACGGCGCCGACCTGCTCTTGCGGCACAAGCTGACGAAGAACCTCTTCGGCTGGGTGGCCTATTCGCTCAGCCGCTACGAGCGCGACTACTACGGCGGTGTGGCCTTCGCGCCAGGCCCGCTCGACCAGCCGCACAACCTCATCGTCGTGGCCAGCTACACCCTGCCGTGGAACCTGACCGTGGGCGCGAAGTTCCGCTGGTCGTCGGGGCCGCTCATCACTCCCATCGTGGCCTCGCTCTACGACTCGAGCGGCAACTACTATTACCCGCTGCCCGGCCTGCCCTGGAGCCAGCGCCTGCCCGACTTCGTGCAATTCGACGTGCGGGTCGACAAGCGCTTCGTCTTCCAGAGCTGGTCGCTGGTGGTCTTCCTCGACGTGCAGAACGTGACCAACCGGGCCAACCCCGAGGGGCTCTTCTACAATTCGGACTACACGCAGTCGGCCTACGTCACCGGCATTCCGATTCTGCCGGCGCTGGGCGTGCGGGGAGAATGGTGATGCGCACGCGATGGTTCCCCCTGGCGCTGCTGCTGCTCTCGTGCGGCGGGCAATTCACCCCCGAGACGCTGGTCGACTCGCTCAAGGTGCTGGCCATCACCGCCGACCCGCCCGAGGTCGCGCCGGGGCAGAGCGCCAGCCTGGGCATCGTCGAGCTCGACCCGTCGCGGCCCGGGGGCGTCACCACCGTGGTGTGGGTGGGCTGCGAGCCCGACCCCATCGACTTCAACCGCAGCGCCTGCAACGACACCAGCGCGCTCTTGCAGCCCACCGCCTTCGCTGACTTTCCGCCGGGCGTGCGCATTCTGGGGTTCGGCACGAAGGCCGGCTACGCTTCGGCCCCGACGCTCTTCGACGGCGTCGACGCTGGCGACCCGGTGCGCTTCAACGGCACCAGCGGGCCGGCGCTGGCGGTGGTCATCGGCGAGCAGATCAACCCCACCTCGTCGAACGCCGAGCTGCGCGACCTCTTCACCCGCATCGAGAAGAAGCAAGTGCAGAGCGTCTTCGCGCTCACCCGCGTGACGGTCAGCGAGAAACCGCAGAAGAACCAGAACCCCGGGTTGCTCGGTCTGTCGGTCGACGGCGTGGCGCTGCCGACCAACGCGAAGCTGCAGGTGCACGCAGGACAGACGGTGACGCTCGAGCCGCTCGTCGCCCCCGATGCGAAGGAAACGTGGGTGCTCGAATTGCCCACCGGCAACCTCCCCCAGACCGAGACGCTGGTGACCAGTTGGTACTCGACCGCCGGGCGCTTCAGCGTGCCGCGCGTCGACCTCGATTCAGGCACCATCACCGGCTTCACCGCGCCTGGCTCGCCGCAGATTGCCGATGACCCGGTGCCCGACAAGCGCACCGGCACGCTGTGGGCCGTGCTGCGCGACGGGCGCGGTGGCCTGTCGCAGCAGTCGGTGGGCTTCTACGTGTGCGACGACTCGGCCACGCCCACCGTCACCGCCATCATGCCGCCGGCGACCATGGGCGATGGCGTGGTGGTGACCGGCACCGACCTCGCCGACGCGCTCGACGTGGTGGTGGGCGAGGTCGCGCTGCCGCACGCCTCGTACAGCCCGGGCCGCAACGCCTTCATCGGCGACGCGCCGGCGCTGCCGTCGGGCACGTACCCGGTGACCCTGCGCTCGAAGAACTGCAGCGTCACCGACACGGGCCTCACCTACACCGTGCCCTGAGACGTTGAAGTCCGGCCGCGTGGGCAGTACGCCCTCGCAGATGATTCGTTTCGCCCTGGTCGTCCTGGTGCTCGCGGCGGGCTCGTGCACCTGCCGTTCGCGCAACGCGGTGCCTGATGCGGGCCTGGTCGCCGTGGTGCCGACCACCCCTGCCACCATTCCCGACCGGCTCGACGGTGGGCTCGACGTGCGCTTCATCGCGCTGGGCGACACCGGCCACGGCAACGACGCGCAGTACGCCATCGGCCGCGCCATGGGCGCGCTGTGCCGCGAGCACGGCTGCGACTTCGTGGTGCTGCTGGGCGACAACTTCTACCCCAGCGGCGTCGACAGCGAGACCGACCCGCAGTGGCAGACCGCGTTCGTCAAACCCTACGCGCCGGTCGACGCGCCCTTCTACGCGGTGCTGGGCAACCACGACTACGGCGGCCACGGCAGCGGCAGCGAAATCGACAAGGGCCAGCACCAGGTCGATTACTCGAAGGTCAACCCCAAGTGGCACATGCCCTCCACGCACTACCGCTTCTCGCTGGGCGGCGCCGAGTTCTACGCGGCCGACACCAACCGCTCGATGTTCGGGCTCGACGAGCAGGTGCGCACCGACTTCGACCAGTGGTTGGCCGAGCCGCGCTCGGGGTGGCGCATCGCCTTCGGTCACCACCCGCTCAAGTCGAACGGCCGACACGGCAACGCGGGCTCGTACGACGGCGTGCCGGCGGTGGTGCCGGTGGCGGGCGGCGTGGGCGTGCAGACCTTCCTCGAAGACCACGTCTGCGGAAAGGTCGACGCGTACCTCTGCGGCCACGAGCACGTGCTCGAATGGTTGGCCGAGACCTGCACCTCGGACGGCGGCGTGAAGACCGAGCTGGCCATCAGCGGCGGCGGCTCGGAGCACACCGGCTTCAAGGAAGCGGCGACCAACCGCGACTGGTGGCGCGCCGACGAGCCGGGCTTCCTCTACGTGGTGCTGCAGGGCAACACGTTCACCGGCGTGTGGTTCGACCAGCAGGGCAAGGTGCTCTTCGCCCGCTCGTTCACGAAGGGCGCTTCGGCACCTGGCAGCGCCCCAGCATCGGCCGAGCCCTCCTCGCACTGACCAATTGCGCGTGCAGGGCAGGTCGCGTGACGCGCTCGAAGACGCGCTCGTCCTCGTCCTCGTCGTGGACGAAGGCGCCCGCCCAGCACACCGGAGTTGTCGAAGAAGACGAAGGTCTGCAGTGCGCACACCCGCTCGACCGTGCCATCGTCGAGCTCGACGACGAGCGCGCTGAGCGAAGCGCGGTCGTCCTGCCACTTCAGGTCGATCATCAGGCGCATGGGCCCGATGGTGACAGGTCGACCTCGTGCCTACGAGCGCAACTGTCGAATGGCGCCGGCCCAGTCTTCGACGTGGTGCGCGCGCACCAGCTTGCCCGCGGCGACGGTGTGCACGTCGAGCGTCATGATGGCGAAGCGCTTGCCCGTGTGGGGCACGCCCATGAAGTCGCCAGCGGGCGTGCCGCGCGCCTCGCTGCGCACGATGACGCGGTCGCCGTCGACGAAGACCTCCTTGATGTCCCACGTCAGGTCGGGAATGGCCTTTCCGAAGCCGATGACCTGGGCGATGAATTCGTCGCGGCCCTTGCTGGCGCTCTCGCCCGCGAAGGAACGCCACTCGGCGCTCGCCGCACCTTCGATGAGGGCGCGCACGTCCTTCGAGGCGGGCTGGTTGAGGGACTCGTAGAAGGGGGCGACGACGGCTCGGGCCTGCTCGGGGGTCAGCATGGTTCGACTCCTTGGTGGGAACGGCGTGGACGACGAAGGCTTCACCGGCGCTCGAGCGATTCCAGCCGCCCGACCACGCCGAACAGGGTGCGCACGATGGCCACCTCGAGCTGCAACAGGCCCGCCGGCAGCGCGAGGGTGGCGACGCTGGCACCGGCACTGAGCCCGAGAATGACGGTCTGCAGTTCGATGAGCGCGCGAATGATGGCCACGATGGCGATGGACTCGGGCACGCCGACCCGAGCGACCACCAGCAGCGCCAGCCCGATGGCCAGGTTGCGCGCCGAGAATTCCCGACTGGCGTGCACCAGCAACGGCGAGTCGGGGCTGAGCCCGGTGCCGACGAGGTCGGGAAAGAGCACCGTGGTCGACCGGTACCCCATGACCGCGAACGCCAGACTCAGGGCCGCGAGCACCAGCATCGCGCCACGAACCCAGCCTGGCACCGCCGCAGCACGGGTACTCACGTCTCGACTCCGCGAGAACCAACCACCGCCATGAAGGTCATGCTGGGCCCCTGGAAGAAGGGAAGAGGTCTGACTCGGTGACAAAGTAGTGGTCAGACGACCAGCACACGAGGACGATAGCCGTCACGCCATGGTCAAAACCGGACAGCGCCGCCTTCCCTTGATGCGCTTCGCCGAGAGCCGCGCGCTGGGCCTCGAGGTCATGCCGGTGACCCGGCTCGCCAACCGCCCCGAGACCCGCCGCCCCCACCGCACCGACTTCCACCACCTGCTGCTGGTCACCCACGGTCGCGGCACCCACGTCCTCGACTTCCACCGCTGGCGACTCGAGCCGGGCATGGCGGTGTGGGTCGCGCCCGGCCAGGTGCACCGCTTCGGCCACGAGCCGGGGCTCGAGGCCACCATGGTCGTCTTTCGCGCCGAGGCGCTGCGCGAACCCGTCACGCTCGAGCCGTGCACCCGTCTGCCGCCAGACCGCCTGCGCCTGGCCACCGCGTTGCTCGACGGCCTGGCGACCGAATGCGCCGTCAGCGACCGGAGCCTTCGAAGTCGCACCTTCCTCGCCACGCTGCTGCAGGCGTTGGTGCGCACCGTCGACGCCGGCGCCGAGCGGCCCGGGCGCACCGACCTCTCGGCACGCTTCGCCGCCGCGCTCGAGCGCGAAATTCGCCGCACCCGCGAGGTCTCGGCCTACGCCGCCATCCTGCGCTGCTCGACGCGCACGCTGACCCGGCATTGTCTGGACGCCGACGGGAAGTCAGCCAAGCGCGTCATCGAAGAGCGGCTGCTGCTCGAGGCGCGCCGCTCGCTGGCGCACGACGGCATCTCGGTCGCAGCGCTCTCGACGCAACTGGGCTTCGCCGAGCCCACCCAGTTCGTGAAGTTCTTCCGACGGGTGTCGGGTGAGACGCCGGGGCGGTTCCGCGCCCGCATGGCGAAGTGAGGCACCGCGCCCCGCGACGCGCAGGCGTACCCGAAGTGCTACACCCCGCCCCCAGTGACCAGACTGCTCCTTCTCACCGCGCTGCTGGGCACCGCCGTCTTCGCCCAGGCCGCCGGAGCCGACGCCGGCGTGGTGGTGCCGCCCACCCTGCTGCACGCCTCGCCAGCGGCGTGGTCCGGTGACGGCGGCGTCGAGGGTGATGTCGAACTGCTGCTCACCATCGACCCGGCGGGGGCGGTGACCCAGGTCGAGGTGCACGCCTCACCGTCAGACGCGCTGTCGGCCCTCGCCGTCACCGCCGCCAGGCAACTGACCTTCGAGCCCGCGACACAGGACGGCGCGCCGGTGGCCGTGGTGCTCGCCTGGCGCTACCACTTCACCGCGCCGCTTCCCGCAGCCGACGTGTCCGACGGCGGGCTCAGCGCGGACCATGCACGGCTCGTCGGCCAGGTCTTCACCAAGGGCACCCGCGAACCCATCGTGTTGGCGCAGGTGGCCGTGGCCGACGGCGGCGTCGCGACCGAGACCGATTCGCAGGGCCGCTTCACGCTCGACGTGCCACCGGGCGCGCAGCGCATCGTCGTCACCGCCTCGGGGCACGTGGCGAAGACCTTCAAGGAAGACGTGCGCGGCGGCGAGCAGGTGCAGGTGCTCTACCGGCTGGGCCGCACGTATGCGCGCCCCTACGAGACCATCGTGCGCACCCAGGTCGATCGCGCCGAACTCTCGCGGCTGACGCTCTCGGGCGCCGAGCTGCACGAGGTGGCCGGCACCAACGGTGAGCCGCTGCGGGTGGTGATGCTGCTGCCCGGCGTGGTCACTCCGGCCTCGGGCCTCAACTACCCCGTGGTGCGCGGCTCGCTGCCCGCCGCCACCGGCTTCTTCCTCGACGGGGTGCGCATTCCCCAGCTCTACCATCTGCTCGCCGGCAGCTCGGTGGTGCACCCCGACTTCATCGAGAGCATCGACTTCTTCGCCAGCAACGCGCCCACCCGCTACGGCCGAATCTCGGGCGGCGTGGTCGCGGCGCAGACCGCCAAGTCGCGCGACGACCGGGTGCACTTCACCATCTCGCCCGACCTGCTCCAGACCGCGGCCTTCGTCGAAGTGCCGATTCCCCAGACGGGCACCAACGTCACCGTCGCCGGCCGCGTCAATTACACTGCGTGGCTGTTGGGGGTGCTGTCGGCCGCGGGCGCGTTCGGCCCGGGCGTCACGCCGGTCTTCCAGTCGTACGACTACCAGGGCCGCGTGGAGCAGAAGGTCGGCCGCGCCACCGTGCGCCTGCTGGCGTTCGGCTCGAGCGACGTGGTGGGCGTCAAGCAGACCGACGTGATGAGCCCCTCGGTCTACACCACCAGCATCTTCCACCGCATCGACCTGCGAGCCACCCTGCCGCTGGGCCCCGGCCACCTCGAAGTGGGCAGTTGGGTGGGCTGGGAAACGATGGGGCTCTACGGAGAACAGAATGGGCAGCGCGTCGGCTCGTTCCTGCTCGACCGCTTCCTGTGGACCGGCCGCGCCAGCTACCGCGTCGAGGTGGGCGAGCACTTCCAGCTCAAGGCCGGCTTCGACTTCGAGCGACAGACCAGCGACGTGACCACCACCGTGGGCATCGGCGCCGGCGGCGACCTCTTGCGCCAGCCGCGGGTGATGGGCGTCTTCACCGGCTCGTTCCTCGAGGCCGCGTTCTTCTCGAAGCAGTGGAGCATCGTCGCCGGCGCGCGCGTCGACACCTGGCACCTGCCGCCCGACTTCACGCTGGCCTCGGTCGACCCGCGGCTCGACGTGCGCTTCATGCCGTCGGACACGCTCTCGCTGCGTGCCAGCGCGGGCCTGGCCCACCAGGCGCCGATGCTGCTCATCAGCCTGCCCGTCACCGACGCGGCGGCGCTGAAGACGGGGCTGCAGGAAGTGGCGCAGTTCGACCTCGGGGCCACCGGGCACCTGCCCTGGGCCGACCTCGAGCTGTCGGGCGACGTCTTCTACAACGCGATTCTGCAGGCGCGTGAACGCAGCCTTTCGGAGTTCGTCACCGGCATCTCGTCGCTCGACGACCGTTTCTCGGGCAGCCGCTGGGGGCGCGCGTACGGGCTCGAGCTGATGCTGCGCCTGCCACAGCAGGGCCGGCTCTTCGGGTGGCTCTCGTACACCTTCAGTCGCAGCGAGCGCCTGCGCCAGTTCGCGCTCTACACGCCCGACCAGGCGCAGGTGACCGACGTCACCGCCATCGTGCCCTTCGCCTTCGACGAGACGCACTCGCTCAACCTGGCCGTGGGCTACCAGTTGCCGAAGGGCTTCAAGGTCAGCGCCAGCTTTCACCTGAACACCGGGCGCCCCGAGTCGGGCGAATTCAGCTCACGCACCGCGCAACTGGTGACCGACCCCACCACCGGTCTGCGCCTGTGGAGCGTGGTGCCGCTCAACCAGGTCGACCGCCTGCCGGCCTTCGCGCGGCTCGACGTGCGCGGCTCGAAGACCATCGACTTCAATTCGTTCTCGCTCGAAATCTACCTCGACGTCTTCAACGTGCTGGTGCGCAGCGAGGTGTACGGCTTCACCTACGGCTACGACCTGGACCTCAACCCCACGAAGACCGCCCAGGGAGCGCCCATCATCCTCCCCACGCTGGGCGTCAAGGTGACCTACTGATGCGCGCCCTCGGTCTGGTCTTCGTGGTGTCGGTGGTCGGCCTCGGGTGCTTCAACCCCGACGACATCTTCCCGGTGTCGGGCAGCGTGCGCTCGGGGTCCGGCGTCGACGGGCAGGTGGTCAAGCTGCTGCGCCAGCCGACCGCGGGCAGTTGCGACCAACAGACCCTGGCGGTGCCTTTCAAGGACGTCACCACCGATGCCGGCGGCTCGTACGGCTTCGAGGTCTTCCGTGCGCAGTCGCAGAGCCTGACCACCATGGGCTCGTTCTGCTTCCGGGTGTCTGCCACCTTCGACGGCTCGGGCAGCCAGGCATTCGCCGACCTGAACCGCATCACCCAGCAACTGACGCTGCCGCCGCTGCGCGACTGGCAGGCCAGGGCCGCGCTCGACGGGGGCGTGCTGACCTTCGAGCCCGTCATTCCCTGGCCCGACGACGTCTCACTCGACGGAGGCCCGGTCACCACGCTCGACCACCGCGTCGAGGTGCTCACCGACGCCGGCACCATCGTCTGGCGCACCGAAGACTGGTTCCCCAACCCCGATGGCGGCGCGAACCTGCGCGAGCCGATGGTGCTCGACGACATGCGCCTCGAAGACTTCGAGGCGAAGACGTACCTGACCGCGAGACTGGTCGAGCTCGACCCGCCGGTGCTCGACCTCGCCGCGCGTACCCCCCCCCCCACCCACCTGCGCTCGGGTCAGCACCTGTCGCTGCATGGCGCGCGGGTGGCGCTCAGCCGTGGGCTGCCCTGCCCCGAGCTCGCCTCGCCGTGCCCGCTCACCGACGGTGACGCGGCGTACTTCACGCTGTCGACCAACACGTTGACGCTCTCGCTGCCCACGCCGGCGCCGTTGACCGCCATCGTGCTGCGCGGCGTGGAGACCGCCTCACCGCTGGTGGGGGTCGTGCTCACGCAAGACGACGGCGGCATGCAGCACCTCTCGCATCAACTGCCACTCTCGGTGGAGGACCTGCGCGCAGCCGGCGTCGGTGGAGGAGGCGCCGGAGGCGGAGGCGTCATTCCTCCTCGACGGCGCGATGGGGGAATCCCGTCGATGACCTTGCCGGCCATCACCACCTGGTCGGTGGTGACGCTCGACGGCGGCGCCAGCTTCGGCACGGTGCAACTGGTCTTCCCCGAGCCGGTGACGAAGGTCGGGGAAGTGTCGCTCTTCTGACGCGGCTCAGCCCTTGAGCGAGGCGACCAGCGCGTCGAAGTCCTTCTTCGCGGCCTCGACCGTCTTCGCCGAACCGGTGAACTTGAAGAACACGGTGCCGCCCTTGCCCTCGACGATGGCGCCGAGCAGCTTGCTGCCGGGCTTGGCCACCTTGGGGCCGGCCATGCCACCCGACTGGTACGTGCCTTCGACCTCGACGCGGGTCACCTCGAGGCCGTTGACCTTGTCCTTCTTCGTGGACGACTTGCTGCCGGCGTCGAACTGGCTGACCCAGCGCTTGACGTTCTCGTCGACGCCGCCGCCCTGGCCCGCGCCGAAGAAGAAGACCGCGCACTCGCCCGCTTCGGTCTCGCCCTTGGCGGCGGGCACCACGTAGGTCGCCGCGCGCATGGGCCGCGCTTCCGACGCGGTCCACGCCTTGGGCGCCGTCCAGCTCACGCCGCCCGCGCTCTCGGCGAGCGCGAACGAGGAGACCACCACTGCAGCGAAGACGACCGGGCGCAGGAAGTTCATGCGCCGGTCTTAGGGCACTTCACTTCGCCTTCGCCAGCTCGAGCTCGATGTTCAGCTCGACGTTCTCGCTGACCAGCACGCCACCGGTCTCGAGCGCCTGGTTCCAGTTGAGGCCGAAATCCTTCCGGTTCACCGAGCCCTTGAGCTCGAAGCCGGCCTTCTCGTTGCCCCACGGGTCCTTCGCCACGCCGCCGAAGGTGCCCTCGAGCGCCACGTCCTTCGTCACGCCGTGCATGGTGAGCGCGCCGTGCAGGGTGAAGTGTTCGGCGTTCTTCACCTCGACCTTGCCCGAGACGAAGGTCATGGTCGGAAACTTCGCGGCGTCGAAGAAGTCGGGCGACTTGAGGTGGTTGTCGCGATCGCCCACGCCGGTGTTGATGGTCGCCACGTCGATGGTCACCTTCGCGCTCGAGGCCGCCAGGTTCGCGGGGTCGAGCTTCACGTCGGCGGTGAAGCCCGGGAAGCTGCCGCGCACCTTCGAGATGACCAGGTGGCGAACGGTGAAGTGAATGCCCGAGTGGGTGGCGTCGAGGTTCCAGGTGGCTGCGGTCATGGTGAGGCTCCTTGGGTGTGCTGCTGCGAGGTGAGCCTTTTGGTGTGCACCTTTGACGCCACGGAGGGCTCGAGCAATCGCGTGGGCTTCGAGGGCAGTGACTCTCAATATGGGAGGCGGGACTCTCGAATCGACATCAAACCAACAGACCGCCTCGCGAGCAACGCCGGGGGTCGCCACGAACCTTCAGGCACCTTCACGTAGCTGCTGGCCGACGCCAGACATGACGACGCCCGCCGTGGCGCGAGGCCAGGGCGGGCGGCGGGTCAAACGGTCAACTGCTCACTGGCAGGTGTGCGAGGTGCCGTTGCAGTTACCCGCGAGGAGGCAGGGGTCGCCAGCGTTGGTGCAGAAGCCAGGGAGCCCGAGTCCGGGAATCAGCGTGTCACAGCAACCGGTGCCGCCGCAGTCCGCGACGGTCGAGCACAGGCCGGGGATGCCGGCATCGAGACCACCGCCGCCACCACCCGAGCCACCGACGCATGCGCCGGCGTCGAGGTCACAGGTACCGCCGGTCTGGCAGCCTACGCACGCGCCGCCCGCCATGCCGTTGCCGCACTGCGCGGCCGAGAACATCGAGTGGTCGATGCAGGTCGCGCCGTCGCAGCAGCCGTTGGGACAGGTGGTGGCATTGCAGGTCGCCGTGCCCGAGCAGGTGCCGTTCGCCTGGCAGGTGCTGCCGGCGCCGCACACGTTGCACAACTGGCCGGGCGCGCCGCACGCCGCGGTGGTGTTGCCTGTCTGGCAGGCGAAGGTCGAGGTGTCGATGCAGCCATTGCAGGCGGTGCACATGCCGGCCACGCAGGTGTTGCCGGTCGGGCACGAGGTGCACATCGCACCGGCGGTGCCGCAACGATTCGGCGTCGTCACCGTGATGCAGGTCCCCGAGGTGCTGCAGCAGCCGTTGGGGCAGTTGGTCGCGTTGCACGAACCCGCGCCGCCGCCGGTGGCCGAACCGCCGCCCGTCGTGGTGCCGCCGCCAGTGGTGGTGCCGCCGCCAGTCGCCGTGCCGCCACCGGTCGCGCTGCCGCCGCCGGTCGAAGCGCCGAGGCACGCGCCGCCGTAGGCCGAGCCGTTGTTCGTCTTCTGACAGGTGATGCCCGCGCCCTGACACGGCGCACAGCTCGCGCCGGCCGCGCCGCACTGCTCGAGCTTGTCGCCCAACTGGCAGATGCCCTGGTCGTCACAGCAGCCATCACAGTTGCCCGAGCCGCAGGTGGTGGGGGCCTTGGCCTTGCCGCACGAGGGAGCGAGAGCGAGGAAGAAGCCGACCGCGGCGCCGAGCGCCAATGCCTTTGCTGCGTTCATGGAACATCTCCAGAGGTGACGAAAGAGAGCGTCTCGGAGGCGGCCACCGCCAAGACCTGGGTGTGCGCGCCCGTCTACACATTGCGCCGCTGTCGGACAAGTCCACACGCCCCGGTCTGATCCTCGGATCATGGTCTTCCACCATGGAGGATGTAGGTCCGTGTAAGTCGAAGGGAGGGGGTTGATCTCCTCTGCGCACAAGCGCACATTGCGCCGCCTTTCGAAGCCCCCCTTGTCCGGAGAAGGTCCCATCATGGTGCGTTCGTTCCCCACCGTGCCTGCGCTCGTCGCGGCCGCCCTCGTCGTCTCGGTCAGTGGCTGCAACTGCAACCGCGGCAATGGCCTGACCAACAACTACGGTGAAATCGGCGTGGTCTGGCGCGACGCCACCAACACCCGCATCGTGAACCGCGACGCGACCTACGACTTCGGCTCGGCGCTCACCGGCGACCGCAAGCAGCTGTCGCTGACCGTCACCAACACCGGCGCGGGCAAGCTCACCCTCTCGAAGCTCGAGCTGACCAGCGGCGACCCGGTCGCGGTCATCGGCACCGACGTGCCCATGGCCACCACGGCCTTCGAAGTGAACTTCACCGCGCCCGTGGAAATCGACCCGGCCGGCCAGGCCGACTTCGACATGTTCTTCACGCCCAAGACCTTGAAGGGCGACTACAACTCGAAGCTGACGCTGACCGCGGAAGGCACGCGCGCCGAAGACGCGACGGCCACCATCACGCTGCTGGGCAAGAGCGAGAAGGGCGCCTGCGACCTGCCCTCGAGCATCAACTTCGGCAAGGTCGCCCTGGGCGAGACGTTCCCCTTCACGGTGCCCTTCATCAACCCCACCACCATCGACGCCACCGGCAACGCGGGCGACATCACCGGCGCCGACGCGACCTCGTTCGGCTACGCGCCCAACTCGCCCAAGGGCGTGGTGCAGGTGCCGGCGATGACCACCAAGAACGTGGTCATCACCTTCAGCCCCACCGAGAAGCGCCTCTATTCGGCGCAGGTCGTGCTGCGTGGCCCGGGCGCGTGCCCCGACACCACCGTGACCCTGACCGGTGAAGGCAGCGACGCGACCCTCTCGTGGACGCCCAAGAACCTCACCTACGGCAACGTCGCCCCCGGCAACGAAGTGGTGAAGGAAGTCGTCTTCACCAACCCCGCGTCGGTGCCGCTCACCCTGACCAACGTGAGCTCGATGCTGCCTGACTTCTACCAGGTCGTGCCCGCTGGCCAGAATGGCAACACCTTCACGGTGCAGCCCAACGGCGTGCCCACCACGATGAAGATCGCCTGCAACCCCACCGTGCTCGGTCACCGCACCTCGGCGATGAACTTCCAGACCGGCCTGACCCAGTTGCCTGCCGGCGCCATCGCGCTCGACTGCATGGGCGGTGGGCCGCGCATCAAGGTGACGCCGAACCCCACGCTCAACTTCGGCCTCGTCGGCTTCTTCCCAGGCACGCCCAGCTTCAACGTGACCCGCAAGGTGAACGTGCAGAACGTGGGCACCATGCCTGCGGTGCCCGACCCGGCGGCGAACCTCTTCCTGGGCCAGGTCTCGGCCGGCATGGTCGGTGGGCTGCCGCTCTTCGACATCACGCCGACCAACGCCACCACCGACCCCGCCGAGTTCACGGTCGCGCTGGGCAGCCCGTACAACACCACCAACGGCCTGGCTGCCGTCGCCGGCGCCAACTTCGTGGACCTGGTGGTGACCCTGAAGCCGACCGCCATGGGCATGAAGGCGGCCGACCTCAACATCTACTCGAATGACCCCGGCCAGCCGACGGTCACCGTGCACATCACCGCCGACGTGCAGCAGTTGCCGCCCTGCAACTACAGCGTCTCGCCGGCCACCGCGAACTTCGGCCTGGTGACCCCGGGCACCACGAAGGACCTGCCCATCAACATCACCAACCTCGGCACGCAGAGCGCCGACCACTGCTACGTGTCGGGCATCGACCTGGCGGCGGGCAGCGACCTGGCCTTCTCCATCGTCGGCGGCCCGGTGGTGAGCGTCGACCTGATGCCGCAGCAGACCTACCAGGTCGTGGTGCGCGTCGCTCCGCAGGGAGCCGTGCCCACCTCGCTGCAGACGCTGACCGGTGCGTTGACCTTCAACATCACCAGCCCCACCACGCCGCAGGCGGTGGTGCCGCTGCGCGCCTCGGTTGGCCCCAGTTGCCTCGTGGTGACGCCCGACCCGCTCGACTTCGGCACGGTGAAGGTGGGCTGCTCGCCCGCGCCGCGCACGCTGAACATCTACAACGTGTGCAGCACCAACGTGACCATCAGCAGCTTCGCGATGCAGTCGTCGGGCGGTCTGCCCTTCGGCCCCGGCTGCACCAACGCGGCCGGCTGCCCCGAGTTCTTCCTCTCGGCGACGCCCGTGATTCCCGGCGGTGGTCTGACGCTCGCCCCTGGCGCCGCGCCCGTCACCTTCCAGGCGCGGTACTCACCCATCGACGTCGGCTCGGACAGCGGGTCGGTCGCCATCAACGCGCTGCAGAACGGCCAGAGCATCACCTACCTGGTGACGTTGCAGGGCGCGGGCGACACCATGGGTCTCGAGACCGACACCTTCACCCAGGACCAGCAGCCCAAGGCCGACATCCTTCTCGTCATCGACGACTCGGGTTCGATGGCCGACAAGCAGATGAGCCTGGCGACGAACTTCAGCTCGTTCATTCAGTACGCGGTGGCGGCGAACGTCGACTACCACCTGGCCGTGACCACCACGACCGCCAACTTCGCGGCCTGCGGTGGCCTCTGCACCTCGGTCGCCAAGGACGGCGAGCTCGAGCTCGATACGGTGCTCAACACCCGTTACCTGACGCCGGCCACGCCGAACGTGTCGACCGCGTTCGCGCGCATGGTGAACGTCGGCACCAACGGCTCGGGGGTCGAGCAGGGCCTCGAGGCAGCGACCTTCGCGCTGACGCCTCCGCTGGTCAGCGGCGTCAACGCGGGCTTCCTGCGTGACCCGGCGAACCTGGCTGTCGTCGTGGTGTCCGACGCGTCCGACCAGTCTGACCAACCGGTCAGCTACTACCAGAACCGGTTGATCAACGTGAAGGGCTTCAACCGCCTCTCGATGTTCACCTTCAGCGACATCGGCCCGTACCAGCGCCCGGCGCCGGACCTCAGCGCGGCCTGCCAGTACGACGGCACGTACGACCCGGTGCTCTACGACACCGTGGTGGCCGCGACCGCGGGCATCAAGGACGAAATCTGCAACGCGAACTGGTCGTCGGCTCTGCAGCGCCTGGGTCAGACGGTCTTCGGTTTCCGCACGCAGTTCTACTTGAACAGCAAGGCCGACACGACCAAGCCCATCGTGGTGCAGGTCAACGGCATGAACGTCGCTTCGGGGGCCAACACCTGGACCTACGACTCGGCCACCAACTCGGTGAAGTTCAACCCGGCCGCGACGCCTGGCCCTGGCCAGACGATGACGGTGACGTACACGACGCTCTGCATGTGAGCGGGCCGTCGGGGTCGTGAGGTACCAGCCGCTCGGCCTTCACTGGCCGGGCGGTTTTGTTTTGCGGTCAGCGCGCCGTCGAGGGGGGGAGCCGAAGGAGCCGCGCACTGACGGTGCGTCCTCTGCGGAGCCCTCGATTGCCGCGGCGGCCGATTTCCAGCGGGGTCGCCCACTGGCGGTGCGTCGTCGGCAGCGAGCCGCACACCGGTGGTCAGTCAGAGCCCCTCGCGTCGCCAGGTCATCGCGGGAAACGTGGGCGCTCCGAGTTTCGGGTCACGGAACGTCGCACGGGGCGACCGGCACCAACGCACCGCCGGCACGCGACGCACGCGCCGCGAAGTCGAGCACCGCCGGGCAGTCGGCGACGCGTTGCGCCTCGGCCGCGACGATGAGCCAGGCCCGGTTGGCGAGCGCTGGCTTCTTCTGAGCGCACGCGGCGAGCCGGTCCCCCAACGTCACGAGCCCCGAGCGGCCCGAGGCGCGCCAGAGGCGATGGGCGTGCGCGGCGAGGTCGAGCGAGTCGTCGCACGCACGGACCTTCGCCTCGGCCTTCTCGTCGTCGTCCCCCAGCAACATCACCGCCTCGACCTTGGCGCTGAGCGCAGGGAAATCTTCGGCGGTGGGAAAGGCGTCGAGGAAGGCCTGCCACTGGGCGACGGCCTCTTCGCGGCGACCCAACAACACCAGCATCTCGGCGTGCTCGTTGACCACGCCCACCGCCAGATGCGCCCGCTCGGTCGGAGCATCGAGCGATAACGACTGCTGCGCCCGCGCGAACCACTTCCGCGCCTGCTCCAGCTGCGCCGGGTTGCGCTGGGCTCGAGAAGGCCGCAACGCGAACTCCTCGACGTCCGAATAGTGCGGTGTCCACCCCGAGCCGATGAAGCGCCCAAGGTCGGCAGCCACGCTGGTCGGCGTCAGGAAGGTCCAGTTGGTCAGGTCGAGCCCGAAGGCCTGCTTCTCGAGCGCCAGTTCGTCGTCGGGGACCTTCGGCTCGAGGTGCTTGCCCCGCGCCGCGGTCAGCTCGTCGACCAGCTTCTCGCCGTCGTCGAGAAATTGCTGCTCGAGCGCCTCGACGGTCTCGCGCTTCGAGGGCGGCACCCAGGTGGCGGCGTCGTCCTTCGCCTGGGTCAGTCGCTTGAGCGAGACCAGGTCCAGCGAGCACCTCGCCACCCGCGCGCCGAGCCGCACCGCGGGGTCCTTCGAGGCGAGCAGAGCAGACAAGCGCACCCGAGCCGCGCGCTCGAGTTCGTCGAACGAGTCACCGCGCTTCTTCTTCGCCTCGCGCAGGCGCCTGAGCACGTCGGCGTAGCGCACCTTCGCCAGCTCGAAATCGGGCGAGCCACGCACCGACTCGGCGAACTTCGAGCTGGCCTGGTCGAGCGCACCCGCGTCGAGGGCGTCGAGCGCCGCAGAATAGGCGACCAGCGAGCCGAGCGACGGGTGGCCCGAGGTGGTCGGCACCGTCGGCGTGCGCAGCGCCTCGAGCAGCCGCGAGACCAGCGTTTCTTCGAGTGAGAACAGGTCGCCGGGCGCGCCACGCACCGACGCCTTCGCGACTGCGGTGCCAGTGCCCAACTGAATGACCTTCACGTCGAGCCGCACCTCGGGGGCGACGGTGGTGATTTCGCCGTACACCTCGTGGGTCGCGCCCAGCAGGCGCCCCAGCTTCTGCGCGGTGGCGGGGTCGAAGGCCCGTGTGTGCTGCAGATCGAGTTCGGCGAGCACGGCCCAGATTCGCTCGCGCTCGACGACCGTCACCGAGGGTGCGCCCACCAGGTCGGTCATCACCATGTCGGCGAGCCCGCGACGCATCGGCTCGTAGGCCTGGTCGCCAGTGTCGTTGCCGAAGGGCAACACCGCGACCCGGAGCGGCACTGCCATCACCACCATCGTCACCAGCGCGGGCAACATGCCCCACACGTTCGCACGCCAGCGACCGGAACGTGACTGGATCGCCGGTGCCCGGTGTGGTTTGTCCCCGAACATGAATCGGCATTCAGTTTCGAGACTCGTCCTTCCGCTGCTCCTCGTCGCCTGTGGGTCGGAATGGCAGGGACCCGAGACGTTGACGGCGCGAGCCGAACTGACGCAGGAAACGGGTTGGGGCAGCAACCCCGGCAACCTCACGCTCTTCACCTACGTGCCGACCACCGTGACCGCGCACCCGGCGTTGGTGGTGGCGATGCACGGCTGCACCCAGAGCGCGGCGGCCTACGTCAGCGCGGGGTGGAACGCGTTGGCCGACCAGTACGGCTTCATCGTCGCGTACCCGCAGACCACGGCGAACAACAACTGCTTCAACTGGTTCACCGGCAGCGAGCAGACGCGTACCGGCCCGCAGATGACCTCGCTGCTGCAGATGGTGCAGTACCTCGAGCAGAACAAGGGCGTCGACTCGACGCGGGTGTTCGTCACCGGGTTGTCGGCCGGCGGAGCGATGACCAACGTGGCGCTCGCCACGGCGCCCGACGTGTTCTCGCGCGGCGCGGTGATGTCGGGGCTGCCCTTCGCGTGCGCGACCACCCAGACCGACGCGTTGACCTGCATGAATTCGCCGCCCGACAAGACGCCCGCGCAGTGGGGCGCGCTGGTGCACGCGGTCTCGCCCAACGGACCCGCACCGCGCGTGAGCATCTGGCACGGAGACCAGGACTTCACGGTGCGCGTCGGCAACCAGCAGGAAGAGGTCGACCAGTGGACCAACCTCAACGGCATCGACGTCACGGCTGACGTGACCACCACGGTGGGGCCGGCGACCCACAAGCAGTTCCAGAACTCGGCTGGCACCACGCTCGTCGAGTCGTGGACCATTTCGGGCATGGGGCACGGCACGCCGGTCGACCCGGCGCACGGGTGTGGGACGGCGGGCGCGTACATTCTCGACGTGGGGGTGTGCTCCAGCCAGTGGGCTGCGCAGTTCTTCGGGCTGGCGACGGGCGCCGGCGGAGGTACTGCGACGGGTGGCGGCACGGCGACCGGCGGCGGCACGGCGACCGGCGGCGGCATGGCAACGGGCGGCGGCATGGCAACGGGCGGCGGCACCGCGACGGGTGGCGGTACGGCGACCGGTGGCGGTACGGCGACCGGTGGCGGCTCGGGCGGCACGTGTCTGGGTCAGTGGCAGGACACCAACGTCAACCACTTCGTCGCGCACCGCGCAGTGCTCTGCAGCGTGGGCGCGATGGTGCGGTACTGCGCGGTCGGGTCCAACGACGTGCTCGGAGACAGCCTCACCGTGACGTGGGTGCACCAGACCGCGCCGAACTTCTTCGTGCTGGGGCCATGCGGCACCACTGGCTCGGGCGGTGGCACGGCGACGGGTGGTGGCACGGCGACGGGTGGTGGCACGGCGACCGGCGGTGGCACGGCAACGGGCGGTGGGACGGCAACCGGCGGTGGTACGGCAACCGGCGGTGGGACGGCAACCGGCGGTGGGACGGCAACCGGCGGTGGGACGGCAACCGGCGGTGGGACGGCGACGGCCTGCACCGAGTTCTTCGACTTCAACTCGAACCACATCGTGTTGCTGCGGGCCTCGGTCTGCACGGCGAACCCCCTCGACGCCTGCACCATCGGCTCGAGCGAGGACCTGGGCCTCATCACGGCGCAGAGCTGGGTTCACACCTCGTCGCCGGGCGTCTTCTTCGCGGGTCGATGCGAGAGCGCCGATGCCGGTTCCACGGGCGGTGGCGCGGCTGGCGGTGGCTCGGGTGGCGGCGCCATGACGACGACCGACGGCGGTGTTGGCGGTGGCGGTGGGAGCGGCTCGGCGAGTGGCTGCGGCTGCGCTTCGACCGACGCGCTGGGCTGGTTGTCGATGCTGGCGCTGCTGGGGCTGCGCCGGCGGCACGGCTGAACACCCCGTCTTTGCCCTACGCGGTCTGGTGCACGGCTGGTGCGACGCCTCAGCGTGTCCTGCGGCGCCCCCAAACACCGGGGTCTGGCTTGATGCGAGCGCGGCGCGCAGCCAGAGCCGCGCGGTGACCCAGCCAACCCAGGGCACCGAGGTCGAGGCCGCACTCACCAACCTGCTCGCGCTACGCCGCGCACCCGTCGGCCTCGAGCGAATCGAACTCGTCGATTCGGGTCGCACCTGGACCCGTGGTGACCCGCTGTGGCCTGACACTCGCGCGGGCGTGTCGTGAGCCGCCGCTACTTCCGCTCGCGCATCGGCCGAACCAGGCCGGCCAGTGGTCGAGTCACGACCGACTCCACGGCGTCGACGAACGCCGCCGCCGCGGCCTCGACGTCGGCGAGCGCGCCGCTCAGGTACCCACCGGCGAAGTTGGTCTCGGTCGGCGGCCCGAAGAACTTCACCAGCGTCACCGGAGCCGCCTTGAGCGCCGCGTCGAGCCCCACCAACGCCTCGTTGGGCGTGGCGATGAGGTAGGCCAGTGGAGACCCCACGGGCACTCCGGCCAGGGGCGCCAGGTAGCGCCCGGTCTCGGCAATCACGTGGGGAAAGAACGCCGGGCCGGTCAGGCCTTCGAAGGTGAAGAACGAGATGCGGCTGGTCAGCGCTTCCCTCAAGGCCCACAGGCCCTCGGCGACGTCGTCGGGGTTGCTGCCGGCGAGCACGCCGAGAATCTCACCGCTGGTCGGGCCCGACGCATGACCCGAGCCGGCGTAGAAGCTCTTCGCGTACACCACGTCGACCTCGGCGAATTTGGTGGCGTGGTCGAGCGCCGCGTAGAGCGAATCGTCCTGGTCACAGGTGACCAGCCCCGCCGACACGTGCCGGGCCGGGTCGAGCCCGAGCGCACGAGCGAGCTGCGGTTCGACTCGTTCCAACTGTCGAACCGAGAGCAACCGGGGCCTGACGGGAACCAGCGCGCGCGCCATCAGTGATTGACCACGTGCGGCCGGAACGCCGCGTCACCGCCGGTGAGCTTCACCCCGCCGCCACCCGCCGCGAAGCAGCGCTTCATCAACTCGGCGGCCCGCTTCGCCGCGCGCGCGGGCACGAAGCCCAGGCTGCGTACGTTGGAAATGCAGTCCTTCTCGGCGTTGTCCTGCGCCAGCTTCGGCCCATACGCGGTGTAGATGGACAGCGAATCGCCGGTGCCCAGGCCCGGCCGCTCTCCGACCACGATGAGCGTGGCCTTCGCGCGGGTGAGCACGCCAATCTCGTCCTGCACGCCGATGCGCGCGTACTTCACGAACAGCGGCTGCCCCACGGTGAAGCCCTGCCCCTTCAGCTCGGTCGTCAACGCGGCGATGAGCGCCGGCCCGTTGGTGAGCAGCGCGTGCGCCGACAGCCCGTCACCGGCGATGAGCTGCAGGTCGGCGCGCTGGTCGACCTTCTCGACCACCGCCCGGGAAGCGTCGTCGAGCGCGCGGCCGTGGTCGGGGTGCAGGAAGAAGTCGGTGTGGTCCACCGCGCGGGTCTTCAGCGGCACCCACCCCTGCTGCGCAGCCCAACCGTCGGGCACTTCACTTTCCACCGCGTCGAGCGCGATGGCGTGGTCGGCCCGCAGGCCCAGGTACGAGCTGGTGAGGTAGCGCGTACCGGTGCGCCCGGTCACGATGCGCGAAGGCGTGGCGGCGACCAGCGCGTCGAGCGCAGACGCGTTGCGTGGAGGCGGCAGCGGTCGGTGGCGGGGTCCACGACTCCACACGGGCCGCGCTTCCTGGTCGGCAGGCGCAGGGGCGACCTTCGGCTGCTCGGCCTCGGCGACCACCTGCTTGACGACTTCGCGCACCAGCGCGGCGAGCTCGGCCTCGGTCACGGGCGGAAGGCCTCGTCGAAGACCGACGCGTCACCCGCACGGTCGGTCAGTCGCCCATTTCGCCACAACCCCATGCGCTCGAGCCAGGCCTCGAACTCGGGCGCCGGCTTGAGCCCGAAGATTTCGCGCAGCGACGCGTTGTTGTGGAACGAGGTGGTCATGTAGTTGAGCATCACGTCGTCGCCCATGGGAATGCCCATGAGGTAATTGACGCCTGCGGTGGCGAGCAACATCTCGAGGTTTTCCTGGTCGTTCTGATCAGCGATGGCGTGGTTGGTGTAGCACGCGTCACACCCCATCGAGATGCCGGTCAGCTTGCCCATGAAGTGGTCTTCGAGGCCGGCGCGGGTGATTTGCTTGGCGTCGCGCAGGTACTCGGGCCCGATGAACCCCACCACCGAATTGACCAGGAACGGCTGGTACCGACGTGCCAGCCCGTAGGCCCGCGCTTCCATGGTGACCTGGTCGGTGCCGTGGTGCGCGTTCGCCGACAGCGCGGTGCCCTGCCCGGTCTCGAAGTACATGACGTTGGGTCCCTGCGCGGTGCCTTCGCGCAGCGCCAGGTCGTACGCCTCGTCGAGCACCTGCACCGTCACGCCGAAGTTCTGGTTCGCGCCCTGGCTGCCCGCGATGGACTGGAACATGAGGTCCAACGGCGCGCCCTGCCGCACCGCCGCCATCTGAATGGTGATGTGCGAGAGCACGCAGTTCTGGGTGGGCACCCGGTACTGGCGCATCAGGTCCTTCACCGCGCGCAGAATGTCGATGGTGCCCTGAAGGTCTCCGGTCGACGGGTTGACGCCGATGACCGCGTCACCGTTACCGAAGCTCAGCCCGTCCTTCACCGCGGCGAGCACGCCCTCGACCTCGTCGGTGGGGTGGTTGGGCTGCAGGCGGCTGGCGATGCGGCCCTTGAGCCCCAGGGTGTTGTTGCAGCGCACGACCACCCGCATCTTCCGGCCCGCCACCACCAGGTCCATGTTCGACATCAGCTTGGCGACGGCGGCGATCATCTCGGCGGTCAGCCCCGGCCCCACCGCGGCGATGTCTTCCGAGGTGGTGCGGTCGTCGAGCAGCCACTCGCGCAGCCGAGACACCGTCCACCCCTTCACCTTCGCGTACGCGTGCTGGTCGAGCCCGTCGACGATGACCCGCGTCACCTCGTCGGCCTCGTAGGGCACCGAGGGCGCGTTGAACAGTTGCTCCATGGTCACGTCGGCCAGCACCTGCTTGGCGGCGGCCAGCTCGCGCATCGAGCGGGCGGCGAGCCCGGCCTGTTGGTCTCCCGAGCGCACCTCGTTCGCGCGCGCGAGCACCTCCTTGAGCGAGGAGAAGCTGAACGACTCACCATGCACGCGCGCCGTGAGGGCCATTGGGAACGAGGGGTGGTTGTGACGCCCTCGCGGCAGAGCGTCAAGCCGAAGCGCACCGGCCAGAAACTTGCCCTGCCACCGGCTCGTGCGAGCGTCACCCACATGCCCCTTCGAAAAGCAAAGCGTCTGCCGGTTCGCATGGCGGTGTCCATCGGCGGTCGGGCCGCGGCGTTGAGCGCCGACATCTCGGAGCATGGCTTTCGCCTCGAGACGCCGACCCTCCTCAAGCGCGGCGACGCGGTCAGCGGCTTCGTGCTCCACGGCAACATGGAACTGAACTGGTCG
Organism: uncultured Myxococcales bacterium; assembly: GCA_903911905.1. Classification (GTDB taxonomy): domain Bacteria; phylum Myxococcota; class Myxococcia; order Myxococcales; family Myxococcaceae; genus Xiheilimnobacterium; species Xiheilimnobacterium phototrophicum. The sequence goes on from CAIWFK010000340.1 coordinate 23,494, forward strand.
GGCACCGTCAGTTGGGTGCGCGCGGGCAACCCGCAGCAGTCGACCTGGCACGAGGCGGGCATCGAGTTCGGGCAGATTTCGCCGGGGCTGCGCGCGCTGCTCTCGATTCGACTGCGCGGCTGACGCATGCTGACCCCCGATGTCGCGTGAAGCCGACCAGAAGCCGCTGGTGCTCGTCGTCGACGACGAGGAGGTCTTGCGCCGGTTGGTGCGGGTCGGGCTCTCGCAGCGCTTCGAGGTGATGGAAGCGAGCAACGCGCTCGAGGCCATCGCCCTGGTCGGGCAGCACGACATCGAGGTGGTGGTCATCGACGTGATGATGCCCGGCATGAGCGGGCTCGAAGCGGTGCCGAAGCTGAAGGCCGCCGCAAGGGGCCCCTTGCCGGTGCTGTTGCTGACCGCGCTCGACGACCAAGAAAACCGCAACGTCGGCCTCGAGAGCGGCGCCGACGACTACCTGGGCAAGCCAGTCGACCGTCGCGAACTGGTGTTGCGCGTGCAGAACTTCGTTCGCCTGGGTCGGCAGGAACGCATCATTCGCGAGCAGGTCGAGGCGCTGACCAACCTGCACGCGCTCAAGGACGACCTCACCGCACTCTTCGTGCACGACCTGCGCAACCCGCTGACCGCGGTGCGCAGTGCCTTCCAGTTGCTGCAGGCCAACGCCCGCGCCGAAGACCGCGACCTCTTCGACCTGGGCCAGGCGGCGCTCGACCGGGTGATGACCGGCATCGAAGACCTGCTCAAGGTGCGCATGCTCGAAGAAGGGCAACTGCAGCTCGGCCGCGCGCCGGTCTCACTCGAAGCGCTGGCCAACGAGACCGCGAACACGCTGCGGGCCGCGGCGCTCGAGGGCAAGGTGCAGGTGAGCATCACCTCGAATGGCGACTCGACGGTGAACGCCGACGCCGGGCTCTTGCGGCGCGCGCTCGAGAACCTGCTCATCAATGCGCTGCGACACACCAGAGGCGGCATCGACATCGAGCTGACCCAGGAACCGGGCCAGGTCTCGATGGTGGTGGCCGACCGCGGCGCCGGCGTGCCCGACTACCTCAAGGGCGAGCTGTTCGACCGCTTCGGGTCGCTGACGCTGCAGAAGGCCGGGAAGCGGCGCGGGCACGGCCTGGGGCTGTACCTGGTCAAGCTGACCGCCGAGGCCCACGGCGGGTCGGTGAAGGTGACCGACCGCGAGGGCGGCGGCGCACGGTTCGTGCTCACCCTGCCGCGGTAGACCGATTTCCAGCCCCGTGCGTTCGAGTGGCGGCACCCGTCGTCACGCAAAGGCGCTTCCATGACCCGCACCCTCTCCAGGCTGGCCCTGGCCGCCGTCCTGTTGTCGTCGCTCGCGTCGTTCGCGCAGTACTCGAAGTTCGCCGGCATGAACGCCCCCGCGGCGGCCTCGGTCGAGAAGGTGAAGGACGAGAAGACCGGTGAGGTCGTCACCCGCACCGTCGAGAAGCCCATCGCCGTGCAGCGCGACGGGTACGGCAACGCCAACGGCAACCAGTTCGACCTCGCGGTCGACGGAGCCTTCGACGGCCAGACGGTCGCGGTGCTGCAATTCTACACCGGAGAAGGCTTCGACTTTTCGCTGCCCAAAGCGGCGCTCAAGCAGAAGGGCTTCTCGGTCTACCGGTGGATGAATCAGGCGCCCCCGCTCAAGGAATTCGAGGCGGCGCTCGAGAAGAGCTGCCAGTTGTGGATCATTTCCGACGCGACCCAGAAGCTCTCGCCAGCCCACATCGCGCTCATCAAGAAGTTCTTCGACGAAGGCCACGGCGTCTACATCTGGGGCGACAACGAGCCGTATTACGCCGACGCCAACGCGGTGGGCCTGGCGCTGCTGGGCGTGAAGATGCTGGGTGACGTGCCCGGCGACCAGACGGTCGGCCTGCAGAAGACCCCGACCACCGCCGGCGTGCTGCGCCGCCACCTGCTGACCACCGGGCTCGAGTACCTGTACGAAGGCATCACCATCGCCACCGTGCAGCCCAACCAGGTGCTCTCGCCACTCCTGTACGGGTCGGCCAACAACCTGGTGGCCGGCTTCTACGATTCGAAGGGCAAGCGGGCCATCTTCGACGGCGGCTTCACCCGGCTGTTCCTGAAGTGGGACAGCGCCGGCACCGCGCGCTACGTGAAGAACGCGGCGGCCTGGCTGACCAACGTCGAGCGCTTCAAGGACCTCCACGCCAGCGTCGAAGCCGCGCCCACGCCGAATCGCGCCACGCCCTGACCGACTTTTGGTCCACACTGGGGGCATGGAGCGCTCGCCGATTCCCATCGCCCTCACCGTCGCCGGCTCGGACCCTTCGGGCGGCGCGGGGCTGCAGGCCGACCTCAAGACCTTCCACCAGCACCGGGTCTACGGCGCGAGCGTGGTGACGTTGCTCACGGTGCAGTCGACGACCGCCGTCTCTCGCGTCGAGGTGATGAGCGCCGAACTGGTCGACCAACAGCTCGCCGCCGTTCTCGGCGACTTCCGCCCCGACGCGGTGAAGACCGGCGCGCTGGGAAACGCCGCCGTCATCGAGGTGGTCGCCCGACGACTGCAGGGACTGCGCGTGGTGGTCGACCCGGTGATGGTGAGCAAGCACGGCCACGCGCTGCTCGGTGACGAGGCGAGGGCCACGCTGGTGCGGCAATTGCTGCCGCGGGCCTTGCTGCTCACGCCCAACGCGCACGAGGCCGAGGCGCTGCTCGGCCGGCCGGTGCGCACGCTGGCCCAGGCGCGCGACGCCGCGCGGGCGCTGCAGCACCTGGGCGCGACCAACGTGCTGCTCAAGGGCGGTCACCTCGAGGAGCCCGACGCGGTCGACGTGCTCGCGATGGGCGCTTCCCTGCACGAGTTCCACGCGCCGCGCCTCGCCACCACCCACACCCATGGCACCGGCTGCACGCTCGCTTCGGCCATCACCGCCTGGCTCGCCCGCGGCACGACGCTCGAAGAAGCGGTCACGCACGCCCGGGCTTTCATCTCACGCGCCATCGAGACGGCACCCTTGGTGGGCCAGGGCGTGGGCCCGGTCAACCACTTCGCTGCCATCGAGTGAGCGGTCGGCACGCTCCACGGTCGGTGCGTGGAGGCGACGGGCGGGCGACGAGGTCACGCTCGGCTCGGGTGACGACTCGCGGGCCGAGGGCTTCACCGAGGCGCGGGGTTGGGCGCACGAGCGCGGCAGGTGACCCGACGAACCGGCTCGACCGCTAGAGTCCGCCCATGCTCGACCGACACCTGTGCCTGCTGCTCCTGCTGACCGCGTGCGGTCCGACCCAGTCACGCCCGCCAGACGCTGGCCTCGATGGCGGTTCGACCGACGCTGGGACGCCCGTCGATGCAGGCGCGACGCCCGACTCGGGCACGATGGTCGATGCCGGGTCAGCCGTCGACGCCGGTCGCGCGGTCACCACCGCGAACTTGTTGGCGTTGACACAGAACTGCGTGCCCGCCTCGAGCGTACGCTACGCCACCGACGTGGGTCTGCCCCCCGCCATTTCCATCTGCACGCTCGACGGCGCCTTCTTCTGGAAGGCCGACCTCGACGTCGACTGCGACGGCAAGGTGAGCGCGCAGTGCAGCCTGGCCACCGACCCCGCGTTCCAGGACCAGACCAGCCTCACCGATTCGAGGAACGCGCCGCTCGACGCGGCGTCGCTGCCCTACGTGGTGGTGCCCTTGCCCAGCTCACAGCCCGGAGGCTTCGACTACCAGGCGGCCGGCATTCACCTGGGAGCGGTGGCGCTGGTCATCTTCAACGGGCAACTGGCGTGGGGCATCTTCGGCGACGAGGGCCCCGAGGACATCATCGGCGAGGCCAGCTATGCGATGGCGCAGTCGCTGGGCATCGACCCCAACCCTTCCACCGGTGGGCACGACGGCGTCGACGTGACGTACCTCGTCTTCACGGGCGCCTCGGCGGTCGTGGCCACGCCCGAGGACCACGCGGCGGCCGTGACGTTGGGGCAGTCGCTCGCCGCGCAGGTGCTCGCCCACAATTAGGACTTCAGCCGGTCGGTCGCTCGGCCGGGAACGAGACTTCGATGCGGGTGCCGTGCTCGTTGGACTCGACGGTGGTGGTGCCTCGCCAGACCGAGACCAACTGCCGCACCAGCAACAGCCCCAGCCCCGTGCCCTGCGGGCCCTTGGTGGTGAAGGGTGCGGTGGCCTCGAGCGCCTCGGGAGGCATGCCCGGCCCATTGTCGGTCAGCACCAGGTGTACCAGGCCCCTGGTGGGCCGCAGCGACACCGTCACCTGACCCTGCCGTACGTGCGCGAGCGCGTCGATGGCGTTGGTGAGCAGGTTGAGCACCACCTGCTGGGCCTGCACGGGAATCAGCCGGGCCAGCACGGCACCGGGCGGCAGGTCGAGCACGATGTCGACGTACTTGCCGCGGCCGGTGACCTTGGTCAGCCACACCACGTCGCGCACCACGTCGCGCACGTCGATGAGCGCTTCGGCCTCGACGGGCCGCGAGAGCCGCTGTGCCGCGCCGCCCAGTTCCTGCAGTTGGTGCGTCACGTGCGCGAGGTCGTCGGCGATGTCGGCGTCGAGGCCCGCCACGTGCTTGAGCTCTTCGGCGATGCCGCGCAGCACGGCCGCCGCGTTGTTCAGCTCGTGGCCCATGCCCGCCGCGAAGGTGCCCAGGGTGGCGAAGCGCTCGGCCTGCTCGAGCTGGCCCTGCAGCGTCTGCAGCCGCGCGCCCGCCTGCAGTTGCTGGCGCTGGAAGAAGCCCAACTTCACCACGTTGCTGACGCGGGCCCGCAGTTCGATGCGGTTGACCGGTTTGCCCAGGTAATCGTCGGCGCCGGCCTCGGCCCCGCGCAACCGTTCGCGGGGCTCGGAGTTTCCGGCCACGATGAGCACCGGCAGGGGTCGGTCGGCCGCGCGCTGCTTCATGCGCCGACAGGTCTCGATGCCGTCGATGCCGGGCAGCACCACGTCGAGCAGCACCACGTCGGGCCAGAGGTTCTCGAGCGCGGCGATGGCGTCTTCGCCCCGGGAAAAGTGGTGCACCTCGAAGCGGTGATTCAACATCTCGGAAATCATCGAGCGCGCGAGCGCGTCGTCGTCGACCAGGTAGACCACGGCACGGGTCAGCTCGGGCGGCAGCCGCTGGGGCGCGGGGGTGGTGGTGGTCAGACGGTCTTCGGCTTCGGCCATGAAACGCTCCTCACCACAGGACATCTTGATCTTCGGCGACTCCGGGCTGCGCGTCGAGGGTCCACCGCTGGCCCTCGAGCGTGATGGTGCCCGACCAGGTCCCCACCGGTTGACTGAAGCGGCTGCGCACCACCACCAGGTCGCGCAACTCGCGGTGGGCGGCGATGGGCTTGAAGGTCAGGTCGAGCACCCCGTCGGTGGTGCGCACGTGCCAGCGGTCGAGCACGTCGTCGTGGTTCCAGGTGAAGCGCGCGCGGCCCAGGCCGTACAGTCGCCCACCCAGCCAGAGCGCATTCTCGTTCACGTCGTCGCGGGTCTCGTTGAAGCCCTCGACCAGGTTGATGCCCACCGGCGTGCCGTCATCGAGCCGGCCGCACACGAAGGCCCAACGCCAGGCGGTGCGACGCGCGAGGTAGCCGTGGGTCGAATCGAGCCCGCCCACCCCGCCGTCGAGCCGGTAGCGGTGGCCCGCGACCTCGAGCTCGCCGAAGGCCTGCAGCGCCGCCCACTTCTGCGTCACGTTGACCCCGTCGCCACCTTCGACCGGGGCGATGACCGTCAGGGGAGGCGCCGCGCCCGCAGCCAGCAATTCGGCGCGCAGCACCATCGAGGGTCGCAGCACGGGAGCGCCCAGGCCCAGGCGAATGTCCACGTGGTAGCGCTCGTCACCGAAGGGCCGACGGGCGTGCACGCTGGCGCCCGGCAAGCGCAGGCCCACCTCGAGCCCGGCACCGACGTATTCGTTGACCTTCACCAGCGGGCGGGGCGGGCCCAGCCGGCCGACGTCGACCAGCACGCGCTGGCCGGCCAGCTCGACGGCCATGGTGAAGACGTTCGAGCTGTAGCCCAGGTCGACCACCGCGAAGAGCACCGCCCCTTCGCGGGTGGCGACGAAGCCGTAGAGCCAGCGCTTGTGCACGGCCAGCCGCGCGAGCCGCGAGGGTTGCCAGGTGCCGCGCAGGCCGCCGAGGCGGGCCGAAGCGAGCGAGCCCTGGTACGTGCCGAAGCGCGGCGCGCCCAGCGAATCTTCGACCGAGGGTGGAGCTGGAGGCAGCGGCATCGTCGACCCAAGGCTAGCACCTGATCGCAACCGGCTGATCAGCCTCGACTTCGCGCTCTTTCGGGTGGGGGGCTGGCGCTGCGTGCGGAAAGCGCGTACATGAGTCCTGCGCCGTCACAACCGACGACGCCGACCCAATTCCTGGGTCGATTACTGAAAGCAGATCTCATCAAATGGCAACTGGTACTGTGAAGTGGTTCAACGATGCGAAGGGTTTCGGATTCATCAGCCAGGACGCGGGCGGCGAAGACGTTTTCTGCCACCACACTGCGATCTCGGCGGACGGCTTCCGCACCCTCGCTGAGGGTCAGAAGGTGGAGTTCGACGTGAACCGCGGCCCCAAGGGCCTCCAGGCGGCGAACGTTCGCGCCGTCAGCTGAATTTCCGCACCACCTGCTGAACCTCTGAGGCTCGGTTCTCTTCGTGAGACCCGGGCCTCAGTCTTTTTCGCGGTCGGCTTTGTTTTTCGCGCTCGTCAGCCCGGGCCACTAGAACGGGCGCGCCCATGAGCCGACTCGCGCACTTGTCCGACCTGCACTTCGGTGCTGCCGACCGACACCAGTCACGCCTCCACGACGGGCTGGTCGAGACCATGGCCAGCCTGCACGGCCAGGTCGACGCGCTGCTGCTCACCGGCGACGTGTTCGACTCCAGCCGCCCGGCGGCGGGGCTCATCGACGGCTTCCTCGCGCTGCTCGACCGGCTGACGGCGGCGGTGGGGCGCGCGGTGCCCACGGTGCTCATTCCCGGCAACCACGACCGACGCGATGACGGCGTCTTTGGCCCCTGGGACGGCACGCTCTTCCAGACGCTCGCGGCCCGAATGGCCGACCGGCCCCACGTGCAGGTGCTGGGCAACGCCACGCCCTTCCTGGGTCAGCCGGTCACCCTGCCCGGCATCGACGCCGACGTGGTGGCCTACGACTCGAGCTACTTGCCGCGCGGGCTCATCAGCGCCGGTGGGCAACTGCGCCAGGAAGACCTCATTCAACTGGGCTCCCAGTTGCCCCCGGGCGACCGGCCGCTGCTCTTCCTGTTGCACCACCACCTGGTGCCCACGCCCATCACCGACACCTCGGTCATCGCCACCGACGGCCGCCCGGTGTGGCAGCGCTTCCTCGTGCATCAGGTGCTGCCGTCGCTGGTGGGCCAGGGCGACCGCGAAGAATTGACCATGACGGCGCTGGGCGCTGGCACCGCGCTCACCACGCTCCACACCCTGGGTCGCGCGGTGGTGGTGCTGCACGGCCACAAGCACTACCCGACCGCGCGCCTGCTCAAAGGCCTGGGCCCGGGCGATGGCGACGTCCTGCTGACCAGCGCCGGCAGTTGCGGCAAGGCGCAGGACTGGTCGACCGGCGACTGGGACGAAGCGCCCAGGCTCTGGCCCAGCATCAACCTGCTCGACCTCGCGCTCGACGGGGTCGAGGTGGTCAGCCAGGCCTGGAGCCCCGCCGACCCAAGGCGCCGCAATTCTCCCCGGGCGCTGGTGCGGGCCCGCCGCGCCGCGCACCGCTGGGAACTCGAGCCCCCCGCAGCGCCCCGCCCCTTCCAGCCGGTCTTCGCCAGCAACGAGTCCACCATCGCGCTGACCACCTCGACGAGCGCACTCGACCGCTACGACCTGACGGTGCGTCGGCGCATCGAGGCCACGCCCGCGGCGTACGTCACCACGTCCTGGGACATCGTCGACGGGCCTCCCGGCGCGCGCGTCACCGACGTGCGCTGCAACGGCGAGGGCCGCCCCGAGGCGACGCTGCCCACCCGACTCGAGGTGCCACTGCACGGAGCGTCGACCTGGCGCGTGGTGGGAGGCGTGCTGGCCACGCTCACTGGCGCAGGCCAGCTCAAGGGCCAGGGCGCCAGCTTCAGCTCGGTCGAACTGCACAACCGCAGCCGCTCGGGCGTGGCGCGCCTGACCGTCGACCTGGGGCCGATTCAGACCCGACCCTTCGCCTCGGCCACCGACCTGACGACCGGCACCGAGCGACCCTGGCCCTGCACGCGCAGCGGCAACACGGTGACCGTCGAGTACGTGAACTGCCCCGCGCGCACGCTCTTGCGGCTCTACTGGCCGTTGTCGTGAGCGCGTTCAGCCACGGCCTTGAGCGCGCGCAGCACCGCGTCTCCACCACTCGAGGCTTCGGCGAAGCGGGCCTCGCCGTTGGCCACGGTGGCGAAGTTCCCCTGGCTCCAGTCGAGCCGGGTACCCGCACCACTGGGCGTGAGGCGGCAATCGACCTCGAGGTAGTTGGCCGGTACGTCGGGCAGGCCGCCATTGGGGTCGAAGGTCGTGTAGGTCAACCGACGCCCGGGCTCGAAGGCCACCACGTGACCGACCACGAAGACCATCGACCGACCTTCGTGCACGCCGCGCCAGTGAAGCGGGCTGCCCGGCTTCCAGTCGGTGACGGCCTCGCAGCCGAAGAGGTACTGCTTCGTCTTCTCGGGCTCGGTGAGCGCCGCGAAGACCTGCCTCGGGGTGGCGGCCAGGTCGAGGGTGTAGCGGGTGTAGAGTTCGCGCATGGGTCACCGTCGTAGGCCCCCTTGACGCTCCCCGTCTTGAAGGAACGCGACACCATGAAGCCCGCGCGCGGCATCTTGAAGGGCACGGTCACCGAACGGGTGACGCACCATCGGTTGGCCCCGCGCGCCGAGCTGGCCTTCGCGGTCGAACACTTCTGGCACGTGGCGTGGACGCTGGAAGGCACACCGCCGGTGCGGGCACAGACCCTGCCCCACCCGTCGGTGCACGTGACCGTCGAAGCGCGGCGGGCCGAGGTGGGTGGCGTCTTCACCAGCCGCTTCGTGCGCACGCTGCGGGGAAACGGTCAGGTCTTCGGGCTCAAGTTCCGGCCCGGCATGTTCCAGCAGGTGCTGGGCGCTCCGCTCTCGACGTTGCGCAATCGGGTGGTGGCGCTGCGAAGGGTCTTCGCCGAGGCGGCGGCGCTGGCCAGGCACACCCGCGAGCGCCCCTTCGAGGCTTCGGTCGCCGCCTGGGAACAGGTGCTGCTGACCCGGCTGCGTGACGACGACCCGGTGGCGCGGGCGACCCGCGACCTGGTCGAACTGGCGGCCGTCGACCGCACGCTGCTGCAGGTCGAGCAACTGGTCGAACGCGCGGGCGTGACGAAGCGCACGCTGCAGCGACGGTTCGACCGCTACGTGGGCGTGAGCCCCAAGTGGGTGCTGCAGCGCTACCGGCTGCACGAAGCCAACGAGCGACTGCTGGCCGATGGCGCGCTCGACCTCGCCGGCCTGGCGCTCGAGCTGGGGTACGCCGACCAGTCGCACTTCGTGCGCGACTTCAAGGCGATGGTGGGGGTGACCCCGGGCTCGTACGCGCTGCGTCGGTAGCCGCTTCTTCAGGCGCGCTGACTGCGCCGCGCGCGCACCATCAACGCCAGGAACACCGGCCCACCCAGCAACGCGGTGATGACGCCCACCGGCGGTTCGGTGTGGAAGACGCTGAAGAGCGAGCGGGCCACCAGGTCGGCCAGCATCAGGAACGCCGCGCCCAGCAACGCGCTGGTGGGCAGCACCAGGCGTTGGTCATGCCCGAAGAGCAGCCGCGCCAGGTGCGGCACCAGCAACCCCACGAAGCCGATGAGCCCGGCCAGCGAGACCACCACCGACACCGCGGCCGAGGCCACCACCAGCACCAGCAACCGCGTGCGCCGCGCATCGACGCCCAGGCTCTGCGCGTCTTCGTCACCCAGGGTCAGCAGGTTGAGTCGGCCGCTCGCCGCCACCAGCACCACCACGCACGCGCCCACCACCAGGGCGGTCGACGCCAGGGTGCCCGCCTGTTCCTGACCCAGCGAGCCCGCCAACCAGAAGAGAATTTCCCCAGCCGGTCGGGAGCGACCAGGGCCTTGATGAAGGTGATGGCCGCCAGCGCGAAGGCGTTGAAGATGACGCCCGCCAGCAAGGTGGTGTTCGACGGGTCGCCGCCCGCCAGTCGCCCCACCGAGAGCACCAACGCGGTCGCTCCGAGTGCGCCAGCCAGGGCCAGCACGGTAGTGCCCGAGACTGCGGGCGCGAGCGCGAACCGGCCGATGCCCAGGGCGAGCGCGATGGTGGCTCCGAGCGCCGCGCCGCCGCTGACGCCCAGCACGAAGGGGTCGGCCAGGGGGTTGCGCAGCAGCGACTGCAGCGCCGCCCCCGCCGCCGCCAGCGCCAGCCCCACCAGCGCGGCCAGCACCACCCGCGGCAACCGCACCCGGAAGAAGATGGTCTCGTCGGGAGAACCGGCGACCCCGACCTGGGCGAGGTCGAGCTTCTGCTCTCCGAAGAGCACCGCCAGCGCGAAGCACGCCAGGGCCACCAGCGCGCACGAGAGCACCGCGAAGGCCAGCCGCGAGGGCGTGAAGGCGACGGAGCGCACGAAGTGGGTGTTACGCAATGCAGGCACCGGTGGGAACCGTGTTGTACGAACGGCGCTGATGACCCGCTTCTCGCGCTTCGCGGCGCTCACCTCGCTGGGCATGGTGACCCTGGCCTTCGCCGTGGCGGTGTGGCGCCCGCTCGCCACCTTCCCGGTCGACTCGCTGCGCTTCTGGGCCGACGACGGGGTGGTGGCGCTCTCGGTGGCGCTGCTGGGGTTGGCGACGGTGGGTGCGTGGCGAGGGTCGCTGCCGCTGCTGGCGGTGTGCGTGGCGGCCCCGGCGGGCGCGTTCGTGGGCGCCGCGGGGGTGTGCTTCGTCTGTTTCACCGCCTCGCCCTCGGTCCCGGGCCTGTTGCTGCTCGCGGCGGGGCTGTGGCTGCTCGGTTCGCGCCGCTTCGTGTTCCAGACGCCGGTGGCGGTGGTGGGGCTGACGCTCGGGGCCCTCGGCGGCGCGCTCCACCTCGGCGCGCGACGACCGCCTGTCGCCGCCACCCACCCAGCGGGCGGCACGGTGCCTGCTTCGGCCGACACCAGCCTGCGCCTCGACTTTCCCTGTGGCCCGGCGACGCTGAGCATCGCTCCCGCGCTGACCTTCGAGTCGGCCACCATCGACGGCTTCTGGGCGGGCCTCTCGCGACCCGACCCGTTGACCGAGGCACCTCGACTCGACGGCCCTGCGCAGCGAGCGGCCATCAGCCACGGGGCCACCACCGTCGACGCGGTCACCGAAGTTCCGCGCGAGGTGCGCTCGCACCTGAACACCTTCACCAACCTGGTGTTGCACGACGTGGCCAGGCCGCGCCTGCGCTTCGAGGCTCTGCAGGCGACCTTCGATCTGCTGCCCTACGACTACCCCCGCGGGCGGCCGGCGCAGTTCGCGTACGTGACGGGGCGAACCCTGGTGGTGGCGAGGGGCCACGACGCCGAAAAGGGCCCCTTCGAAGAGCTGGGGCGTGGGCCCATTGGCGAGGCGTTGAGCCTGACCTTCTTCGACGGCGAGCGCGCGCTGTGCACGGTGCGCTTCGACGACTTCGTGCGCCAGGCCGACGTGACCACCGTCTCTCCCACCGCCGGTGAGGGCGTGACGGTCAACGTGGTGCAGTTCGGCATTCCCGCCCAGGGGCCGGGCCTGCCGTGGGTGCATCTGTCACTGGCCGAGACGGGCATCGGCGCGGGGCTCGAGACGGTGCGGCACGCGCCGGGCGTGTACGTCAACCACCTCGAGGTCACTTCACCCCGATGACGTTGGGAATGGGCCACTGGTGGGCGTTCGAGTCGTCGGCGAAGAAGCCGGTCTCGAAGCTGCCGGCGAAGTCTTCCGACACGCCCTTGCCGTGAATCGACAGGCTGGCCTCGGGGCCACCTTCGACGTGCATGGCCCGCACCACGCCCAGCGGCAGCGCGAGCACCTTCGCCGACAGCTCGGCCAGCTCGTACGGCGTGCGCGAGAAGGCGAAGAGCAGGCGACCCTCGTCGTCCTGCGCGACGAGCGCCTCGCTCCACTTCTTCTTGTTCGCCGACCACACGCTGACGGAGGGAGGCCCCTTGATGATGCGCAGGTTCTGGACGACGGCGTCGTACTTGCGGACCCGGGCCTCGAAGTCTGGCGCGTCGCGATCGAGCAGCACCACCGCGGGTACGCCCTTGTCCTTCGGCTTGAAGGCCAGCACCGACTGGTAGGTGGGCTTCCAAGCCTTCTGGTTGAGCACCGCGCCGTCACGCAGATAGCCGACGTTCGAGCGGAAGTCCTTCTCGTACATGCCGGCGTTGATGGTGACGGTGAAGTGGCGCTCGCGGGCCCATTCGGCGGCGGTGCGAATCAGGTCGTGGTGCTCGGTGGCGAGCGCGAACTCGAAGGTGACCACCGCCGGGTCGAGCCGAACGACCTGCAGCAGGCCGTCACCATGCTCGGGCTTCTGCTCGAGCACGAACGCGCGCACCTCGATGCCCGCGCTGACGCGGGTCCACTCCAGCGGGAGCGCACAGAGCACCAGGGCCGGCAGCATCGGCAGCATCAGTCACTCAAGAGTGTGCCACGAAGCAGGTAGCATCGGTCAGGTGACGACCTGGGCGGCGCTGGCACGTGACGTCGGAGTCCTGTGGGACGAGGCCCAGGACCGCCCGCGCCTGCTGCGCTTTCTGGCGCCCTTCGGCCGACCCGACCTGGCGAGACTCGAGCGCGTGCTGCGGGAAGCGACCAGCGAGCGTGACGTGCTGGCCGAGCCGCACCCGGCGTTCGCGACGTGGTTGGCGGCGCTGCGCTTTCGCAGTCAGCCGGGCGAGCGCACCACGGTCGACGAACTGGTGCCACAGGGCCGAACGCTGCTGGGCAGCCTCGAGGTGCGCGCCGACCTGGTGATTGGCGAGAACACGACGCTGGTGGTGGCGGGGCATCTGCGCGCGCGCATCATCGACGTGCGCGGCGTGTTGGTGGTGGCCGGAGACGTCGAAGCCCAGGTGCTGGTGGCCGACGGGTGCACGCTGGTGGGCGGTGACCTGCGCGCGGCCTTCGTGTCGGCCCCCGCGACGCGCCTGAACGTGAGGGTCGAGCGTCGACGGGTGACGGCGCCGCAGGCCTTCCAGGTCGCGGGCGCGGTGAAGGCGAAGGTCTTCGACAGCGCGCGGCTGGGCACCGGGGGCCCGGTCGAGGCCGAGGTGCTCATTCACGCCATCGGCGCTGCCCCCACCGAGCAGTGGGAGCAGCGCCTGCGAAGTCTCCTTCTGGAACCGGCCCTGGTCCACGGAGGTCGGCTCGACTTCGACGGCATTCGTCGACGGGTCGAGCGCGGCCAGCCGGTGCTGCGTTCAGCGTGAGGTGTTCATCAGCAGCGCAGGGTCGACGGGCTGACCGTCGAGCGTGCGCAGGAAGGCGGCGAGGTCGGCCTTCTCGGTGGCGGTCAGGTTGAGCGGCGTAATCTCGGGGACGCCGCCGTCGAGCAACGGGCCACCACCCACGTCGTAGAAGTCGATGACCGCCTCGAGCGTCGCGAACTGACCCGAGTGCATGTAGGGCGCCGAGCTGCCCACGCCGCGCAGGCTGCGGGTGCGGAACTGGCCGATCTGCGAGGCATCTTGCACGAGGCCCGTCAGGCGACCGGCGTCAGGCAGGTCGCTGAAGGCGCCGGCCGAATTGAAGGGGCTGGCGAGCAGCGCGGGCACGTCCTGGTAGCGGCCGAGGTCGGTGGCAGGCACGTGGGGCCCGGTCTGGGGAACGCCCAGCGCGTGGAACGTGTCGTCGGTGAAGTTCGGGCCCCGGTGGCAGGTGCTGCACTTGCCGGTGGTGGTGAAGACGATGAAGCCGCGCTGGGCGCTGACCGAGATGGTGCCGCTGCCGTCGACGAAGTCGTCGAAGGGCGCGTGCTTGCTGACGAGCTTGCGCATGTACGCCGCGATGGCCTTGCCGTAGTTGGCGTGAATGCGGTTGACGATGGTGCGGTCGCCCGCGGCCATCGCTTCCCAGACGCCGGCGTCGGCACCAGCGGCGGCCGGCTTGCCCGAGGGCGGGAAGCGGGCGGCGTTGGCCGAGGTCGGGTCGAGGTCGGGGTCGAGCGCCACCGGGAAGATGGCGTCGTAGTCGGCGCGGTACTTGTTGAACATCAGGTGCGCGACCTTGAGGCGGGTCGAGTTCATGATGACGCCGTTCTCGGCGACCGCGGTGGGCAGCGACCACTGCGAGTCGAAGCGACCGCCCCAGTTGGTCCACAGGTTGTACGACGAATTCACCACCGGCAGCGCGTTGCGGGTGCCGTAGTTGGTGCCGAGCGAGACGTTGTTGGGCGTCGAGCGGTTGTCGTCACCCGCGATGGAGCTGCCGTGGCACGAGAAGCACGAGACCAGGCCGGTGGTACCGGCGGGCCCGAGCGAACCCGTACCGGCGTCGGCGTCGACCACCAGCGCACCGCTGTACGACGAGTCGAAGTAGAGGCGCTGGCCGAGCGTGGCCGCGGCCGCGTTGTCGGCGTAGGCGTTGGTCGGGTCAGGCGGGAGCGCCGGCAGCGGCGAGAACGTTTTCGCCAGCGTCATTTCGGGCGGGGTGAGGATGTTGTTGCCCGCGTCGACGGCAGTACCGCCACCCGTCGCCGTACCGCCACCCGTCGCCGTACCGCCCCCGGTGCCGCCGTCATCACCACCCGGCGAGCCACAGGCCGCCAGAAACACCACCGCCACTGCCGACTTGAGCTTCATTTCAATCCCCCGGCGCCGAGCGCCCTCGTGTGAGCGCGCGCGTTGAGCAGGAGTCGTGCCCGCGGCTTCCCCCTCGGGCGAACCACGCGAAAACCGGTCGGCAGGCTGGCCCGTAGCGTCGGTGTGTCAGGCGTGGTGTCACCTGACACGGTGTCAGGTCGTGTCACGCACGAGCGAGGTGCGGCATGCGTCGGTTGCTGATCTTCCTGCTGCTGGCGTCGGGCCCCTGTCTGGCGCAGGTGCGCTACCTGGCGTTGGGCGACAGCTTCACCTGCGGCACCGGCGGCCCTCCCGAGCGCTCCTTTCCCTCGCAGCTCGCGCGCCTGGCGAAGCAGCGCGGCGTCGAGGTGACGCTCGAGAACGTGGCGGTCAACGGCTACTCCACGCAGGACCTCATCGACGACGAGCTCGACGCGCTCACCGCTTTCCACCCCGACACCGTGACGCTGGCCATCGGCGCGAACGACGTGGTGCGGCAGACGGGCGAAGGGCGCTACCGCGCGAACCTGGCGCGCATCTTCAGCGCGATTCTGGCCGCGGGCGTGAAGCCCTCCCGGGTCTTCGTGTTGCCGCAGCCCGACTGGTCGCAGTCTCCGGTGGCCGCCGGCTTCGGAGCGCGCGCGGCCCTGCGCGAACGCCTCGAAGCGCACAACGCCATCTTGAAGCAGGAGGCTGCGAAGGTGGGCGCGGTGTACGTCGACCTCTTCCCGAGCTTCGTCGAGCAGGCGAAGGCCGGGCTCATCGCGCCCGACGGCCTGCACCCTTCGGCGAAGGCCTATTCGGCGTGGGCCGACGCGCTGCTCGACGTGGTCTTCACCACTCGGTCGAAGTGACCACCGGCAACTGCAGCGCGCGCTCGCGGTCGAGGTCGAGCGTCCCGACGTGCAGCGAGATGGGCGACTGCACCCACTTGTAGATGCTCTGGGTGAAGAGCTTGACGAACTTGCGTACGTAGCCGCTGAGCGTGGCGCGCGGCACTTCGGGGAAGATCGCCGCCACCGCCTCGAGCACGTCGCCAGGCGACAACTTCTCACCCGCGAAGAGGTGGAAGCACGCATCGAGAATGGGGAAGGGCATCAATTCGGCCTCCCCGACCTGGTCGTGCGCGAGCTCGGGGCCCGCTGGCCGCGCGATGACCGCCGAGATGCCGCGGTAGCCGTGCTTCTCGAAGAGGTAGTCGAGCAGGAACATCACCACGGTCTTGGGCACGTTCGAGATGACGGCCAGCGCGCCCATCAGGTCTCCACCGACGGTGGTGTAGCCGACGGCCTTCTCGCTCATGTTGCCCGTCTGCAGGAACAGGCCGCCCGAGCTGTTGGCCCAGTTCCACATGCGCTGCGCCCGCAGCCGGGCCTGCACGTTCTGCATGGTGATGGGGGTGGGCTCGGTGGAGCCGCCGAGCATGGTGCGGGTCGCGGCCAATTCACGCTCGAAGGCCTCGTCGATGGACAGCACCGTGAAGCGCACGCCCAGCTCGCTGGCGATGAGCGCCGCGGCGTCGTGCGTGCCCTGCGACGAGTAGCGGGTGGGCATGTAGAAGGTCTCGATGGGCACCTTCGCGCGGCTGGCCCAGCGGTGGGCGATGAGCAGGGTGAGCAGCGAGTCGCGGCCGCCCGAGAGCGCGATGCCGAGGCGCGAGAAGGCGCGGGTCTTCTCGTAGTAGTCGCCGATGCCCAGGCTCAGTGCGTCGAGCAGGTCTTCGGCATAGCGCTCGCGCGGGGTCTGGGTGGGCGCCGCCGCGGGCAGGAAGAAGCTCTTCGAGGCGGGCACGGGGTAGCGAAGACCTTCCCGCCGCGTGGTGACTTCGATCTTCCGCACCGGTACCGGCTTCGCGGTGCGCGCCCAGGTCTGCTGGTCGTCTCGCCAGGTGGTGTTCTCGGTGCGAAGGCGCAGGGTGCGGTCGAGGTCGACCACCGCGCCGCCCCACCCCTGCGTGAAGCGGGGCAGCTCGAAGGCCATGCGGCCGTTCTGGTTGATGAAGCCGCCGCCGTCGAAGACCAGGCCGTCTTGTGCGCCGACCTGGTTGACGTAGGCGATGGTGCACTGGTGGTCGCCGGCGCGCGTGCTGATCATCTCGCGGCGGGTGCCCTCGACGCCCAGGCGGAAGGGCGAGGCCGACAGGTTGCAGATGAGCTCGGCGCCCGAGTACGTGCGGCGACGAATGGGGCCGTCGGCGCTCCACAGGTCTTCGCACACCTCGAGCCCCACCACCCCGAAGTCGAAGGCGAAGAGCTGGTCGCCGAAGGGCACCCCGCGGTGTCGCTCGTCGAGGCCCGGCGCGCCGCGCGCGAAGGTGCGGCCTTCGTAGAACACGTTGTAGGTGGGCAGCTTTTCCTTGGGCACCAGGCCCTGGACCACGCCGCCCGCCACCACCGCCGCGCAATTGTAGCGAAGGCCCTGGTGGGCGAGGCCCACGCCGACACAGAAGACGGTGGGCAGCGCAGCGGTCTGCTTCGCGAAGCGCTCGAGCTCGACCCACTGCCGGTCGACGAAGGCCTGCCACTGCACCAGGTCTTCCTGCGGGTAGCCGCCGACCAGTTGCTCGTTGAAGACGGCGATGGTGACGCCGGCCTTCGCCATGTCCTGTGCGAGCCCCAGGGCGCGGTCGACGTTGGCGCCGAAGGCACCGACCGTGGTGTTCACCGACGCCAGCCCGACGTGCACGAGTCGCATGACCCGCGTTCTAGCGCCTTCAGTGGGGCGTGGGCACGCCCGCATCGACCGACGGCGCGCCAGCATCAGCAGCCTTCGCCAGCCTCGCGTCACGCAGCCGCTGCGCTTCCTTCTCGACGGCGCGGTAGGTGTCGGCCACGCCCTTCTCGTTGCCGAGGTTGGCCGCGAACCCGGGAATCCACCCGCCGGGGTCGACGGTGAAGCGGTAGACGGCCGACGACTTCGAGCCATCGCCGATGGGCGTGACGGTCCACCCGCCTTCGTTCTTCTCGATGCGGGCGATGCCGCTGCGCCGGGGCAGGTGGTCGGGAAAGGCCTTCCACTCGTTGCGGAAGGTGCCCGACCCGTCGGCGGCGACCGCTTCGCGCAGCCAGGTGCGCACCACGTAGTCGCGCTTGCCCACCACCGGCAGGTCGATGAGCGTGTAGACGTAGACGCTGCCGTCCTCGAGGTGGTCGCTGATTTCATGCGAGTCCTTCAGGAAGGGCATGAACGAGCGGAAGCGTTCGACCCGCATGCACGCTTCCTGAATGTCCTGCACCGGAGCGGCGATTTCGCCCTCGGCCAGAATTTCCTTGATGGGCGATTTGGGGATCGACCGGTTCTTCACCGTGATGGGCGGGCCCTTGATGACCACGGTCCACTCGCCCTCGTCCGCGCGCGTCCACAGCGCACAGCACACGACTGCGGTCGTCATCACGCGCTTCACCACGTGATCAACGCCCCAACGCGCCCACAATTCAACTGCTGTTTCAGGGGGCCCACGTGACGCGGAACGTCGCGCCCGCACTGTCGTGTGTCACCAGGCGGACCTCGAGCTGCTTCGCGTTGGTGCGCGACAGGCCGGCCTCGAGCATGCCCCGGTAGAAATCGGTCGAGCGCACCTGGTTGAACCACAGCTCGTAGTCGGTGGGGCCTTTGGGCTCGATTCGGGTCTCGGTGTAGTTGTTGCCGCTGCGGAAGTTGCGGCTCATGCGCTCGAGGGTGCGGCGCGGTCCCAACACCCGCATGCTGGCCAGCAGGGCGCGACCGACCAGGGTCTGCTCGTAGCCGTCGATGAAGCGGCGGCCCAACTGCTCCAACTGCTCGGGCTCGGGCAGACCGGGCGCAATCAACCGGCCGCCGAAGCGCATCACCGCGAACCAGGTGTCGAGCGGGTACGCCGGCTCGAGCGGCTTGCGCAGGTCGAGGCCCAGGGCCTTGAGGCCGTCCTTCGCCTGGTCGTCGAGTCGGTCGCCCACCGCGCGCACGAAGCCCTCGACGGCCTGACTGAACATGACCGGCGCGTCAGCCACGGGCGAGCTCCTCTTCGACGCCGCGATTGGCCAACTGGTCGGCGCGCTCGTTCTCGGGGTGACCGGCGTGGCCCTTGACCCAGTGCCAACTGATGTCGTGACCGGCGACCAGCTCGTCGAGCGCCTGCCAGAGGTCGGCGTTCTTCACCGGTTCCTTCGCCTTGGTGCGCCAGCCGTTCTTCTTCCACCCGTGAATCCAGGTCGTGATGCCCTGCTGCACGTAGGTGGAGTCGGTGTGTACGCGCACGGTGACGCGCCGCTTGAGCGCGCGGAGCGCCTCGATGACCGCGGTCAGTTCCATGCGGTTGTTGGTGGTCTCGCGCGCGCCGCCCCACAGTTCCTTCTCGTGGGTGCCCGAGCGAAGAATGGCACCCCAGCCGCCCGGGCCGGGGTTCCCCTTGCACGACCCGTCCGTGAAGATGTCGACGTCCACCGACGCCGACGTTTAGCCGACTTTGGGGCTCAGTAGCCGTTCAACTCGCGGCTGGCCTTGCCGCTCTCGTCGTAACACTTGTCGATGTTCGAGTGGCACGACGAGGAAGAGCTCGAGACGTTGCCGCAGTCCTTGCCGGTAGCCTTGTCGCAGATGGCCTTGGCCGCCTTGCGGTCGTCGAAGGAGTCGCTGCCGTTCTTGCCCACGCAGACGTAGACGTCGCTGGGGGCCTTGTCGAGGTGGTAGCACTTCGCTTCGGCGACGGAGGCGGTGACGAGGGTCAGGGCGAGCAGCAGCAGCTTGTTCATGGGCACGCTTTCGAAGACTTCGGGTTCGGCAGCTTGACCCCCGATGAGCGGGTCGTGTGCAGGTTTCATGGCGGGAGTAGAACGCTCGGCGTGTCGACCGACCCGCTCGCGCCGTTCCACCCCGCCGTGCAGGCGTGGTTCCGCGAGGCGTTCCCTCAGCCCACGCGCGCACAGTCGCTCGGCTGGCCGTCGCTGGTGAAGGGTGACTCCACCCTGCTGCTCGCGCCCACGGGGAGCGGCAAGACCCTGACCGCGTTCCTGCACTGCCTCGACCGGTTGATGTTCACGCCCCGGCCCGAGGGTCGCGGTGCGTGCCGGGTGCTGTACCTCTCGCCGCTCAAGGCGTTGGCGGTCGACGTCGAGCGCAACCTGCGCGCCCCGCTGGCCGGCATCGCGCGGGTCGCCCAGGCGCGCGGTGACGCCTTCACCGTGCCCGACGTCGTGATTCGCACCGGCGACACCCCGCAGAAGGAACGCGCGCACTTCGGTCGGCACTCCGCCGACCTGCTCATCACCACGCCCGAATCGCTGTACCTGCTGCTCACCTCGAACGCGCGCGAGGCGCTGCTGGGCGTCGACACCGTCATCATCGACGAGATTCACGCCCTGGTGCCCACCAAGCGCGGAGCGCACCTGGCGCTCTCGCTCGAGCGGCTCGAGGCGCTGACCAGGCGGCCGCTCCAACGCATCGGGCTCTCGGCGACCCAACGCCCGCTCGACGAAGTGGCGCGCTACCTGGGCGGTGCCAGCGCCCAGGGCTTTCGACCGGTCACCATCGTCGACGCTTCGGCGCCGCGTCGGCTCGACCTGCACGTCGAGGTGCCGGTGGAGGACCTGGCCCGGCCAGTGGTCGACGGCCCCGACGGCAAGCCCGGCCGCGCCACCAACTGGTCGGCGATTCACCCCCGGCTGGTGGAGCTGATTCGCGCCCACCGCACCACCCTGCTCTTCGTCAACGCGCGACGCAGCGCCGAGCGGCTCGCGGCGGCGCTCAACGACGAGGCGGGAGAGGTGCTGGTGCACGCCCACCATGGCTCGCTCGCCAAGGAGCAGCGGGCGCTCATCGAAGGGCAGCTCAAGGCCGGCACCGTCAGAGGCCTGGTCGCCACCAGCTCGCTCGAGCTGGGCATCGACATGGGCACCATCGACCTGGTGGTGCAGATTGAAGCGCCACCGTCGGTCGCCAGCGCGCTGCAACGGGTCGGCCGGGCCGGGCACCAGGTGGGCGGCACCAGCGAGGGCCTGCTCTTCCCCAAGTACCGGCAGGACCTGGTGGCCTGCGCCGCGCTCGCCGGTGCGATGCTCGAGGGCACGGTGGAGTCGACCCGGTACCCGCGCAACCCGCTCGACCTGCTGGCGCAGCAGGTGGTGGCGATGGTGGCGGTCGACCGCTGGAACGTCGACGCGCTCTTCGAGCTGGTGCGCCGCGCCGCGCCCTTCTCGGAACTGTCCCGGTCGATGTTCGAGTCGGTGCTCGACCTGCTGTCGGGGCACTACCCCAGCGACGAGTTCGCCGAACTCAAGCCGCGGGTGACGTGGGACCGCGTGGCACACACCCTCGAGGCCCGCGACGGCGCGCGACGCACCGCCATCGTCAACGGCGGCACCATTCCCGACCGCGGGCTGTACGGCGTGTTCCTGGTCGGGGCCGCGCCGGGCCAGGCGCGCGTGGGTGAGCTCGACGAGGAAATGGTCTTCGAGACCAAGCCCGGAGAGACCTTCGTGCTGGGCGCGTCGACCTGGCGCATCGAAGAGGTGACCTTCGACAAGGTGATGGTGAGCCCCGCACCGGGCGAGCCCGGCAAGCTACCCTTCTGGCGCGGCGAGCAGGTGGCGCGGCCGCTGGAGTTCGGGCGGCGCATCGGCGCGCTGGTCCGAGAGCTGCGCGAGCTGCCGGCGCGTGCCGCGACCGACCTGTTGGTGAAGCGCAACGCGCTCCAACCCGTCGCCGCGAGGAACCTGCTGGCGTGGCTGTCGCGACAGGCCGACGCCGGTCCCGTTCCCGACGACCGCACCATCGTCGTGGAACGCACCCGCGACGAGCTCGGCGACTGGCGGGTGTGCGTGATGAGCCCGCTGGGAGGCCAGGTGCTCGCCCCGTGGTCGATGGCCGTCGCGGCGCGGGCCAGGGCGTTGCTGGGGGTCGAGGTCGAGACGGTGTGGGCCAACGACGGCTTCATCGTGCGGCTGCCCGAGACCGCGTCGCCTCCGCCGACGGAGCTGTTCGTGCCGGGCGCCGACGAGGTCGAGCAGTTGGTGCTCTCGCAGCTCTCGGCCACTCCGATGTTCGCCGCGAAGTTCCGGGAGAATGCGGCGCGCGCGTTGCTGCTGCCCCGCAAGCGCCCCGGCCAGCGCACGCCGCTGTGGCAACTGCGCAAGAAGGCCCAGCACCTGCTCGAGGTGGCCAGTCGGTTCCCGTCATTCCCGATGATTCTCGAGACGTACCGCGAGTGCGTGCGCGACGTGTTCGACCTGCCGGCGCTGGTCGACACCCTGCGAGAAGTGGAGCGCGGCACCATCACCGTGCGCACGCTCGACACCACCACGCCCAGCCCCTTCGCCTCGTCGCTCTTGTTCGGGTACGTCGCGAACTACCTCTACGACGGCGACGTGCCGCTGGCGGAGCGCCGTGCGCAGGCCCTGTCGGTCGACCCGACGCAGTTGAGGGAGTTGTTGGGCGACGTCGAGCTGCGCGACCTCCTCGACCTGGACGCGCTGACCGAGCTCGAGGCCACGCTGCAGCACCTGACCGAGCCCATGCGCGCGCGCAGCATGGACGGCGTGCACGACCTGTTGCTGCGACTGGGCGATCTCTCGCGTGAGGAGGTGCGCAGTCGGTGCGCGAGCGCCGAGGTGCTGGCGACCGTGGACGCGCTGGTCGCCGCGCGCCGGGTGGTGACGCTGATTATCGCGGGTGAGCCCCGCTTCGTGGCGGTGGAGTACGCCGCGCGGTACCGGGACGCCCTGGGGCTGACGCTGCCCGACGGCCTGCCGGGCGCGTTGCTCACCAGCCTCGCCGACCCACTGCTCGAGCTGCTCAGCCGCTACGCGCGCACCCATGCTCCGTTTGCGCTGGCGACTCCTTCGAAGCGGCTGGGCGTCGACGCGGGGCAGGTCGAGCAGGCGTTGGGGAGGCTGACCCGGTCGGGCCGCCTGCTCGAGGGCGCGTTCAGGCCAGGTGGGACGGAGCGCGAATGGTGCGACGTCGAGGTCCTGGGCTCGGTGCGCCGGCGCTCACTCGCGCGGCTGCGCAAGGAAGTCGAACCCGTCGACCCGCCGGTGCTCGGGAGGCTGGTCACGTTGTGGCAGGGCGTCGTCCACAAGAGCCGCGGGCTCGACGCGTTGCTCGACGCGGTCGAGAAACTGCAGGGCATCGCGCTGCCGGCCTCGACTCTCGAGACCGAGATTCTGCCCGCGCGCCTCGAGCAATACCTGCCGGGCGACCTCGACGCCCTGGCCGCCGCCGGAGAAGTGGTGTGGGTGGGTGTCGAGCGCCTGGGCGACCGCGATGGACGCGTGGCGCTCTTCCTGACCGACCACGTCGCCCGCCTGTACCGCCCTCCGCCCGTCGACCTGACCTCGCTGGGCGAGCGTGAGCGCGCCATCATCGACCTGCTCGGTCGCACCGGCGCCAGCTTCTTCTCGGCCATTCTCTCGGGCAGCGGCGGCGGTTTTCCCCAGGCCACGGTCGACGCGCTGTGGAATCTGGTGTGGCGCGGGTTGGTGACCAACGACAGCTTCTATGCGCTGCGCGCGATGACGACCGAGGCCACGCTGCGGCGCGCGGCGACTGGCTCCTTCCGCAGTCGGCGCGCCAGCCCCATCGCTGCCGAGGGCCGATGGACGTTGCTGGCCTCGCGCTCCATCGGCGAGCAGGCGACGCAGACCGAGTGGGCGACGGCCATGGCCTGGCAACTGCTCAACCGCTACGGGGTGGTGACCCGCGAGGTCGCGCTGGCCGAAGGTGTCCCGGGGGGGTTCTCGGGCATCTCCGACGTCTTCCGGGCGATGGAGGAGGCCGGTCGCATTCGCCGCGGCTACTTCGTCACCGGCGTGGGGGCGATGCAGTTCGCGTTGCCCGCGGTGCTCGACGTGTTGCGCACGCTGCGCACCTCACCGCCCGACGACGCACCCGAGGTGGTGACCGTGTCGGCCGTCGACCCGGCCAACCCCTACGGAGCGCTGTTGCCGTGGCCCGAGCCGCCGACGTCTGCGGGCAAGCGCCTGGTGCCGAGGCGCTCGTCCGGTGCGCGCGTGGTGCTGGTCGATGGGGCGCTCGCGGCGTGGGTGGCGAAGAACTTCCGCCAGGTGGTGGCGTGGTTGCCCGAGAACGAGCCTGAACGTTCCCGCACCGGCCGCGCCATCGCCTCGCAGCTCATCGTGCTGGCCCGACGAGCCGCGGCCCGCAGGCAGGGGGTGCTGGTGGCGACCATCAACGGCGCACCGGCGGTGGAGTCCCCGCTCGCACCGTGGATGGAGGCCGAGGGCTTCTCGGCGTCGAGCGCGGGGTTCCAGTGGCGCACCCGCGGTGCGCGCGGCGGGGGGCCACGGGCCATACCCGACGAGAAGTGAGCCGGAGGGTCGGCACCGCGAGCCCGCCGTCCGCGCCCAGTCACGACCGCCCCGAGGCCTTCGAGCATGGCCGCCGCCGGCGCAGGCCGTTATCGATGCGCGAATGAACGCCCGCACCATGTCGTTGTCCCAGAAGGGCCGTCACTCGAAGCGGCCGACCCTGCCCAATCGCTTCGCCGAGCAGGTCGCTCAATCGCTCGAGCAGCAGCCCGGCGTCAACGCCCGCACCCACTGGCAGTTGGGAAACGAGCAGGTGGTCGACGGGGCCGACTTCTACCTGGGCGACGAGGAATACGGCCACCTGCACCTCGACGGCGAGGCGCACGTTCCGCTCACGGTGCCGTTGCGCAACGCGCTGGTGAACTCGGGCCGCGCCCACCCATTCCCGTGGGGTCAGGGGTGGGTGGTGTGGCCGGTGCGAACCCAGGCCGACGTGAAGCACGCGCTGTGGCTCTTCGACCTGCGTCGACGCCTGCTGGCTGGAGACGCTCCGTCGATGGAGTGACGGTCAGGTCTGCGGCGCCTTCGACAGAAACGCACCCAACTCGGGCCACGCGCGCATCAACTCGTCGGGCGCGGCTTCC
Organism: uncultured Myxococcales bacterium; assembly: GCA_903911905.1. Lineage (GTDB taxonomy): Bacteria > Myxococcota > Myxococcia > Myxococcales > Myxococcaceae > Xiheilimnobacterium > Xiheilimnobacterium phototrophicum. Next base: position 48,153 of record CAIWFK010000340.1, read on the forward strand.
TGAAAGAGCGCCACCTTGTCGACGTGCCGCACTTCGCCGGTCGCCAGGAAGGTGCAGAACGCATCGAGCACCCGCACCAACTCACCCAACGTGCCGGTAATCTGCCGCATCTCACTCGAGCGCAACGAACGCTGCGCCTGTTCGAGCCGGCCTTCGCGCACGTCGAGCACGGCCTGGGTCAGAATCGGCACGTTGAGCGTCACGTCCTTCGAGGTACCCGCCTTGTCGGTCGCGGCGCGCGAGTCCGCGAGCTTGCCTTCGAGCGCGTCGATGAACGCCACCTGCACCCAGACCAGGTACGGCAGGGCGGCTTGCTGCGCCTTCTCGCCCAGCTTCAGGCTCTCCATCAGGTCTTCTCGAGACCGCGCGAGCTGCCACAAGTTGAGCCGGGCCGAGGCGATGTTGAAGCGAACCGTCGGCCTCCACGGCGTCTTCTCGTAGCTCTGGGTCCACAGCTCGAGCGCCTCGGCGAAGCGGCCCTTGCCGAAGGCCTTCATCGCCGCGTCGTACTGCTTGCGCCACGGGCGACTGGCCTGGAAGCGGGAATACCCGACCAACCCACCGACGATGGCGATGACCATCAGCACGACCCACCACGAGACGTTCGACGAGTCCTGGTTCCCTTCGGGCCTGGGCGGGTTGTTCGAGAAGAGCTGGTAGAACGCGGTGAACAAGACGATCAACACCACCCACAACAGAATCGTCTTCGTGCTGCTCTTCAAGGCAGGCTCCAGCGCACCCTCGTCAGCTCGAGCGACACGTTCCACAGCCGCTGGGCGTCGTCGGCGTTGCGCGCCTTCGCTCGGGCCTGCACGCGCTTCGGTGGGCCGCGCATCTCGAAGTACGCCGGCCCGAAATAGTCTCCGCCCACGGCGTCAGGCATGGTCGCCGCATACAGCGAAGGCAGCGCGCCCATCGCCGCCGACTGCGCGATGGTCATGGCCCCCAGGTCCATGAAGAACGAATCGAGGCCACGGCTCATGAAGCGCGCGCTGGTGCTCTGCAGGTTGGTCGCCGAGTAGCCGGGGTGGGCGTTGAGCGCCTGGGTCTTCTTGCCCGCCGCGCGCAGCCTCTTCTCGAGCTCGAAGACGAAGAGCAGGTTGGCCAGCTTGCTCTGCCCGTACGCGCCCCACGACGAGTAGTGGCGCTCCTCCATCAGGTCGTCGAAGTCCATGCGACCGAACACGTGCGCCATCGAGGCCACGCTCACCACCCTCGCCGCCGGCGCGGCCTCGAGCGCGTCGAAGAGCTGCGCGGTCAACGCGAAGTGACCCAGGTGATTGGTACCGAACTGCAGCTCGAACCCGTCGGCCGTGGTGTGCCGCTTCGGCAGCGCCATCACGCCCGCGTTGTTCACCAGCACGTCGATGGCCGGGTGCGAGGCCCGCACCTGGGTGGCGAAGTTCGCGATGCTCGAGAGCGACGAGAGGTCGAGCGCGCGCACGTCGAGCCGAGCCTGGGGCGCGGTGCGCTTGACCTCGTCGGCCGCCA
>CAIWFK010000341.1 GCA_903911905.1 uncultured Myxococcales bacterium
CTGCACCGACGGTTTCGACAACGACGGCGACGGGCAGGCCGACTGCGCCGACCCCGACTGCGCGGGCGCTTCGAGCGGCCCCGGCTGCTCGGGCGGGGTCGCGCTGAAGAAGGAAACCAACTGCACCGACGGGCTCGACAATGACCACGACAACCTCGTCGACTGCGCCGACCCCGACTGCGCCACCGTCTCGTGCGGCGCGGGCTGCGTGTGCGCCAACCTTCGCAAGACCGAGACCAACTGCACCGACGGCGTCGACAACGACGGGGACGGCGCCACCGACTGCCTCGATTCGCCCGACTGCGATGGCACGGCCTGCGGCGCGGGCTGCGTCTGCACCGGCGGTGCGAAGCACGAAACCAACTGCACCGACCGCGTGGACAACGACGGCGACGGCAAGCGCGACTGCGCCGACACCGCCGACTGCGCGGGTGCGGCGAACTTCTGCGGCACCGGTACTCCCGAGAACCTGGCGTGCAACGACGGGCTCGACAACGACCTCAACGGCGATCGCGACTGCGAAGACGCAGCCTGCGCCGGGCTCTCGTGCGGTACCGGCTGTACCTGCGTGGCCCGGGTGAAGGCCGAGACCACTTGCAGCGACGGCCTCGACAACGACGGCGACGGGCTCACCGACTGCGTCGACCCCGACTGCGCCGGCGTCGGTTCGGAATCGAGCTGCACCGACGGGCGCGACAACAACTGCAACGGGCTGGTCGACTGTGCCGACCCGGCCTGCTCGGGCACGCCCACCTGCACCAACCTCGCGGTGGGCCAGGCCTGCGCTTCCAACGGCCAGTGCGCGTCGCAGGTCTGCCGCACCGAGGCCTCGAGCGGCTGGCCTTCGGGCGCCTGCGTGGCCGGCGTCAACACCTGCTCGCGCGATGCGGGTGTCTCGGTGGGGTGCCCGTCGGGCAGCGTGTGCACCAGCGACCAGTTCGGCACCTTCTGTCGTCAGGGCTGCAGCGGCGCGGGTGGCTGCCGGCAGGGGTATTCGTGCGACGACGAAGACAACGATTCGAGCTCGGGCTCGTGGTGCGTGCCCTCGTGCACCAGCGACGCCGATTGCGCGCACCTGGGCGGCTCGTACGGTTGCAACCCGTGGAGCAAGCGCTGCGAGCTCAAGGACAAGAGCCTCAAGCGCTACGGCGCGGCGTGCAGCAACGACTCGCAGTGCGAGACTGGCCAGTGCCTGGGCGAGGCTGGCGGCTATTGCGCAGGGCCTTGTCGTGCCAGCGGTGCCTGTGCGCCGGGCGGCGTGTGCGCGTCCGACGGCCAGAGCAATGATGGCACGTGGCGCTGCTACGACGACTGCGCCACCAATGCTGACTGCCGCGCGGCTCCGTACAGTTGTCGCAACGCACCGTGGAGCAGCCCGGCTCCGGTCTGTTACTGCAGCCGGGCGGGCGAGAAGTGCCAGGCCGATGGCGATTGTTGTACCGGTATTCCAGGGTTGCCGAACTGCGTGTTCGGAATCTGTCTCCTGTAGGCTCGTCTGCGTGCTGTCGCTCCTGCTCTCGCTCTCGTTGTCGGCCACCTCGTGGAAGGTGGCGGTGGTCGACGTGTCGGCGGCCGACGCCATCTACGAAGACGTCTCTCGTGGCCTGGCTGACGAGGTGGTGACGGCGCTCAACGGCTCGGGTGAGTTCATCGCCTCGCGGGTCAGCGAGAACGACCTGCCCGAGGGCGGCTGTCGCGCGGGGCCCTGCCTCGAGAAGGTGGCCAAGGACACCCACGCCGACGTGGTGGTCCTGGTGGACTGCGTCGAGAACGGAAAGAAGGTCGACGTGTCGGTGCTGGCGCTCTCCGGCCGCGACGGCAGACCGCTGGGTGGCAAGCGCTACGTGGTGGGCAAGAAGGCGAAGAAGGCGCTGACCACCTTCATCGCGCAGTTGGTGAAGGCGATGCCGAAGACTCCGAGCGCTCCAGACGCGGGGGTGTCGGCACCTGGTACGCGCGAAGGCGCTCGATGAGGTCCTGCGCGGCGGCCATGGTCTCGCGCTTGACCCGTCGCTCGCCACCCAGGAAGAAAGGCGGCAGCCCGTAGAGCGAGGTCAGGGTCACCACGCAGACCCGCGTCTTGCCCGCGCCCCACGGAAAGTGCGCGGTCCACGCCACGCTCGCACCGCCGGTGCGGTAGCCCCACACCCGGGCGAAGTCGCGGTTCTCCTGGAAGATGATGGAATCAGGGCCGGTGCCGCACAGCTCGAAGAGCAGCCGGAAGGGGGGCTCACTGGCGTGTCGTGGCACCTCGTCGGCGCCCCAGCGCTTGAGCCAGAAGGTGTTCGACGGTGCCCGGCCGACGTGAAAGCTGCCGTCGGGGTTGGCCGTGACCTTCATCTCGGGGCCCACGGCGTTGATGTACGCGACGTCGAGCAACCGGTCGGCCGAGAAGAACGAGCGGTCCTTGTCGACCACGTAGTCCAGGCGCACCGCGACCAGGTGGGCGCTGGCCTCGAGCGTCGACCAGCGATCGTTGACGTCGAGCGCGCGCAGGCTGGCGAGCAGCGGGGCGTGGGCCGCGTCGTCGTCGCGCACCAGGTGGTAGAAGGCCTGCACACCGCCGTCGGCCTGGAAGGCGGGGTCGGGGGCGAAGCGAAGGTCGCGCTCCTCACGCCAGGGCGTGTCGGCGAGGGCGACGCGCGCCAGCGTCAGGCTGAAAACCACCATCAGGCGCACGCCCATCGGTCCAAGAAGCCAGAGGCCGGGGTCGCACGCAAGGGCTGTCACACGTGGGGCGCTCGTGCCTATTGAGCGTCGAGGTGACGGGAGCAGACCGACAGCGGCTCCAGGCCGCGATGACTGACCTCTCCAGGGGAGACCGGGCCGCGTTCGACCAGGTGTTCGCCCTGGCCTGGCCGATGGTTCGGGGGTTCGCCGCCAGGTGGCTGTCGGGCAGTGCCGAGGTGGACGACGTGGCGCAGCGGGCGCTGGTGAAGGTCTTCGAGCAGGCGCCGGCCTTCGACCCCCGCCGCGACGCCTCGAGTTGGGTGCTCGAGGTCACGGTGTGGGAATGCCGCACCGAGCGGTCCCGGGTGCGCCGGCAGCGCGCGCCCGAGGCGTCAGGCGCTGCCCCGGAAACGCCCGCCGCCGACGTCGAGCGGCGCGAGCTGCTTCAGGCGCTCGACGACGCGATGTCGGGCCTGGCCGAGTCCGACCGCGCCGAGCTGGCGCGAGTGCTGGCCGAAGAAGCGGCTGGTGACGCGGCCAGCCGCAAGCGCCGCCAGCGCGCGGTGGAACGGTTGACGACGTTGTGGAGGCGCATGCATGGCGACTGACACCCTGAACCTCGACCTGGCCGCCCGCGCCCGCCGCGCCTACGAGCGGTCGCGGCTGCGCTTCGCGCTCACTCTGTCGGGCGCGGCCCTGGTGCTGCCCGCCACCTCGATGCTGCTGGGCACGCCCCTGGTCTCGGGCCTCGCCCTCGGCGTGGCCCTGGGGGTGTTGGTGATGGCCGCGACCTGGCGGGGCGGAGCGCTCGCCCGCGGGGCGCTCCACGGCCTCGAGGTGGGGCTGGTGCCGCTGGTGCTGGCCCACGCCGCCAGGTTGTACGGGCACGTCTGCACGCCGTCGGGGTGCACCACGCTCTGCGTGCCAGCGTGCGCTTCGGGCGGGGTGGTGGCCGGGCTGGCGCTCGAGTGGTTCGCCCGCCGCAGCCCCCTGCCCTCGGTGGTGCGCGGAGTGGGGCTGGTCTCGGCGTTCCTCACCGGTGCGCTGGGCTGCAGTTGCGTGGGCGCTTCGGGCCTGGTGGCCCTGGTGGTGGCGCTGGGCGTCTCGGCGGCCGGTGCCCGGGTGCTGGCGCCGCTCGCAAACCGTGGCGCGTGAAGGTTCGTCGCCGTCGACTGGCAGGGCTCACCGTCGGTGCGCGATGATGCGAGCATGGCTTCCGCGCGCATTGGCTCGACCGTCGGTCCCGCCGCTCCTTCCCGCACCGAGGGGCCCACCACGCCCGTCGCGACCACGCCGGCCTCGCCCGCGCCTTCAGGGTGGACCCCGAAACCCGCGGCGGCCGCGATTGCCGAGCCCGGGTTTCGGACCGTCGACGAAGGCCGCGCGAAGTGGGCAGCGACCTCGGGACAGCTCTTCGTCGATGGGGTGAGCGCCGACGACGCGCTGCAGGGCTCGCTGGGTGATTGCTACGCGGTCTCGGGCTTCGCGGCGCTGGCCGCGGTCGACCCCACCGCCATCAGCGACGCCATCACCGACAACCACGACGGCACCTGCACGGTGCGCTTCTACAAGGACTCGTTCCTGGGCCTGCTGACGCGCGGCCAACAGCCCACGTACGTCACGGTCGACACCCAGATGCCGACCACCGACGGCAGCACGCCGGCCTATGCCCACGGGCGCGACCCGAAGGAACTGTGGCCGCTCGTGCTCGAAAAGGCCTGGGCGAAATTCGACGGCAGCTACCAGTCGGCGGGCAAGGGCGGCAGCCCGGTCACGGTGTGGCAGGCGCTCACCGGGCGCTCGGGTTCGATGACGCTCAACGCCACCCGGGGAACCGGCCTCTTCGAGCAGCTGCAGCGAACCCTGGCTGCGGGTCGACCGGTGGCCGCGACCACCACCCTGGCTTCTTCGAAGGCCACCAACGGCCTCGTTTCCCAGCACGTGTACGCAGTGCTGTCGGTGCGCGAAGAGCACGGGCAGCAGCTGGTGCAGTTGCGCAACCCCTGGGGCCACGGCGAGCCCGGCGCCGACGGCCGCAACGACGGCGTGTTCACCCTGCCCTTCGCCGAGTTCAAGAAGCACTACGGCCTGACCTTCTTCGGTGGGTAGAGTCGGCCGGCCATGAACCCGACCGGACAACCGTTCCAGCCGCCCTTCGCCGACCAGCAGCCTCCGCCGCGCAGCGCGAAGGACGAGCTCAACGTTCCTTCGATTCTGCTGCTCATCTCTGGCGGGGCCGGGGTGCTCTTCGGCCTGTGGGGGCTCATCATGGGCGGCGGCGATCAGGAAGCGCTCAACGCGCAACTGAGCGACCCCAACCTGGCGCCCATGAAGGACTTCTTCATCGGGCTGGCCAACGCGCAGCGACCGATTTCCGGCTTGAGCGTGCTGGTCGACGGCTTCGTCATCTTCGGCGCGCTGCAGATGCGGGCGCTCAAGTTCTACCCGCTGATCATCGCCTCGCTCATCGTCGGGTTCCTGCCGCGCGGCGCCTGCTGCTGCTGCCTGACGCTGCCGGTCGGCATCTGGGCGCTGGTGGTGTTGATGCGCGCCGACATCAAGTCGCAGTTCAACTGAAGGCGCGCCGCGCCTGCTTCAGGCGCCCAGCACCTTCTTGACCACCGCCAGCACGTCTTCGGCGCGCGGGGGCTTGACGATGAAGTCGACCGCGCCGGCTTCGATGGCCTCCATGACCATCGTTTCCTGACCCAGCGCGCTGCACATCACCACCAGGGCCGCGTTGTCGCCGCGCAGAATCTCGCGCGTGGCGTCGATGCCGTTGCGGTACGGCATCACCAGGTCCATCGTCACGAGGTCGGGCTTGAGCTCCTTGTACTTCTCGACCGCTTCGACGCCGTTGCCCGCCTCGCCCACCACCGAGAACCCGCCCGCGGCAAAGATGTCCTTGATGATGTCGCGCATGAAAACGCTGTCGTCGACGACGAGGACCCGCTTACTCATTGTGTCTGGACCTTAGCGGCTCGTGAAGGAGCGGGCCACTTCGGCGTCGACCGCCGTGGGGTCGAGCACCGTGATGGCCAGCGCCCCCAGTCGCGCCAGACCCTTGACCATGGGCCCTGCGCGTGCAGCCTGCGAGGCAACCTTCTCGATCGACTCGATTCCGTCGACCTCGGTGATGAGCAGGCCCAGCTCACGCCGCCCCAAGTCCAGCAGCACCACCCGCGACCCCGGGCTGCTCGGAGCCAGCCCCATCAGCTCGCGCAGGTCGACCACCGGCACCACCCGGCCCCGCAGGTTCATCACGCCCTTCACCGAGGCCGGCGCCCTGGGCACCCGCGTGTAGGCCTCGGGCGCGACCACGACCTCGCGAATGGCCGAGAGCGGCAGCGCATAGCGGTCCTTTTCGAGGCGGAAGACGACGTGGCGCACGCCAGCCACCGTACTCGCACCCTCATGCCCGTTCACCAGCCGTCTGCCGCACGGCGCGAGTATGCTGGTGGTCGCACGTGTCAGACCCGAACACCCAGCGCTACACCGCGCTCTTCATCAGCGAGGCCACCGAGCACCTCGAGGCGCTCTCGCGTGACGTGGTGAAGCTCGAGCAGCAACCCGCGGTCGACGTCATCGCTTCGGCCTTTCGGCATGCCCATTCGGTCAAGGGCATGGCGGCGTCGATGGGCTTCGAGACCACCTCGGCGCTCGCCCACCGCCTCGAAGACCTGCTCGACACCGTGCGTGCGACCCCGGCCAGCTTCGACAAGCCCCTGGCGGACCTGGTGCTGCAGGCCATCGACGCGCTGCAGGGGCACGTGCGCGCGGTGGCCTCGGGCGCGCCCCTGGGCGACGTCGCGGCGCTGGTGGCGAGGTTGTCGGCCACCATGGCGGGCCTGGGGCCGTCGTCCGTGCCCGCCCCGCGACCGTCGGCACCTTCCACGACTCCCGCCCCCCCGGCCATGGTCTCGACCGAGGCGACGCAACCCCGCTTCGCGGTCACGCTGCAGGTCTCGGCGGCCAGCACCCAGCCCGGGGTGCGCGCGTTCCTGGCGTACAAGCGGCTCTCGACCCTGGGCAACGTCTTCGCGCTCTCGCCGCCGCTCGAAGACCTGAAGGCCGGTCGCCTGCCCCGCGGGCGCATCACCCTCGAACTCGAGACCACCCAGACCCAGGAAGGCGTGACCCGCACCATCTCGACGGTGGCCGACGTCACGCTCGAGCGGCTCGAGCCCATCGCGCTGGGCGGTGGGGGCGCGCCTGTTGCGGCCCCCGAGCCCGAGGCCCGCGTCGTCGGCCAGCAGGACCAGGCGCGCACCGTGCGCATTCGCACCGAGCTGCTCGACGGCTTCCTCGACGTGGCGGGTGAGCTGCTGCTCGCCACCGCCCGGGTGCGCGAGGTCGGCAAGGGCCTGCCCGACCCCTTCCGCCCGCCGCTCGACGAAGCGGTCGACCGCCTGCACAAGCTGGTGCGGGGCTTGCACGACCAGGTGATGACCGCGCGCATGACGCCCATCGACGTCATCACCACCCGGTTGCCCCGGGCCGCGCGTGACATCGCCCGGCGACGGGGTCGCGACGTCGAATTGATCATCGAAGGCGCCACCACCGAACTCGACCGCGCCATCGTCGACGAACTCAACGACCCGTTGCTGCACCTGCTGCGCAACGCCATCGACCACGGCGTCGAGCCACCCGAGGAGCGCCGCATGCGCGGCAAGCCGGCCCGGGGCACGGTGAAGGTGCTGGTGCGTCGCGATCGCGACCGCGTGGTGCTCGAGGTGGTCGACGACGGCCGTGGCATGGACAGCGAGCGGCTGCGCGCCTCGGCTGTCGAGCGCGGGTTGGTCACGCTCGAGGCCGCGCGCGCCATGTCCGAACGCGACGCGCTGATGCTCTCGTGTCTGCCCGGGGTGTCGACCGCGGCGGCGGTGACCGACATCTCGGGGCGCGGCGTGGGCATGGACGCGGTCAAGCGCGTGGTCGAAGCCGTCGGCGGCGTGCTCGAGCTCGAGTCGACCCGCGGGCAGGGCACCACCTGCCGCCTGTCGCTGCCGCTCACCGTGGCCATGGTCAACCTGCTGCTGGTGGGCGTGGGTGACGACGTCTACGGCCTGCCCATCGCCAAGGTCTCGGGCGTGGTCGAGACGCGCCGCAGCGCGCTCCCCGGCTCGCAGGACCTGTTGATGCTCAACTTCGGGCAGTCGGTGGTGCCGGTGCAGTCGCTCGCCGAGCTGCTCGACGTGCCGGCCCTGCCGCAGCCTCCCGACGTACCTCCGTTCGTGGTGGTCGACGGCGAGGGTGGCAAGGTGGCACTGCTGGTCGATCGCCTGCTCGGGCAGGAAGAGGTGGTGCTCAAGGCGCTCGCGAGGCCGTTGGACCTGGTGCCGGGTCTTGCGGGCGTGACCATTCTGGGCACCGGTCGACCCGTCTTCATTCTCGACGTGGCGCGCCTCGAGCGCCTGCCGCGGGCGAGGGCTGAAGCGTGAGCGCGCTGACCGCCAGGCAGGAAGATGCGCTGCGCGAAGTGGCTCACCTGGGCAGCGCGCAGGCCGCGTCGATGCTGGCGCGCCTGGTCGGTGACGTCGGCGTGCTGGTCGACGTGCCGGTGGTGCTGTCGGCCAACCGCTGGCAGGTCGGCTGGCTGCTGGGGGGGCGCGACGTGAAGGTGGTGGCGGCGACCTTCCAGTTCGGCACCGCTCCCGAGACCGAGGTCAAGGGCGAGCTGTGGTGGGTGCTCAAGGCCGACGACGCCGAGCGGTTGGGCCGACGTTTGCTCACCCGCCCCGGCGTGTCGGGCCCGCTGTCGGCCACCGCGTCGGCGGCGCTGAGCGAGGCGGCGAACATCGTGGCGTCGGCGTGCGCCAACGCGCTGGGCACCATGGTGCACGCCGTGCTGTTGCCCTCGACGCCCGAAGTGCAGACTCGCACCGTCGCCGACCTCGTGGGGCCTGCCGACGGGCCCTTTCGCACGGTGTTGTGCGCGAGCTTCGTGTCGACCAACGCGCCGGCCTTCGCGGGCACGCTGGTGATGCTGCTCGACGACGAGTCGCGCGAGGGTGTGCTGCGGCGCCTGGGGCTGTAGGTCAGCCGTCAGCCCTGCGAGGGCAGGTCGGCGCTCACCGTCGGCAGTCGCCCCGTCAGCGCCGCGCGCGCCCAGAAGACCACCAGCGCCACCAGCCCCCACGCCAACCCCACCACTACCCCGAGGTCGATGAGTCCGCGCCAGGGCTGTTCGACCGCGCGCACCACCTGCACCAGCACCCGAATGAAGACCACCAATGACCAACTGGTGATGAGCCGCCGGCGCGTCGCGTGAATGAGGCCGATGGCGAACATCGGCGCCAGCAGCACGCCCCACCACGTCGGGTGACGACCCAGGTGGAACGCGCGGACCACGATGCGGGGGCTGAAGCCCAACTGGAATGCGCGGTAGCCTTCCGACCCTGCCATCACCGCCGTCCACACCAGGGCGATTGCCACCTGCCACCACGTCAGGGCCGGGTCGCGGAACGCGGTCAGCACCTGCGTCGAGAGCCGGGCGATGGGCTCGAGCAGCACCGCTGCCGCGCCACCGATGCCCCAGAGCACTGCGAAACGGCCGAGCCACGACATGACGATGACCTTCGCACGCCGTTCCCACGCCGGCCCGCGCGATGTTGCACTCCAGACTGCCCTGATGGGGAGCCCGCCATGGACGACGTTCGGGGAATCGAAGGGCTGAGCACCGCCGACGTTCAGGCGCAGGTGGCGCGCTTCGTCGTCCATTCGTACGGCATCTCGGGGTTGGTGATGACCTTCGAGCGCAGCTCGGTCACTCACTTCATGCGGGCCGGCGAGAGCCGGGTCACCGCGGGCCTGCCGTACACGCTGCTCTCGTGCGTGCTGGAGAATTTCGGCGGCGGCCGTGACGTCACCACCGAACGGATGCGCGCCGTTCGCTGACACCAAGCTGGCGGCGAGGGGTCCGCTTGTGGTGGAAGGGGCCTGTCATGCTGTCGCTGCTGCTGGTGATGTGGTCGTCGCAGGCGCCGGTGCCGAACGCGGCGCCCGAGCCCTTCTGTCCACCCGGCTGGGAGTCGCTGCGCAACGACGCCTGCCTGCTCAAGGGCGAGCAGCCTGGCCTCGTCGTCTACTTCCACGGCATGACCGCGCCGTCGGTGAAGACCCTGGCGTGGGAACTGAGTTTTCCCGCGAAGGTGCCGCCGTCGAAGCGCACGTCGCTGGTGGTGCTGCGGGGGGTGGCGGGCCTGTGTGACTGGGCCGATGAATACCGCTCGTGGTGGTGCTGGCCCACGGCCCGGTCGCGCGTTCCCGAGACCCAGGCGGTCATCGACCGGCTCGACGACGTGGTGGCCGCGGCGGGAGAAAAACTGCACCACCAGGGTCTGCCCGTCATCGCCGGGTATTCGAATGGCGGGTACCTGGTCTCGATGTTGATGGGCGACCCGCGGGTCGTCGCTTCGGGCTGGGTGGTGATGCACGGCGGGCCCATCACCGGCGTGAACTATTCGAAGGAACGAGAGCGGCCGACGCTGCTGATGGCGGCCATCGACGACGGCATACAGCGGCCGGCGATGGAAGGGTTGAAGGCGAAGCTCGACGGCACCAACTGGAAATCGGCGCTGGTACTGCGCCCCGGAGGTCACCCGCCCGAGGTCGAGGACTACCAGCGGCTGTTCGACTTCGCCGCCCAGGTCAGTCGGAGCCCGTGACGACACCTCGGTGGCAGGGGCTCGACGCGGTGCGCGCGGGCGCCATGCTGCTGGGCGTCTTCTTTCACGCCGCGTGGGCGTACGTGCCCGACATCACGCCCTGGTACGTGGTAGCCGACGTCGCTTCGCGCCCGGGCTTCGCGGTGCTGACCTCGGGGCTCCATTCGTTCCGCATGGAACTGTTCTTCACCCTGGCCGGGTTCTTCGCGCACCTCGTGCTCGAGCGGCGCGGGGTGCAGGGGTTTCTGGTCGATCGCACCCGACGCCTGCTGGTGCCCCTGGTGGTGGCTGCTCCGCTCGCCATCGTCGTCGACGTGGCGCTGCGTCGCTGGGTGGTCGCGCGCGGGCAGTTCTGCCCCTTCGGGGTGGGCGTGCGCTTCGAGCCGGGCCACCTGTGGTTCCTCGAGGTCTTGTTCGTGTTTTCGTTGGTGGCGTGGGCGGCGGCGCGCGCGGGGGTCACCGGAGCGGCGGCCTCGAGGCTGCTCGGGCGCGCGCTTTCGGTCCCCGAGGTGCTGATGTTCCTGGGGCTGCTCACCGGGTTGGGTGGGGTGCTGCACCCCGAGCTGCGACCCGACCGGTCGTTCGTGCCGGACCCCGCGACGCTGGCGCACCATGGGCTGTTCTACGCGTTCGGGTTTCTGCTCTGGCCGGTGAAGGCCGCACGCGAGGTGCTCGAGCGGCGAGCGTGGTGGTTGCTTCTCGCTGGAATCGGGCTCGCGGCCGGGGTCTTCTCGGGGCGGCTGCAGTACCAGGAATCGGGGCAGTTGCTGGCGGGCTTCATTCCGTGGCTGGTGACGCTGGGCACGCTCTCGCTGGCCTTCCGGGTGCCAGAGCGGGAACGGCCGTGGCTCCGCTTCCTCGTCGACGCGTCGTACTGGGTGTACCTGGTGCACGCACCGCTGGTGGTGGCGTTGCAGGTGGCGCTCTCGCGCGAGCCGTGGAACCCGTGGGTCAAGTACACGGTGGTGGTGGGGGGAACGTTGCTCGTGTCGCTCTCGAGCTTCGGGCTGGTGGTGCGTCGGTCGGCGCTGGCGCCGTGGCTCGGTGCCCGGCGCGCCTGAAGGCGACGGCGCGGAATCGTTCGAGTTCGTGCGGCCCACCCCATGGTGGTCGCGAGTTCCCGCCGATGGTGTGGGTGGTTCGCGTGCTCTCACCACCGGTGCTCGAGTCGTTCTCGCGGCTCACCGACGGTGTGGAGTCGTTCGCGCGGCCCACTGACGGTGTGGAGAACTCAGCCAACTGCCTCGCCACCACGACGACCTTGGTGAGGCCAGAGGTCGTCGATGAGGAGCTGGCGGGCGTAGCCAGCACGGCACGCGTCGTCACGCCCTCGCCGCCATCCCTGAGGCGTCCCCACCACATCCTTCGCCCTCAAACTGATCGTGCACCCGCTCTGACGGCCCCTGGCCATCCGACTCAGACCGCCCACGACGAACGCCGTTCGGCGAAGCCAAACGCTCGCCCAGTCGGCGCCGTCAGCGCGTGGTCTTGATGTCGGGGTTCTTCTGGGCGGGCGGCGGCCGCACCACGGCAGGCTTCTTCTTGAGCGTCACGGTCAACGTCTGCCCGGTATCGCCCGTGAGCATCACCTGCGTGGGCTCATAGCCCCCGGCCGACACGCGCAGCGGCAACGGCAAGCGCGCCCGCTCGACGTTGGTGTCGTACGGCGTGTTGCCCACCGCCAGACCGCCCAGTTCGAGCGCTGCATTCGGCGGCTCACTCGTCACGTGCACCTTGAGCGGTGGCACGTCGACTGGTTTGACCGGGGCCACCGGCCGCACGTCGGCGACGGGCTGAGCCACCACCGGCGCGGGAACAGGAGCCGGCTCCCTTTTCGGCCACAGCGCCGCGACCCCCAGGCCGACGATGGCCAGCACCCCCACGCCGATGATGACGCCCCTGGGCGCGCCACCTGGCGGCTGCGGCCCGGCACCTCCGAGCGCCTGCGTGGCATGGCTGCCCGTGCCACCCTTTCGCTCGACCACCGTGCCGCCCTGCGCGTTGCGTTGCAACCCGCCGGCGTCGAGGTCGGTGAGCCCCGAATCTTCTTCGAGCGTACGGGGGTCGACTTCGCGGGCGATGCGGTCTTGATACAGCTGCTTCATGAACGCCGAGAGGTGCGCGTTCGACGAGGGAATCGAATTGGCGAGCGCGAAGTCTTCGAGCGCCATGCGGAACGAGGCCGCGTCGGGGTAGCGATCTTCGGGCCTGCGGGCCAGCGCCTTCATCACCACCGCGTCGAGGCCCACCGGGCTCGACTTCTCGACCGACGACGGCAGCGGCACCTGACAGCCGATGACCAGCCGCTGGGTGGCGAGGTCGTTCTCGGCCTTGAACAAGCGGCGGCCGGTCAGTTGCTCCCACAGAATGATGCCCAGCGCGAACACGTCGCTGCGCGCGTCGAGGTCGTCGCCCTGGGCCTGCTCGGGAGACATGTAGGGGAACTTGCCCTTCAAGATGCCCGTCGCGGTGTGCTGCGCGCGGCCGGCGGCCTTGGCCACCCCGAAGTCGATGAGCTTCACCGAGCCGTCGAAGCCCACCAGCACGTTCTGGGGACTGACGTCGCGGTGCACCAGGTGCAGCGGTTCGCCCTTCGCGTCACGCGCCTTGTGCGCGAAGTCGAGGCCAGCGGCGGCGTCCGCCATGATGCGCAGCACCACGCCGATGGGGATGCCGGTGCTGACCTGGGCCGCGCGTTTCTCGATGCGGCGCAGGTCTTCGCCCGCCACGTATTCCATCTCGATGAAGTGGACGCCTGCTTCGACGCCGAACTCGTTGATGCGCGCGATGTTCGGGTGGTCGAGGCGCATGGTGATTTTCGCCTCGTCCTTGAACATGGTGAAGAACTCTTCGTCTTCGACCAGGTGCGGAAGAATGCGCTTGATGACCACCAGCTTCTCGAAGCCCTCCTCGCCCTTCTTGGCGAGCAACACCTGGCCCATGCCGCCCGAGGCGATCTTCCGGACCAGGTTGTAACGACCGAACGGAATGCCCATGGCGAGGTGCGGTTTGCGAGCGTACACGCCACCGCGCTGCTCGACCAGCGAAGCTGATCCACCGCTCGCTGCGCCTCGCACCGGCCCGCGCGAACGGCTAGACGGCGACCATGCGCATCGTCTGCATGGGCGGCGGCCCCGCCGGCCTCTACTTCGCCATCGTGATGAAGAAGGCCTTCCCCCACGTCGAACTCGAGGTCTTCGAAAAGAA
>CAIWFK010000342.1 GCA_903911905.1 uncultured Myxococcales bacterium
CGGAAGGTGCCCATGGCGTCGTTGCGGAAGGTGGGCTCGGGGTCATCGATGGACTTCTGCACGTGAATCGACGCGCCCAGGTGCAGCACCAGGTCCCACTGGTGCTTCGCGAACAGCGGCTCGAGCACGTCGGCGCGCGTGAGATCGCCCTCGGTCAGCCCGAGGAAGCCCGGCTTGCCCTCGAGCTCGCGCAGGTTCTCGCGGCGACCATTCGAGAGGTCGTCGAGCGCGAGCACCTGATGTCCGTCGTTCAACAGCCGCGCGACGACCCAACGACCGATGAAGCCAGCGCCGCCAGTAACGAGACACTTCATGTCAGTAGGCTCCTGGCATCTTGAAGGGCTCGAGCACCCGCTCCTTCAAGAGGAAGTCGGTAATCTCCGCGCGGGTCATCATGCGATCCTTGCCAGAGTGCCACTCCCGATTGGCGAGCGGCGCTTTGAGCGTCTCCTGCGTCGAGCCACCGTAGGCCGCAGCGTTGGGCGAGAGCACGACGAGCAGGCGCTCGAGCTCGACGCACCGAGCAAGCTCGTCGACCGAGATGAGCTCTTCGTAGAGCTTCTCGCCCGCCCGGGCGCCGATGATCTTCACGTTCGCGTCCTTGCCGACGAGAATGTTCGACATCGCGTGCGCAAGGTCGATGACACGCAGCGCCTTCATCTTGGTGACGAACACTTCGCCGCCGCGAAGCGCCGAGCCCGCTTCGATAACCAACTTCGCCGCCTGATCGATGGTCATCACGTACCGCGTCATGTCCGCGTCGGTGACGCTGACGGGCTGGCCCTTGAGAATCTGGCTCGCAAAAATGGGAACGACCGAACCGCGCGAGCCGATCACGTTGCCAAAGCGAACGGCCGCAAACCGCGTACGTCGCGTCCCGCGAATCTCGTTGGCCGCGGCGATCAAGCGCTCGCCCATCATCTTCGACGCGCCCATCACGTTGGTCGGATTGACCGCCTTGTCTGAGGACGTGAAGACCACCCGCTCGACGTCCGCGTCGAGGGCCGAACGAATGACGTTGTTGACGCCCTGGAGGTTGGTCTGGACGACCTCGAAAGGGTTGTACTCACCGAGACCTACGTGCTTGAGGGCTGCAGTGTGGAAGACCACGTCGACGCCATTCATCGCGAAGCGCAGTCGATCGATGTCGCGCACGTCGCCCAGGAATGGGGACACCGGCGCCCCAGCGGCCTGAAGGCGCTGATGCAGGAAGAACAGGTCGTTCTCCGAATGGTCGAGGCACCGCAGAGCACGAACCCGCGGAGCAAGGTGCTCACACAGCGCACCGCCGATGGTGCCTGCAGCCCCGGTCACGAGAACAACGCGATTTTCGACGTATTTCAGATCCATCCGAGCCTCAGTCCCACGACGAGCACCACAGATTCAGCAGGTTGGCCTTACCCGAGGCCCCCCCGCATGTCACCCGCGGCCGAATGAACTCGCTGCTCACCAAGCTCTCGGCATTGCTGCGCTCGCCGACCCTGACGTACACCGCGCTGGCGATCCTCGCGCGGGCGTCGCCCCTTCTCCTGGGGCCGCTCTACACGCGCCGGCTGTCCACCGCCGAGTACGGCGAACTGGCTCTTTTGCAGACGTTTGCGGCGATCCTTCCGATGGTGGCGTCGCTCGGAATGCAGGCCGCAGTCACGCGCTTCTTCTTCGAAGAAGACAAGCCGGCTGGCCTCTTTCGCGCGGGCACCGTGGCAAGGTGGATATCGCTGTTCGGCATCGCCACGACAATTCTCGCTGTGACGGCGGCGATGAGCATCGACGCCATCGGACTCGGGGGGTGGCCACCCCTGACCTGGTCCTGCTTGTGTGTTTGTGTGTTCGCGCTCGGCAGCCTCGTTCTGAGTGTTCCGGTCGCGCTCTTGCGTGCGCAGCAAAGACCATCGGCGGTCGGGGTGCTGCAGCTCGGCGACTTCGCGAGCATGGTCGGCGGAGGCATCGTGCTTGTTGGGGCGCTTGGCCTCGGCCTGCGCGGAGCGCTCGGCGCGATGCTCTTCAACGGGCTGAGCAACGCGCTCCTTGGCTTTTCGTACATCTTCCTTCGGTACCGCGGCGACTTTGCGGTGAGCACGTTGAGGCAGGCTCTCAGGTTTTCCCTCCCCTTTCTCCCTCACTTCGTCGCCAACCAGTTGCTGACCATCGGGGACCGGTGGGTGATGAGTTCGTTCGGGCTCAAGGCGAAGCTCGGCACGTACGCGCTCGCCTCGCAGCTGTCTTCCCCTGCGTCGCTCGTCGTTGGTGCCTGGAACGACAGCGCAAGCCCGCGCACTGGCGAAGTCGCGCGCACGAGCGGTAAAGCAGGAATGAAGGCAGCGCTCTGGACTGAGACGCGCAATTACTTGGTGGTAGCGATCGGCATGGGCGTCCTCGTCTCGCTTGCCGCCCCGATCGTCCCGTTCGTTTTCACCCGCGATTTTGGCGACACCGCGCTCTACCTCCCGGTCATCTGCCTGAGCATCGTCGCGGAGGCGGCCTACTACCCCATGACCAACGTCATCTTCTTCGCGAACGAAAACCGGTGGATCCCCGTGATGACGGTCACGGCCGGACTCGTCAGCCTCGTTGCCAACGTTGCCTTGATTCCTGTGTTCGGAACTTGGGGCGCGCTGCTGTCACGGTTGATCGCGATGTCCTTGCGAACAGGCATGGCGGTGTACTTCGCTCGCCGAGCGCTCAAGGTCGTGGGCGCGATGAAGGAGTCTCCATGAGCAATCTTCCTGCCCGTCTCCTCAGGCTGTCTCGTGAACTGCGCTACGCGGCCACTTCCCCTGCGCTCGACATCGACGCGATCGACGCGGGCAATGGGACCGCCGCCAAGCGCCACATCGAGCAGCGAGGGTGGGTGCTGATGCGAGGCGTCTTCTCTCAGTCGGAGATCGCGACTTTTCGCGAACATGTACTCGAAGCATCGAGGACCAAGCGAGCCGGCGACCTCTTGACCGACCCCAATCTCCGCGAGGTGATTCTCAACGAGCGCTACGCCAAGGTCGTCAAATCGATCGTCGGGCAACGCCCCGTCTACTGCGGCGATTCGAACTGGTCCGCTGACTATTACCCCGGCACGATCGGCTTCCACAAAGACAACCCCGACAAGGAACTCCAAAGCGCGCCAGATTGGCAGACCCCGTACACGATCTTCCGATTTGGCGTTTACCTCCAAGACTGCGTCAATTTCTCGGGTGGGCTCTGCCTCCGAGACCGTTCTCACGAAACCGTCGACGTCAACACCGGCCAACCGTTCGCGGTGCCGTCGCTGCCGGGAGACGTCGTCGCCTGGTCTCATCGAACGACCCATAGCGGCTACGCCACCCGCCTTCACTCGCTGCCCAAGGTATTCTTGCCGCTCCCCGTGATCGCCCGTCTCGCGGCGCGTGGTGGCCACTACCAGGCGCCACGCGCGCTCTTCCGCGGCCTCGAGCACCCAGACCGCCTTGCCGTCTTCTCATCGTTTGCACAGCACGATCATCATCTCGATCGCTATCTGCGATACCTCAAGACCCGGCAGTACTACGTCCAGAGCATTCAGGCTTCGACCTGGGACCAGGCAGCCCGAGAGCGCGCCGTGGTCGCTGGCTATGAACTGCTCGACTTGAGTGACGAACTCCGACGCGTCGACGTCTCGAAGCTCAATCGCGACCACGTACCGCTGTCGGGGTGATCAGATCGAGGGGCGCTGGCTCGCACGACGGCCCCCACAGCATTCGTCGGGCAAACACCTCAGCCTCGCCAGCACCATTCTCGCCACGCGTCACGTGCCCCGCGAGCAAGCGCACGGCATCGCGAGCAAAAAAGAATCGCCTCGTCGGATCGACAAAATCGCCACCCGTCGAGTCCCAATGCATCGGCATCAAGTGCAGAAAGACTGGCGCGCCGCTGAAGAGCGCCTCCGCGAACACCGTCGACATGTTCGTCACCAGGATATCGGCCTGATCGATGTCGTCTTGAAGCGGAACCCCCCGCGATAGGCGCACGTCGATCGTGCGGAGTTTCTCGAATCGCCGGTCGACTGCCTCAGCGTTTGACGCAGGGTGTGGGCGCCACGAAAGGTCGAGGTGTCGCGTGGCGTGGTTGTCGCGCAAGCCTTGAAACACCGCGAGCATCTCATCTTCGAAGGCCTCGAAGTCTCGCAGACCGGCATAGTCGCGATGGAGATACGAGGTCATCAGCAACAGCGACCGCGGGGCCTGGTCTCGTTTTCGTTGGCGGATTCGAATCGGCATGCCGCCAACCATCGTCACGTCACGAATGCTCTTCATGCAGCGGGCGTCGTTGTCCGTCCACGCCAGATGGACATTCGAGGGGTGCTCGGCGGCCCCCACCCATTCGTCGCCAAGGGAGCCGTGAAAGAGGTGAAATGTTCGAGCGCCCCGCCGTTGAAGCGCGACGTCCACTGCGGCGAGCTCGGCAGAACCGTTCGCCGAGAAAACAACCTTCTCGCCGTCGAACGTTCGAGCACTTTCGTCAACTGCTTCCCAAGCCAGCTTGGCGCGGAGGACATCGACCGTCAGGAACTTGGCCAGGTCGACCGCTCGGTACCCGACAGGGACTTGCACGCCATCGACATCAAGTGCAACGCGACGAGCCCGCCACAGACTTCGAAGGCTGAGCCCCATGGAGCGAGCACTGACTTGCGCAAATCGCCCCCAACGCCTGGGAAACACGCCTTGCAGCGAAGGCCCCTTCGAGAACTCCGCCGCCAGTGGGCCGAAACCGGTCCACCACTTCTCGCCGGCGGTGCTCATGTCGGCTTCGGACCGTTCGCCCGCGTTCACGTTCCCAATCACCACGACGCCCGGACGTGAACCGCGAGAGAGAAGAGGCTCCCCGAACGAGTGGATCACGTGCCAGTTGATTCGAGCCCAGTCCGGAATCATCGCCAGCCAGATTGGCGGCCGAACGCCTGTGTCCTTCAGCTGACCAAGACCTGGCCCTGCCGCTGTGCGCTTCCTTGCAAGCGCAAGTGGAGCAGCCACCGTCGCGGCAATCGTCGAAGTGATGAGCTTGAGCTGTTCAGCGACGCGAGCCTGAGCATTCGAGCCCCCTACCTCTCGCGACCACGCGCGTAAGAAGGCCGTTCCGGCCCAGAGCCCGACGACGTGAAAGACCGAGGAAGGAAACAGCTCGTGCAGCGTCCGCGCAATTGGGTGCGCGTAGATGTAGCGCTGAAATACGCGCGCACACGCGCTCGCATAGAAAACGGTAGACGCACGACTGATCGGTAGCGCACCCGCGAGGACCTGGTCGACAAACTCGCGAATCGCGTTTCGGACGTCGAGGGTCTCTGCGCCGAGATCATCGACAAGCAGTGCTCCCATCTCCGTGCCGGAGACTCCCTTCGGCGCAGCGGTCGCGAGGCGCAGGCAGGCGCCTTCGGAGATGATTCGAACGATCCTCGCATTGGCAGCGAGAGACTTGGCGAGGGAGAGCGCCTCTTCCCAGCTGCTGCCCGGCGCGACGACAATCACATCGTCGGGCGTTTGGTCGGAAGAGTCGCCGGCTGTGAACGATGCGACCTTGTCGTTCAACCGCTTCGGGTCAGGCCTTCTTCTCGCCATACCCGTAATACCGGTACGAATACCCGTAGTAGTAATCCCCGTACTTCGACCGCTCGAGGTTCACGTCGTTGAGCACGGCCCCGTAAAGGTTCGCGTTCACGTCACGCAGGGCCTTCACCGTCCGCTTGGCCATGTCGCGGTGCGTACGCCCGGCCTTGAGCACCACCACCACGCCATCGACCTGCGTCGCGAGCACGACTGCATCGGCCACGGCTCCAACCGGAGGACTGTCGAGAATGATGCGGTCGAACCGCTGCCCCAGCTGGTCGAGCAGGTCACCGAACGCCTTGGTGTGCATCAGCTCGGCAGGGTTGGGCGGAATCGGGCCGCACGGCATCAAGAACAAGCCAGGCACCTCGGTGGTTTTGATGGCCGCGTCGAGCTTGCCTTCACCCACCACGAGCGAGCTGACGCCCACCTCGTTCGACACCCCGAACGCCTTGTGCAACCGAGGCCGCCGCATGTCGGTGTCGATGATGAGCACCTTGTTCCCGCTCTGCGCCATCGCGATGCCCAGGTTGATGGCGGTCGTCGACTTGCCTTCCTGCGGGCCGCTCGAGGTCACCAGCATGCGCTTGAACGGCTTGTCCGGAGACATGAACAAGAGGTTGGTGCGAATCGACCGCGTGCACTCGGCGATGAGAGACTTGGGCTCACGGTGAATGTGCAGGTCTCTGGACTCCGCGGTCGTCGGCGCTTCAGGAATCGAGGGCACGAACCCGAGGAAGGTCAGGCCCAGGCGCTCTTCAATCTCCTGCTGGCTGGCCACCGACGCGTCGAGGAACTCGAGCAGCAGCGCCAGGCCCAGGCCCAGCACCAGCCCCGCGATGATGCCCATCAGCACGCCCTGCGGCACGTTCGGGCGAATCGGCCCCATCACCGGCCGCGCCGAGTCGAGCACGCGAATGTTCGAGGTGCGCAGCAGGCCCGACAGCTCGATGTCCTTGAGCCGCTTGAACACCGAATCGTACTGCCGCTTGGTGTTGTCCGAATCAGCCTTCAGGCGGTCGAGCTCGAGCTTCTTCTTCTCGACGTCGAAGGCCTCGCTCTTGGCCTCGGTGAAGAGCGCCGAGAGGTTGCGTTCCTTCTCGACCGCTTCCTTCAGCTCGGCCTCGGTCGACACCACCAGGTTCGAGAGCTCGCGCGCGAACTCCTTCTCGGCAGAGGCCAGCTTGTCCTTGCACTCGATGAGCTTGGGGTGGCCGTCGAGGTAGCGCGAGGCGAGGTCGGTGCACTCGTTGCGCAGCAACAGCACGCGCTTCTTGTACTCCCCCAGGTTGACGTTCTCGCGCGCCGCGGGCAGCGCTTCGGCCCACAGCCGGTCATCGGCGCCCTGGGTCTGCTGCACGTTGCGAATCGCGGCGACCCGCGCCTTCAAGCCCGCGATGCGCAACTGCACGTCGGTCAACGCCGAGCTGGTCGAGGTCAGGCGCGCGCTCACCATGTTGGCACGGTCGTCGATGCTGGTGCTCAGCATGTCGCTCTGGCGGCGGAAGTTGTAGAGCGCCAGCTCGCTCTCGCGGGCCGATTCGTTGAGCGAGTCGCGCCGCTCGTCGAGCCACTTCGAGGCGTTCTCGGTCAGCTTCAACTTCTGCGACATCACCTCGTCCATGTAGGCCTGGGCGACTTCGTTCGCGAGCAGCGCCGCGCGGTTCGGGTCGCTGTCTTCGATCTTGATCATCGAGATGCGCGAGTCCTTCACCGGCTCGACCTTGATCTTCGCCTGCACCACCGCCACCGCGTCGATGCGCGCCATCACCTCGGCGCGCTTCTTCTCGTCGGGCAGCTTGGAGACGCCGAGGAACTCCGGGTCGCTGCCCAGGCCCAGCTTCTCGACCACGCGCTGCGACACCGACCGGCTCTGGATGATGCGGAACTGGGTCTCGAGGAACTCCTTGTTCGCCCAGTAGTTGCCGGTGGTCTCGTTGTTGACGTCTTGAATCTGCTGGTCGAGGAACCGGGGTTCCTTGGCGTCGATGATGAGGCTGATCTGCGCCCCGTACACCCGCGGCTGCCGCGTCGTGTAGAGCGTCGAGCCCGCCGTCACGACCGCAAAGACCAGCAGGATCAACCACTTCCGCCGCATCAGCAGGCGCAGGTAGTACTTCGGATCGACCGCGCCGGAGCTCAACACTTCGCTGCTGGTCGCTCCCGGGGTGGCCACGGATCAGTCAGTACCACCGGCGGGCCCCCGAATTCAAATGCTGGCAGGGGTTTACGGCTCGCGTGGGGTCCGCCAAAAGACACCCCGTGGCTGACCTCCCGCCCTGGGCGAACGACGCGCGCCTGCGCTCGAACTTCCTCGACCCGCTGCGGCTGGCGCTGGCGCTCGCGGTGATGGTGGGCCACGCGTACGACTTGCTCTCGGGTCAGGTGCAGACCGACCCGATTGGCCGCCTCGCCGGCAACGCCACCTCGCTCTCGTCGCTCGCGGTCGATGGCTTCTTCTCGCTCAGCGGCTTCCTGGTCACCGCCAGCTTCCTGCGCAGTCGCGGGTGGCGGGACTTCCTCTCGCGCCGCGCGCGCCGCATCTACCCGGCCTTCGCGCTCGCCAACCTGTGGCCGCCGTTGCTCGCGCCGGTGCTCGGCCTCGCCGCGGTCTCGTTCTCGGGGCCGCTGACACAGAGCTGGTTCTCGCTGCTGCATACGCTGGTGCTCGAGGGCTTCGACCCGCGACTCCCCTTCCCTGCGAACCCGATGCACGCGTTCAACGCCTCGCTGTGGACCATTCGGTACGAGGCGACCTGCTACCTGCTGTGCGGCCTGGTGCTGTGGGCGCCGAAGGGACGACGCGCGTTGACGGCGGGCGTGCTGCTGGCGCTCTCGGCGCTCGTCAGCCTGACCATCGTCGGGCACCACCAGCTCGCGACCTGGGCGCTGTCCCACGTGCCGTCGCTCTTCGACCCCGTGTGGCGGCGCTTCCTGCCGGACTTCGGGGCGGGCGCTGTGCTGTTTCTCTACCGCGAGAAGGTGCCGCGGAGCCGGACGCTGGCAGCGGTCTGCTTCGGGTTGCTGGTGACGGCGATGCTCGTGGCCCCAAGCGCGCTCGGCGTGGTGGTGCCAGTGACCCTCACGTACCTGCTGTTCTTCGTCGCCTTCGCCGAGCCGAACGCGGTGGTGCAGCGGGTGTTCGCGCGCGTGGGCGACCTCTCGTACGGCACGTACCTCTACGCGTTCCCGGTGCAGCAGGCGGCCATCACGGTGCTCGGCGCACAGGCGACGCCGATGACGGTGCTCGCGCTCTCGGTGCCGCCGACGCTGGTGCTGGCGGCGCTCAGTTGGTGGCTGGTCGAGCGGCGCCTTCTTCGACGTGCTGTCGCTGCCTGAGGGGTGGCGGACGCGCGGCTCCACCATCGTGGGCGTCGAAAGGCAACGAGCCCCGCGTGCGCAGGCACATTCAGCTCGGAGTGTGCCCGTTCCGTGTACCTCTCACCTACCCCCGTTCCAGTTCAGAAATACACAAGTCACCGAAAAAACCCAAAGACGCACGTTACGAGTCGGTTCGTGCGGACCCTCTCACCGGGACAAGGAGCTGGTCGCCGTTCGCCACGGACGTCGACCCACCACGCACCCACGCACCTCGAGAGCCCGCACCTCACGGCCCGGTCTGCGCGCCCTCGAGCTTCGCCACCCACGCGTCCTGCGCCTTCGCCCCTGCCGGCGTGTCCAGGGTCCGCCCCTTGCGCACCTCATCGAGCGCCGAGTGCGTACTGCCCATGCGCTCGTACAGGTGCCCCAACCGGTAATGCAGGTCAGGCCGCGCGGGCTCGATGCGCGACGCCGTCTGCAGCGATTCGATGGCCCGGCTCCACCGCTCCTGCGCCGCCCACAAGTCCGCCTCGCGCTGGAACAACGCCGAGCGCTGCGGCGCCGACGACACGAAGGGCTTGAGCCGCCCCAGTACCTCGATGGCCGCCAACGGCCGCCCCTGCGCCGACAGCGTGCTCGCCAACTCGAGCGCCAAATCGACGTCGTTGGGCGCCCGCGACGCCAGCCGCTCCAACAGCGCCATCGCCTGGTCGCGCTTCCCCGCCTTCAGCAGCAACCGCGCCCGCAACACCTGCTGCGGCGTCTTCTCGCGCTCGGCCTCAGGCAAGGCGTCGATGAGCCCCACGGCCTTCTCGGGGTCGCCCAGCTCGGCCTCGTGCCGTGCCCGCAGCACCTTCGCGCGCAGCGCCACCTCGTCGTTGGGCGGAAACTCCGACGCCGCCTCGAGCAACGCGCGCGCCTCGTCGAACCTGGCCTTGCTGCGCAGGAAGTCGTACGCGACCGTCAGCTCGGCGTCGTCCACCACCACCCGTTCCCACGTCTTCTCGCGCGCGGCGATGGCCAGCCCGGTCTCGAGCGACGAGAGGTCACCTTTGGCCCACGCCTGCTTGAATTCGCCCAGGGCCTGCGGCGCACGCCCCAACCGCACCAGCGCCCGCCCCGCCGCGGTGTGCACCCGCGCATCGTTGGGCCGCAGGAAGAGCACGCGATTCGTCCACGCCAGCGCCTCCTTCGCGTCGCCGTGTCGAGCGAGCGTGTTGGCCAGGTTCGCGTACAGCACCCAGTCGGCCGGGTGACGGTCGATGAGGTCGATGGCCAGGGCGCGCACGCGCTCGGGCGGCAGCTCGGGCGACTCCGGCGTGCCCAGCGCAGCCACCAGCGTCGCTTCCGACTCGACGTGGGAAGGCCGCCCGGCCAGCAACGCCACCATCGCCAGCACCGTCAACCCGGCCACCACCGCCGGCGCCTTCCACCGCACCGAGACCCGCGTCTCGGGCCCGTCGACGCCCGCCAGCAGCCCCAGCGTCACCGCGGCGCAGGCCACCACCGCGTTGAGCTCGAGCGCGAAGTCGAACACGTCGTGCAGCAACAGCCCCACCAACCCCAGGCAGACGTAGCGCTCGAAGGTGGTGCCCCGCACCTCCTGCCACAGCCGCCAGGCCACGTTCACCAGCAGCGAGAAGAGCAACAGCGCCAGCGGCACGCCCAGCTCGGCCTGCCACTGCAGCACCACGTTCTCGGGGTGGGTGAAGGTCACGTCCAACTGCTGGGTCTGGAAGCGCGCGAACCCCAGCTCGAAGGCCCCCAGCCCCAGCCCCGTCGGCCAGTAGCGCAGCGCCCCCGCGAAGAGCATCGGCCACAGCTCGAGCTTGGTGCCGCGCAGCTTCTCGACGCTGCTGACCGTGTCGGCACGCGCCACCAACTGCTCGAACGACAACAGCCCCGCGAAGGCCACCGTGAGCCCGATGACGACCCACGGGAAGACCGACCGCAGCCCGCCACCCCGACGCGCCAGCGCGGCCGCACCGACCAGGGCCCAGGTCACCACGAAGCTGGCGATGCCCCCGCGCGAATAGGTCAGGAACACGCCCAACCCGCACGCGAAGGCCGCCGCTGCCCAGCCGATGGCCACGTCACGCGAGGGAGCATCGAGGGCCAGCGCCAGGCCCACCGTGCCCGTGAGCGTCAGGAACGCCGCCAGGTGGTTGATGTTGCCGAAGGGCGTCACCAGCGGCAGGTTGGCCACGAAGTGGTGCACGCCGAAGAGCGCCTCTTCCCCGGCCAGCAGGTGCACGAAGCCGCACACCGCCAACGTCACGCCCGACAAGGTCAGCACCGACAGCAACCGCCGCCGTACCGCGCTCTGCCGCCCCAGTTCGATGGCGACGCCCAGCAGCAGCCCCAGCGACACCACCCGGGCCAGCGCGCGCGCGGTCGACGACGCGTCCATCGAAATCGGTCGCAGCCGGGTCAGCCCCAGCGGCACCAGGGCGAAGTCGCGCAGCTCGGCGTTGGGAGGCGACAGGGTGGCGAGCAGCCCCGAGGGCAACGGCACCAACTGCCCCAGCGCGACCGCGAGGCAGAACGCCGGCAACCACAGCACGCGGTTCCACCCCCAGCGACGGTGGTTGCGCGCCGCGCCGATGCTCCACAGCCCCGCCGCCACGCTCGAGCAGGCCAGCAAGATCCACGAGGTCCACAGCGGCGCACCGCCGAAGCTCCAGGGCAGCGCCACCAGGGTGAGCGCCAACGTCACCTCGGCGGCGATCCACCACCGGCTGGAATCGGACGCGGGCATCAGCCGACTCTCGCACGGCGCAGCGACCTTCGCGCGCCTTCCAGCAGGTGACGGGCCGCGTGCGCGGGGCTGTCGACCAACCACAGCCGCAGCAGGAACGCCGCCAGCCAGTGCTCGCTCAACTGCGCGCTGGCCAGCCGGTCCTTCGAGAAGAGCACCGCGTCGGCCGGCGCTCGGAGCGCGCGCGGCGGAAAGTGACGCAGCGCCGGGGCCGGCAAGGTCACGCCCAGGACCCTGGTCAACAGCACGAGGCTGGTGGTGACCGCGGTGTGAAAGCCTGCCCGGTGCGCGCGCGCCGCCATCAGCGCGAAGTCGAGCCCGGGCCTGGCGGCGAGAAAGCGTTGCAGGTCGAGCAACCACGACAGTCGCAGGAAGGCGTGGTTGGCCGCGTGGGTGGCCAGGTAGAGGAACTCGTCTTCGTCGGCCAGCACCTGCACCGGGCGGCCATGCAACGAGAAGTCCCGCGCACGTGAGCGCAGCCCCGCGTCGTCGAACACCCCGCCACCGAAGCCCGTGAAGAGCCGGAAGTGCACTTCGACCAGACCCCGGGTGCCAACGAAGGCCAGGTGGTGGTGCTCTTCGAACGGGTCGTCGAGCGAGAGGTCGTCGTGGCGATGCAGGCCCAGCGTGGCGAGCGCGGCGGCACACCGTTCGAGCTCGCGCGGTTCGACCAGCACGTCGACGTCGGTCGAGGGCCGGCCCAGCGGGTGCTCGGGGTAGAGCCGCAGCGCCAACGCGTAGCCCTTGAGCAGCACGGGAACCACGCCCACGCCCTCGAGCGCGTCGACCACCGCGAGGGTGAGCGACTTCGTCTTGAGCCCCCTCGAGAGCTGCGCCCTGGCGTCGGCAGAGAGCTGCGCGGGCAGCGGCTGGCCTTCACGGCTCAGTTCGTCTGCCACGAAGGCGCTCAGGCCGTGTCGGGCCGCACGCTCGGGGTTGCGGCCGACCACGTCGAACAGCATCAGTGCGCGCGGGCAGGAGTCGTCGCAGCCACCGCGTCGGCCACGGCCTCGGCCGGCTGCCGGGTCATGGCGCTCTGATGCACTTCGAGCGCGGCTTGCACCTGGTCGACCACCAACTGCAGCAGAATGTCCATCTGCGGGGGCACGTCGCCGTACTCGCTGCGCCAACCGAACTTGAGCGTGAAGCCGTTGTTCGCCACCGGGAAGCGCGCCGTGCACATGTCGCGGCGGTCCATGTCGGTGTAGTCGGCGCCGGCCCAGGCCTTGAGCACCTCGTCCTTCGGGCCCAGCAGCTCGATGAAGTCGAAGCGCGCGTGCTCGGCCAGCCACTTGAGCTCTGCGAGCGCCGCCTCTTCGGTGGGCGTCGAATTGAGCCGCGGGCCCAACTGCAGCACCACCTTCCGCAGCCATTCCACGTGGCGCGAGCGAATGCGCTGCTTCTGCCGGCCGATGACCATCAGGTACTCGAAGTACCCGATGAAGCGAATGAGGCCGAAGAGCACCGCGCTGACGCCGAGAATGGCGGCGCCCACTTCCCAACTGCGCCCGAACGCGATGCCGATGGCGCCCACGCACAGCGCGATGGACACGCCGTAGATGATGAGCACTGCGCGCCGGTGGGTGATGCCCATGTCGAGCAGGCGGTGGTGAATGTGGCCGCGGTCGGGGCTGAAGAGCGGCCGCCGCTCGAGAAAGCGCCGCACGATGGCCAGCAGCGTGTCGATGATGGGCACGCCCAGCGCCACCAGCGGCACCACGATGGAGATGGTCGCCGACGCCTTCTGCAGCGGTCCGGCGATGGAGCACGCCGCGAGGATGTACCCGAGGAAGTAGCTGCCCGAGTCGCCCATGAAGATGCGGGCGGGGTTGAAGTTGAAGAAGAGGAAGCCCAGCACCGCGCCAGCCAGCACCGCCATGACGACGGCGATGAAGACCGTGCCGGTGAGGTAGGCGACCACGAAGTTGGTGACGCCCGCGAAGAAGACGACGCCAGCGGCCAGGCCATCGAGCCCGTCGATGAGGTTGACGGCGTTGATGATGCCGACGATCCACAACACGGTGGCCGGCAGCGAGAGCACCCCGAAGTTGAACTCGCCGAGGAACGGCAGGCCCACGGTGTCGATGCGGAAGCCGAACTTCCACGCGATGACCGCCGCGACGATCTGCGCGCTCAGCTTGTGCAGCGCCCGCACGCCCTTCACGTCATCGAGCAGGCCGACCGCGAACATCACCGCGCCGCCGAAGAGCAGCCCCAGCGCCCGCATCTCTTCGGTGTCGTTGAGGACTTCGCGAATGGACCCGGTGAAGTAGAGCGCGGTGAAGGGACTGACGGCGCCCAGGAAGATGCCCAGGCCACCCATGCGCGGAATCGAGCGGCCGTGAATGTGGCGGCCGCCAGGCACCGAGACGATGTTGAACTTGAACGCAATCGCGCGGGCCAGCGGCGTGAAGAGCGCGCTGGCGATGGTCGCCGCTACGAAGCTGATCAAGTACG
This sequence comes from uncultured Myxococcales bacterium, assembly GCA_903911905.1. GTDB lineage: Bacteria > Myxococcota > Myxococcia > Myxococcales > Myxococcaceae > Xiheilimnobacterium > Xiheilimnobacterium phototrophicum. The sequence continues at coordinate 14,089 of CAIWFK010000342.1, forward strand.
TGTGCATCGTTTCCCGAAGTTGCTTGGTCGCCGTCCCTCAACCAGTGACTCGCCGCCCCCCCGGCATTCAGACCCCTTACCTCTGTTTCCACTCACAGTGAATTGGGGGGCCGGTGGATCAGTTCGTCGTACAACTGCAGGTGGCGAGCCAACACATTGTCCTGACTGAAGTTTTCGCCGGCGAAGCGGGCCGCGCCGTCACCAAGACGTTGCGCGAGGGCTGGGTCGGCCAGCACCGTTCGCAGGCCGTCGGCCAATGAGGCGGAATCGCGCACCCGTACCAGAACGCCACAACGACCGAAGTCGACCGCGTCCCGGCACCCTGGCGCGTCGGTGGTGACGATGGCCCGACCCATGGCCGCCGCTTCGATGAGCGCTCGCGACAGGCCCTCGCGGTACGAGGGGAGACAGACGATGGTCGCCTGCCGGTACACCGCCGCGATGTCGGCCTGGTGGCCCCACCATTCCACCGCCCCAGCCCGCACCCACCCCTCGACCTCGGCACGCGTCACCGCCGCGGGGTTGCCTTCGTCGATGCCGCCGATGAGCGCGAAGCGCGCGGTGGGGAAGTCGGGCTTCAGACGCTGCGCCGCTTCGACGAACTCCACCACGCCCTTGTCCCGCAGCAACCGCGCGGGCAGCACGATGAGCGGCGCGCCGACGGGCAAGGGCGAAGGAGCGAAGTGCTTCAAGTCCACTCCCGAGCCGCGAATCTTCACCACGTGCGCTGACCCCAGCGCGTGCAGTCGCTGCAGCTCGGCCTCGTCGTCGTCGTTCTGCAAGATGACCCGCGAATTGGGCGTGTTCAGCGCTGCCCGGTACGCCGCCGCGATGCCCAGCCGACGCGCGGTGGCCCTCATTCCACTCGAGAGGAACAGGTAGCCCAGGCCCGAGACCGCGTTCACCACGCCCTTCACCCTCGCCACCCGCGCCGCGGTGCTGCCATAGAGGACCGGCTTGATGGTCACGTGGTGCACCAGGTCGGGCTTCAGGTGCAGGTAGCGCTGCACCAGCGTGGCGACGGTCTTCGCTTCCATCACCGGGTGCTGCCCTTTGCGGTCGAGCGACCATTCGTGGAACGGCACCCCGAGCGATTCGAGCCACGACACGCCCGGACCTGCCGGGCCCACCACGTGCACGTCGTAGCCGGCGGCACGCGCACCGGTGACCAGCACCGCGCGGTGCGAGCGCAGGAAGTCGACGTTGTTCACCGTGAAGACGAGCCGAGCCATGACCAGATTGCCTCAAGACCATGGTACACGGCAGCGCGCAAAGCCCATGGCCAACATCGACCAGCAGGCGAACGGGAGTGCAGAGGAGCAGCGGCTCTTCGACCGCTACTTTGCGCTGGTTCCCTGGGAGCGCCTCAGCCCACAGGCGCGCGCCCTCGAGGTTGCCTTTGGGCCAGGCCAGTGGAATCGCCAACTGCACCCTCGCCTCGCCCAGGTGGACCCGGTCGACCTCTCCCGAGACGAGCGACCCGACCTCGCCGAGGACACCTGGGACTTCGGGTTTTCCCTGGGAAGCCTGCAGCGGGTTCGCGAAACCGAACGGGTGCTCACCACCTGCGTGCGGGCGCTCAAGCGCGGCGCTCCGTTCCTCGTGTACCTGCCGTACCGATTCGAGAATCGGCCCGCCTGGTACAAGACCCTCTGGCAACTGAGCGACCTGGGTCGCCGTCGCGTCTCGGCCGCGTCGCCCCGAAGACAGCGCCAGGTGAGCGACGTCATCGCCGCTTCGGTCTACCTGCCAGTCGCCAGGACCACGCGGGCGCTCGAGCGGCTCGGGCTCGACGTCTCGGCGGTACCGCTGGCGGACTACCGACAAGCCAGCTTCTCGACCATGCGCGCCGACGCGCTGCGACGGTTTGGCACCTCGCTCGAGCAGCGCTTCACGCGCGGCGAAACCGAACGCGTCATGCGCAACGCGGGGCTCACCGACCTCCGCTTCAGCGACGGCGTGCCCTATTGGTGCGCCATCGGGTACCGGGCATGAGGCTGGGGTTCCTCGCTCTTCAAGCCCCAGGGTGCTCGCCAAGTCAGCGCTACCGCTTCGAGGCCTTCCAACCAGCGCTCGAGCGCGCCGGCATCGAGGTCGACTACCGCTGGCTGCTCGACCCAGACGACCTCAAGAACTTCTACGGCCGAACCGGCCTTCGCCAGAAGGGTACGGTGGCGCTCCACGCGCTGGCGCGTCGGGCGAAGAGCCTGCTGTCCGCGCCGAAGTGGGACGTGGTGTTCGTGCAGCGCGAAGCCTTCTTCCTCTTCGACGCGTGGAGCGAGTGGCTGGCGCACCTGGCCGCGCCGGTGGTCTTCGACTTCGACGACGCCATCTGGATCCACTCGGTGTCCGAGGCCAACCGGCGCTTCGCGTTCCTGAAGAACGTCGGGAAAATCCCCCGCATCGCGGCGATGGCCAACACCGTCATCGCTGGCAACGAGTACCTCGCGACCTGGGCGCGCCAGCACAACGACAACGTGCACGTGGTGCCGACCTGCGTCGACACCGACGTGTTCACGCCTCCGAAGGCGCGCGGCGTTGGGCCGGTCACCATCTCGTGGTCGGGCAGCGCCTCCACCGTCGCGCACCTGAAGCTCGCCCTGCCGGCGCTCGAGCGGGTCAAGCAGCGCTTCGGCGACCGGGTGCGCATTCGCGCCATGGGTGACCCGACGTTCTCGCACGCGCCCATCGGCCTCATCGGTGAGCAGTGGAGTCCCGACGCCGAGCTGCAGTTCTTGAAGGAAGCCGACATCGGCCTGATGCCGCTGCCTGACGACGAGTGGTCGAAGGGCAAGTGCGGGCTCAAGGCGTTGACGTCGATGGCCAGCGGCGCACCCGTCGTCCTCAGCCCGGTGGGCGTCAACGGCACCATCGTCGAAGACGGGGTGAGCGGGTTGCTCGCCAGCACCGAGGATGAGTGGGTCGCAGCGGTCAGCCGCCTGGTGGAAGACGCCGCGCTGCGTGAGCGCATGGGCGCGGCCGCGCGGTACTCGGTGGTGCAGCACTGGTCGGTCTCACGCTGGGCGCCCGAGCTGGTGCAGTTGTTGCGAGCCGCTGCGCAGTAATCCCTCTTGTCAGAAGCGGCCTCGAAGACCCTTCAAACCGGCCGCCAGCTCGAGGCGAATTCCCAGCAGTTAGAACGGCAGCGAGCTGACGGTCGCCGACCCACCGCCCGCCACGTCGAGCACCGTCCCCGCAGCCAGATGGTCGCGGTGCACGTACCCCAGCGCCACCTGCTGCCCCCGCTTCGGCGAGAACACCACGCTGGTCACCCACCCGACCTTCTTGCCGGCCCGCTGCAGCTCGGTCTTCACCGCTGGCGTGAGCGAGCCCAGCTCGAGCCCCACCAGCTTCTTGTTCATCTGCCCGCGGTAGGTCGCGCGCGCGATGACCTCCTGGCCGATGTAGCAACCCTTGGTGTAGTTGATGGCGTGCTCGAGGTTGGCTTCGAGCGGAATGGTGCTCTCGGTCATGTCGACGCCGAAGACCGGCACCCCGCGCTCGACGCGCAGCACCTCGACCGTTCCGGCCTCGAGCACCGGCAGCTCACCCAGCAGCGCCTCGACGCTGGCCAGCGCGGCCCGGGGCACCACCAGGTCGACCCCGCCCAGAAAGGAACCGAAGCGACCGTGCGCCACGTCGACCTTCGCGGCCCACGCCTCGGCCTGCGGGCCCACCAGCCCCACGACGGCCAGGTCGTCGGCCGCCGACAGCTCGGCCTCTTCGCTGATGAGGAACGTGTTCAAGAACCCCAGCACGCCCGCGCCCCGCCCCGGGCCGGTGTCGAGCAGCAGCTCGTCTTCGCGCTTGAGCACCCGGGCGTCGCCCACCATCGCACCCTTGGCGGTCAGCATCGCCGCGTAGAGCGAGGCGCCCACGGGCAGCTTCTCGACGTCGTTGGTCACCATGCCCTGCACGAAGCTGACGCGGTCGGGGCCGGTCACGCGAAGCAGTTCGCGCGCCGAGAGGTCGAGTCGCGCGCAGGCGCTGGTGGCGGCGGTATAGGCCTGTTCGTTCATGGTCTTCGGGTCTCGTAACACCGGTGGATGCAACCTGCCCCAGCCCTGCCTATACACCCAGTCGTGGCTACCGACTCTGCTCAGACCCCAGCCCCGGCTTCGACCCCCTCCATCGGGACCAACGCGCTCGCCACGCTGATCGCCAGCGGCGCCGCCATCGCCGGGCTCGCCGTGTACCAGTGGTTCGAGCTGTTGGCCGTGCGCCGCGGAGAGACCCCGGCCTGCGCCATCAACGCCACCGTCAACTGCGCCACGGTGTGGAACTCGCCCTTCGCGGGCCGAATTCACGACCTGCTCGGCATGCCGGTCGCCGCGCTCGGCATCATCTACGGCGTGGTGGCGCTGGGACTCGCCGGGCTGCTCGCCGTGCGCAGCCGCCAACAGGGGCAGGCGGTCGACGCCTACGTCGCGGGCATCAAGCTGTGGGGCGGTCGCCGGCGCGCTCTCGTGCGTCACCTTCGGCTCGGCCAGCTTCCAGCTGGGCGCGGTGTGCCTGACCTGTCTGGGCACCTACGCCCTGACCGCCGTCTACGTCTTCGGCGCCTTCAAGCTGCTGCCCGAACCGCTGTGGCCCGACTCGGCCGCGCTGTTGCCCGGCGCGGGCTGGTGCCTGGTGATGGCGGTGCCGGTCTACCTGGCGCTGCTGGGCCCCGGAGCGCGCACGCCGCACGCGCCGTCCGAGAAGCTCGAGCTGTCGAACGCGACCAAGACGCCGAGCGCCGGGGGCGGCATGAGCGAGAGCGACTACGTGCAGGCCTTCGCGGCGCTCGACGAGCGCGAGCGGCTCTACAATTCGTACGCACGGCAACAGTGGACCGAGAAGCGCCCTGGCGACACCAGCCACTGGCAGGTGCGCACCATCACCGGCTCGGCTGACGCGCCGGTCAAGCTGGTCGACTTCACCGACATCCTCTGTGGGCACTGCCGGGCGTTCGAGCAGGTCGAGGGCGAGCTCGAGAAGGCCGCACCTCCCGGCAGCATTTCGTTCGAAGCGCGCTACTTCCCGCTCGACGGAGAGTGCAACCCGCAGATCAAGAAGGCGGTGGGCGACGGCATTCGCTGCATGGGCGCCAAGGTGCAGTTGTGCCTCGAGGGCACGCCGAAGTTCGCGGACGTGCGCCACACGCTCTTCAGCAACCAGCAGACGCTGACCAAAGAGAAGATCGTCGAGCTCGCGGTCGCAGGCTCGGGCCAGAGCGCCGAGACGCTGCTGGCGTGCGTGAACTCCGAAGAGACGCAGCGCAAGCTCAACGAAGACATCGACTACGCGATGCACTTCCACATCGAAGGCACGCCGTTGGTGTTGGTCAACGGCCGCGAATCGCCGCCGGCCCCCATGTTCTTGCTGGGCATGGCCATCGCACGCGGTGACGTGTCGCTGGCGTCGGTGTTCGGCACGTACCCGCCTCCGCCTCCGCCCCAGTGAGCGACGAGAAGAAGCCGTTCAACAACCCGTTCGGCGCGCTGGGAGGCCTTCGCGAAGCCCTGCCCCAGGGCCCGACCCGGGAAGAGAAGGAAGCGCGCAAGGCGCCGCCCAGGGCGGTGGTGCGCATGGAGCGGGCCGGGCGTCGCGGCAAGGAAGTGACCGTCATCGAGCAGCTCGACCTGCCGGTCCAGCAACGCGAGGTATGGCTCAAGGAACTCAAGGCCTCGCTCGGCTGCGGAGGCACGGTGGAAGGCGTCGCGCTGGTGCTGCAGGGCGACCATCGCGAGCGCGCGGTGAAGTGGTTGACGGCGCGCGGGGTGAAGAAGATTTCGGTGGGGTAGCGTCGGGGTTCACGGTGCGGGACGCGTGGTAGCTGACCTGCTGCCTCGAGGTGGCGCGGTGACTCGTGGGGTCGCGAGGCATTGCCCATCGCGGGCAGCTCCTCGATCTCGTCGCGAGGTCTCCGCACTTCAACGCAGGCTTCGGCCACCGCTGACTCGACGCTGAGCCGTTCTGGCAGTCACTCTTGCTGTGGGGACAACAAAAGTGACTGCCAGAACGTCGCGAAGCCGCAATCACCGGTCCTCACTCGCGCGCTCAGTCCAGGAGCTGATCGGCGCAGCCAGCAGGACCATCGCCAGCCGTCCGCGACTGCCCACTTTCGAGGCGCGTTACGCCGGTGAGAGCCCCCGCTCCACGCGCTCGAGCACGAGGGGCCGGGCCGCCGGCGCCGTATCACCCACGCGGTACGCCGCACTCACGCGGGCCACGACGTCTTCGAGCGCCTTCGAGTCGTTGTAGTGCACGGTGACCATCGGCTCACCCGCGCGCACCGGCTCGCCGACCTTCTTGTCCAACACGAAGCCCACTGCAGGGTCGATGCGGTCGTCGCTCTTCGCGCGCCCCGCGCCCAGGGCCATGGCCGCGAGCCCAATCGCCTCGGAGTCGATGTGCGTCACCACCCCATCGCGCGGCGCAGGCACCGCGCGACGATGCGCGGCCTGGGGCAAGCGCGACAGGTCGGTGATGGCGGCGGGGTCACCGCCCTGCGCGGCGACCAGTTCGCAGAACTTCCGCTCGGCGGCGCCCGAGGCAATGGCCTCGTGCAACTTCGCGCGGGCCTCGTCGAGCGTGGCCGCCTTGCCGCCCAGCACCAGCATCTCGGCGGTCAAGGCCAGCGTCAGCTCCGTGTAATCGGCAGCCGCCTTGCCCCGCAGCATCTCGACCGCCTCGACCACCTCGAGCGCGTTGCCGACGGTGCGCCCCAGCGGCTGGTCCATGTCGGTCAGCAGGGCCACGACCGTCTTGCCCATTTCCTGGCCGATGCCGACCATGGTCTGCGCGAGGGTGCGGGCCTGATCGCGGGTCTTCATGAACGCACCGCTGCCGACCTTCACGTCGAGCACCAGGGCGTCGATGCCCTCGGCCAGCTTCTTGGACATGATGCTCGAGGCGATGAGGGGAATGCAGTCGACGGTCGCCGTCACGTCGCGCAGCGCTTAGAGCTTCTTGTCGGCGGGGGCGAGCGTCGCGGTCTGCCCGATGAGGCACGTGCCCACGGTCTTCACCAGGCGGCGGTAATCGGCCACCGAGAGGTCGACGCGGAAGCCGGGAATGGCCTCGAGCTTGTCGAGGGTGCCGCCGGTGTGGCCCAGGCCGCGGCCTGAGATCATGGGCACCGGCACGCCGCACGCGGCCGCCAGCGGAGCGAGGGAGAGCGAGACCTTGTCACCGACGCCACCGGTGGAGTGTTTGTCGACCTTGATGCCGGGCGTGTCAGAGAGGTCCAGCACCTCGCCGCTCTCGAGCATCGCGCGGGTCCACGCGCCCAACTCGACGGCGTTCAGGCCGCGGAAGAAGATGGCCATGCACATCGCCGACATCTGGTAGTCGGTGACGCTGCCGCGGGTGTACCCGTCGAGGAAGGCGCGAATGTCGGCGCCATCGAGGGTGCCGCCGTCACGCTTGGACTTGATGAGTTCGTAGGGTCGAATGGCCATCGGCCAGAGCGATTACCAACAAAACCCGCGAAGCGCCCACCGGAGTCATCCGCGAACGCGCAAGTCGGAAGGCAGCAGCCAGGGCCCCTACTTCGCGTCCTTGAACAAGTGGCACCCCACGCACTGCTTGGGCTGCGTCGGGTGCTCGACAGGACTCAACGGCTTCTTGTGGCACGCGAGGCACGACGCCGGCCCGAAGCCCGGCTGCGGCTCATGCGGCCCGTGGCACGTCTTGCAGTCCGAATGCTTGGCCACGGCGTGCAAGCCAGGCAGCTTGGGAGAGGTCGGCGTGAGGTGGCACTCCGCGCAGGTCTTGATGACCTTCGCCGAGTGGCTCTCGTGGCAGCTCGCGCATTCCTTGTGACCAGCCTGCGGCGGGGTCTTCTTCTCGTGGCAGGTGAGGCAGGCCTTCGGGGTCACTGGCCCACCGTGCGGCAAGCCCGCGTGGCAGTTCTCGCACTTCTGATGCCCGGGGTTCTTCTTCACCAGGCTGACCTGCGTCTTGTGGCACGTCACGCACAGCGCGTCGGCCTTGGGCTTGCCGCCGTGCAGCGAATGGCACGAGCTGCAGGTCAGTTCCTTCCCGTGCACCAGCGACGCGGTCAGCGCCGGGCTCTGGTGGCAGCTCACGCAGGTCACGGCCTTGGCCGTGCCCAGCTCGCCGTGCGGCGGGTGGCAGCCCACGCAGGTCTGCGCCCCGTCGGACTTCGCGAAGCCCACCACGCCACCATCGGCGCTGCCTTCAGCCTTCTTCACCGAGGGGTGCTTGATGCTCGCCACCAGCTTCTCGTGGCAACTGGTGCACGGCTTGGGCGCGGCGTGGTCGGCGTGCTGCTGGTGGCAACTGACGCACTGCTTGTGCGCCGCGCTGGCCAACACCGGCTGCTTGGTGTGGCACGTGGTGCAGGCCTTCACCTGCGTCTTCAAGAACGTATGCGCCACGTGACACGTGCCGCACGACACGTGCCCGTTCTTCCCCGGCTCGCCACCCGGGTTCTCGAACAGCGCGCCAGCCGACACCCGGGCCTTCGCCTCCATCGTGGAGTTGGTGTGGCAACTGAGGCACCGCGCGCTGGCCGACGAGGCCGGGGTGTGCGGCGGGTGACAGTCGAGGCAGCGCTCGGCCAGCGACGCGCCCTTCTCGCCGTGGGTCAGGGTGACGTCGAGGTGGCAGGTCGAGCAGTCGGCCGGCCGCGTGAACTGCGCTTCATGCGGGTGGTGGCACTGGGGGCAATTGCCCAGGTGAATGGTGATGGGCTTCTTGTCGTGCTGCTGCGTCGCATGACAGGTCATGCAGGCCCAGCGCTCGAAGGTGGCCTGCGGCGTCTTCGAGAGGAACACGTGGCAGGTCAGGCAGCCCATGGGCGTGCCCGCATCGCCCACCCCTGCATCGGGGAACGGGTGGTGATGACCCGACTGGTCCTTGTGGCAGTTCTGACAGAGCTCGACCGGAGGCGACTCGAAGCCCGCATCGGCGATGGCGTGGCAGTCGTGGCACTCGACCTTCTTGTCGCCGGTCAGCGCGAGGTGCGCCTTGTGACCGGGTGTCAGCCGCGCCACCGTGTAGGCGCCAGGCACGTGCACGCTCCCGCCGTCCTGGGCTTCGGGCAGCACGTGCTTGAGCTGGTCGCAGCCGCTGGCGGCGACCACCAGCGCGATGGCGAGGACACGACGCATCGTCACTTCTCCGCGCGCTTGACCGCGACGTCGGCGGCAATCGACAGGCCGTACAGCAGACACGCCAGCACGCCCAGCCCCTGCGCGATGGACATCGACGCCACCACCGGCAACGGCGTCGCCAGCACCACGCCGGCCACCATGATGGCCAGGGCCACCAGCCCCAACCAGCACGCGATGATGAGGGCCCGGTCGATGGGCCAGTGACGCAGCAGCTTCAAGAATCGCCTGGTCATGGTCGACTTGCCCCTTCCCTACAGCTCGTCTGGCCGCTTGCTGAACCGGTGCGCCACCCCGTGGCACCCCGCCGAGGCACACGAGACCTTGTTCGCCTCGAGCTCACCGAGCACCGCCAGGTGGTCCTTCACGTTGAGGAACGACGAGAGCTTGCCCGAGTGGCACTGCTGGCAGTTCGCGTTGGGGTAGGGCTTGGCCACCCGCACCTCGGCGTGGAACTGCTCGAGCGACCAACTGCGGTAGCCGCCCAGGTAGTAGTGGTACACGTGGCTCATGCCGGTGAGCTTGGTCAGCGGGTAGCCGAGCATGCCGTAGTCGGCGTGGCACACGTAGCAGGCGTGCGGCCCCATCTGCTCGTTTCGGCCGTGGCGCGAGGCGAGGCCCAGGCTGTTGGGGTCCTTCAGGTCGCTCAGGTGCGTTTCCATCACGTGGCACGAGCCGCAGAACTCGCGCTCGGTCGTGCGCTGCATGCCCGACGCGGTGGTCGACACGGCCGCCACGAAGGGGAACACGCCCACGCCCAGCAGCAGCTTGAGGCGCGTGCCAGGCCCCATCAGCTTGGGGCGGGTGACGAGGTGGTGCAGCAGCAGCAGCGCTGCCACCAGCGCCGAGGCGACGGCCAGCGCTCCCATCGGTGTGGCAAGGCTACCCATGATCAGTCCCTCAGGGAGTCAGCGCGTGGACCGTGTCGATGCCTTCGGACCGCCCTGCCATGTGGCAGACCGCGCAGTCCTCCTGGCCCGAGGCGGTGGTGTTGAGCGCGGCGTGCACCTGCGCCGGCAGCGAGTCGTGGCAACTGGTGCAGGCCCCGGTGGTGGGTGCCTCGAAGACCGGCGTGGCGATGACCGCGGTGCTCAGGCAGGTCAGACCACCGTCGGGCGGCGCGCCGTTGGGGCCGCAGGTGCGGTTCTCACTGCGCGAAGTCCCTTCACCGGCCGGCAGCGGCAGCGCGTAGCCAGTCGGGGTGTGGCACTTCTCGCAGTTGTTGAGCGGGCTGGGGTACTGCGCCGCCGCGTGCAGTTCGTGAATGAAGCGCTTGAAGTTCACGCTGCCCGCGGTCACCACACCGCCGTCGATGGGCACCTGCACGTTGAGCATGGTGTTGGTCGAGTGGCAGATGACGCAGTACTCGGTGTTGCGGCGGGTGCCGCCGTGCGCCGAGAGGCCCTGGTGGCACTGGTTGCACTGTGTCAGGGTGACGTCCTTGCGGCGGGCCACCGGCGCCGGGTCGGTCACCGCGAACGGCGCGACCGGGTTCACGCCGCACCAGCGAACGCCGGCGTCGGTGACGTTGCAGACCTCCATGCCCACCGTGAAGCTGCCGACGTCGGTCGGCGCCATCGCCGCCTTGCCGTGCCAGGTGAAGATGCCCGCGTCGACCCGCTCGAGGCAGGTCACGCCCGCGGCCACCGTGGCGCAGTCGGGCAGCGCCTCGGCCGATTCGGTGTAGTACCGGCTGATGTCGGTGTTGGGGCCGCCGACCGTGAAGCGCAGGCGGCTGATGCGCTGGCTGAGCACGTCGCGGGGCTGACCGTTCTGGGTCACGGCGAAGGTCACCTTCGGCTGCACGCCCGGCGCCGCCGAAGCCGCCCGGAGAATGGTGGCCGTCAGGTCGATGCGGGTCGGGTCACGCGGCGCGTACGGGTGCTTGCCCACGATGGGTTCGATGGAATTGTTGTCGTGGCAGACCAGGCACTGCGCGTCTTCGCGCACGCCGCCGCTGTGCAGGTTGAAGGTCGGCGGCACCGGAGTCGCTTCGAACCAGGTGCGGTCGTGGCAGCCCGAGCAGTTTTCCTTGGTGGGGTTGCTCTGCCAGCGGTTGCCCTGCGAGCCGGTATGACAGGCCTCGCAGTTGGTGATGGCGCCCGGGTAGACCACGTTCGAGAAGTCGCTCACCGAGTTCTGGTAGCCGATGAACTGGTAGGGAATGCCCGCGTCGACCGAAGGCAGCGACGAGCCGCGGTGGATGTTGTGAATCATCACCTTGAAGTCGATGGTGTTGCCCGACTCGGGGTCGAGGTCGTTGGTGCGGGTGTGGCACATGATGCACAGGCCCACCTCGCGCCGTGCCCCGCCGTGCGCCTCGAGCCGGGTGTGGCAGGCGTTGCACGCCGCGGTGGTGACGATGTCGCGCGTGGCGGTGACCGGCTGCCCGTCGGGGCGGAAGTTGAGCAACTGGTTGTCGACGTAGCGCACGTTCTCGAAGGTGCGGGTGGCGTAGGCGCCCAGGGTGTGGGTCAGCCCCGCGTTCGCGCCGACCTGCACGGGGGTCGCGAACTGGTAGCGATACAGGCCGCCCACCACCGGGTCGAGCTCGGTCCAGGTGCCGCCGGGGTCGGTGCCGTTCTGCACGAACGAGCCGCCGTCGACCGCCGAGATGACGGTGCGGGTGGTGTAGCTGACGTACTGCAGCGGCAACCCGTCGGAGCGCTGTTCCAGGTAGCCCAACACGAACGACGCGCTGACCGCTCCCTGGGTCAGGGTGCCGGTGCGGTCGAGGGTGAGGCCAGTGGCGTCGGTCAGCTTCACGTCGACGGTGGCCACGCCCGCGTCGGAAATCGCGGCGGCGACGATGGTCAGCTTGAGGCCGGGGCCCACGTAGCGCAGGTCGCGGCCCGGCGCGCCCGCATCACCCTGGGGTCCCTGGGGGCCGACCGAGCCGTCGGCGCCGGTGGCGCCGGTCGCACCCGTGGCCCCGGTGGCGCCCGTCGCCCCGGTGGCGCCCGTCGCCCCGGTGGCACCTGCCGGGCCCTGGGGCCCCTGCGGCCCTTCGATGCCCTGACAGGCCAGCAACGTCAGCGAAGCGGCGAGAATGGTCGTGCGAAACATGAGTCCGTCCTCCGGGTGGTTGATCGGCTCGAAGGCGGACAAGCCGCCGACCCCACGGGTCTTGTTGCACGGCAAAGGCCACCGCCCATTCCGTGGAAGCGGCTGGCACCAGAGCCGGAAAACGGTGCGCCAGACGGGCCTTCGCCGCAGACTTTGCGCCAGATCAACCCGATCTGCCCGTGAAGGGCCCTGAGCCCGAACGTTGCTTACAGACGGCTGGTGAGCTTCACGCAACAGGGCCGACTTGCGACGTTCGCTGCGATCACGCTCGCCGCAGCCGCGGTGCGCGCCGGCGACCCCCAGGTCGACGCCCGGGTCTCGACCTTCGCGCAATACTTCCAGCAGGCGCTGGTGCCCGGCCAGCCCGGCGCCGTGGCCCGCATCGAGCCCGCCTTCCCCATCACCGCCTCGGCCTTCGTGCGCGCCACGGGCCTCGAAATTCCCAACACCAGCGCGGTCATCACCACCGAGCTGTCGGCCTGGGGCAGCTTGGGCCAGCTCGACGGGCGCGCCGCCGACGGCGACGTCACCGCGCTCTGGGCCCAACTGCGCACCAGCGCCTTCCGTCTCAAGGTCGGCCGTCAGGTCACCCTGCCCGGCTCGAGCCGCTACGTGCGCTTCGACGGCCTCTCGATGGGCGTGACGGTGGGCACCTTCGACCTCGACACCTACGGCGGCTTCGTGGCCCTCCCTCGGTGGAACCTGCCCCGCGGCGCCACCCTGCTGGGCTTCGTGGGCGACGGCCTGAAGGACCCGCTGCTGCTCGAAGCGCAGAACCGCGTCGGCCAGTTCGCCGTCGGGGTGCGCGCCTCGGTGCGCCTGCCCTTCGACAGCCGCATCGGCCTCGCCTTCCACGAGCAGCACGACCAGGTGGGCACCGCCTGGCGCGTCATCTCGGTCGACGGCACCACCCAGCCGCTGGGCTGGCTGTCGGCCGGCACCCGCGTGTCGGTCGACCTGCAGGCCGGCCAGGTCTCGGAAGCGCGCGCCTGGGTCGACCTCACCCGCATTCCCCGCGTGCCGCTGGCCTTCGACTATTCCTACCAGCGGCCTTCGCTGCTCCTGCCCCAGACCAGCGTGCTGGCCGCCTTCGGTGGCGCGCCGTGGCACGAGCTCGGGGCCGAGACCTCCATTCTGGTGTGGCCAGGCGTCAAAGTGACCGGGCGCGCGGCGGGCCAGGCCTTCGAAGGTGGGCAGTTGGGCGGTCGCGGTCAGGTGCGCGCACGGTGGACGCCGGGCATCGACGGCCGGCTCATGGTGCTGGGCCAGGTCGACCGGGTGCTGGTCTCGCCCTCGGGCTACACCGAGCTGCGCGCAGCCGCCAGGTGGAGGGCCGCGAAGACCATCACCACCTCGCTCGATGCGGCCGTCTTCTTCTATGACGCCCCGGTGAACGGGGTGACCAACTCGATGACCGGCGTGGCGAGCGTGGAATGGGCCCCGAAGTCGTGGGTGCGCGCCCTGCTCTCGGCCACCGTGATGCGCACGCCGTGGGCGCAGCTCGAGACCCAGGGCCTGGCCCGGGTGGTCTTCGAGCTCGACCCCACCAGCGGCGGAGGCCTGCCATGAAGGACGTACGCTGGCTGGCGCTGCCACTGCTCGCGCTCACCATCGCGGCCTGCAGTCGCGGGCTGCTGACCCATTTTCCCCACCGGCTGCACCTGGCCACGCTCGAATGCGGCGTGCCCGGCAAGCCCGCGTGTCTGTCGTGCGTGAGCTGCCACTCCAGCGACACCGCGACCCACAGCTCGTGGGTGCAGCCCTCGGCGCAGCGCTGCTCGGGCTGCCACCAGGACGAGCAGCAGAAGTGGCTGCATTCGGTGCGCCCGCCCGAGGCCGTGCTGCCCGCGGGCAAGCACATCGTCTTCGCGCACGAGAAGCACCTCGAGCAGCCCGAGCTCAAGGGCCAATGCGTGAAGTGCCATGCCGGCGTGGTGGGGCTCGAGGGCGACTCGCCGCTCTTCCCGCCGATGAAGACCTGCCTCAATTGCCACCACCACCAGGAGCAGTTCGACGCCAACCAGTGCACCGGCTGCCACAAGCCCGGTGACCTGCGCACGCTCAAGCCCGGCTCGCACGACCTGGCCTGGCAGCGCCGCCACGGCGACCAGGCGCGCGCGAAGCCCGAGGAATGCGCGACCTGCCATTCGCAGACCACCTGCGACTCGTGCCACGACTCGAGCAAGCCGCTGGGGCCGGCCACCCGCAACCCCGAGGCCATCGAATCGAACCTGGTGCACCGCTTCGACTTCGTCTCGCGCCACGCGCTCGAGGCGCGCTCGCAGCCGGGCAGTTGCTACACCTGCCACGCGAAGACCGAGTGCGACGCCTGCCACGCCACCCGCGGCGTGTCGGCCGGGGTCAACGGCGCCAGCCCGCACCCCACGGGCTGGGCCAGCGGCCTGGGCGGCGCCACCAACCTCCACGGACCCGCCGCTCGTCGGGACATCGGCTCGTGCGCGGCGTGCCATGACCAGGGCCCGGCCACCAACTGCGTGCGCTGCCACCGCGTGGGCGCCACCGGCGGCAACCCGCACGCCATCGGCTGGCGCTCGACCGAGCCCGTCACCGCGCCCCAGTGCGCCGTCTGCCACGGAGCGACGCCATGACCCGTGCGCTCGTCATCTCTTCTGCGCTGCTGGTGACCGCAGGCTGCTTCGTGCCGCGTGACACCGCGGTCAACGACCAGAACGCCTGCACCCGCTGCCACGGTGATTCGCGGCGCGACGCAGATTCGACCGCGAAGGCCGCGCCGCCCTTCGACGTCAACGGCAACACCGGCACCGAATACCCCGGCGTGGGCGCGCACCAGCGGCACCTGCTGGCCAGCGACTCACACGGCGCCATCGCCTGCACCGAATGCCACCACGTGCCGGCCACCGCGATGGAAGAGGGCCACAACGTCGGCAAGACGACCTTCGCCTTCGGCCCCATCGCCACCGGTGATGGCGGCATCACGCCCGGCTACGACTTCGACACCCGCCGCTGCGCCACCGCCTGCCACGGCACGCAGTCGGGCGCGTGGACCGACGCGCGCTCGTCGCTCGAGGCCTGCGGCTCGTGCCATGGCCTGCCTCCTCCCGCGCCGCACCCACAGGCCACGCAGTGCAGCGTGTGCCATGCCGACGTGGTGAAGGTCGACGGCGGCTTCGTCGCGCCGCTGCTGCACGTCGACGGCAAGGCCGAGGTCAGCCCGGCCACCTGCAGTTCGTGCCACGGCCACGACGACGGCGGCGCGCCGCCTCGCGCGCTCGACGGCACGACCGACCACACGTCGATGGGCGTGGGCGCGCACGCGCTCCACCTCTCGGGCGGCGCCAACACCCGGCCGGTCGACTGCACCACCTGTCACGAGGTGCCGAGCCAGGTCGTGACGCCGAAGCACCCGAACGGCGGCCGCGCCGAGGTCGCGACGGCGGTGAAGTGGAACACCACCACCGCCACCTGCACCAACAACTGCCACCAGCTGGCCTCGCCCCAGTGGACCGACCAGCCCGACGGCGGGCTGACCTGCAGCAGTTGCCACGGCGCGCCTCCTCCGGCGCCACACCCCCAGGCCACCAACTGCTCGCTGTGCCACGCCAACACCACCGGCACGCTGGGCCGCACCATCGTCGACCGCACCAAGCACGTGAACGGCACGGTGGAATCGTTCGTGCCCACCACCTGTGACGGGTGCCACGGCAGTTCGGCGAACTTCGCGCCGCCCCGCGACACCAACGGCAACACCAGCACCACCTTCCTGGGCGTGGGTGCGCACCAGGCCCACGTGGTCGGCCGCGGCCTGGCCCGCCAGGTGCTGTGCACCGAGTGTCACGTGGTGCCGGCGCAGGTGCTCACCAGCTCGCACCCCAACGGCGTGACCGAAGTGGTCTTCTCGGGCGTCGCCAAAGCCAACCTCGCGCAGCCCAGCTACGCGATGGGCACCTGCAGCAACACCGCCTGCCACGACATCTCGAACTACACGACCGCGCCCGGAGGCGGCACGGCCACCACCCCGCGGTGGAACCTGGTCGATGGCTCGCAGTCGACGTGCACCTCGTGCCACGGCATGCCGCCGCCGCCGCCGCACCAGGCGCGCAGCGACTGCGAGACCTGCCACCTCAACGTGACCGCGCAGCGCACCTTCGTGCGGCCTGAGCTGCACGTGAATGGGCACGTCGACTTCTTCTAGCAGGGTGTTGAAAAAACTGGTCTGAGGATGAGTCTGCCTGCTTCGCGCCACGGGACGAGCAGCGGCGGCGACCAGCTCTCGCTGGTCTGCTCAGGCGGCCCGCAGCAGCGTCGCCATGCGCCGCAGATTGAACGC
>CAIWFK010000343.1 GCA_903911905.1 uncultured Myxococcales bacterium
GGCAAGGCCCTGCTGCAGGAAGTGGCCATGCCGCCGCCCGCCGACTTTCCGCTGATTCGCCCGGCGGCCGACTTCACCATCAAGAACCGCGCGGGGCCCTCGCTGCACTCGGGGCCGCGCTCGCTCGCGCTGTCGGTCGACGGCAAGACGCTGTGGGTGCTCGACCGCTTCACCGGCACCCTGGCCACCGTCGACGTCACGCGCGCCGCCGCGGGGAAAGCGGAATGGAAGGACCAGGTGCAGGTGGTCGACGTGCTGGGCCAGCGCACCCGTCGACTGGGCCAGGTGTTGTACTACGCCGACCTCGGCCGCACCGCGATGAGCTGCGACGCCTGTCACCTCGAAGGCCACGGCGAGGGCGTGCTGTTCGAGAAGACGAAGCCGCTGCGCGTGTACCGCAGCACCACGGTGCGGGGCAGCCGCGAGACGCCGCCGTACTTCACTCCGGCCTCGACTCATTCGATGGGCGAGACCGCGAAGGTGGTCGGCGGGCGCAACCGCTTCCACAACCCCGACCCGACCAACGACGAAATCGACGCGCTCGCGCTCTTCGCGTCGACCATTCCCACCCTGCCCAACCCCTTCGTGGGCCCCGATGGCGCGCCGGTCGAACTGCTGCGGCTTCCCGACGGGAAGGAAGGCCACCCCCGTGCCGGGCTCGCGCTCTTCGAGGGCAAGGCCGGGTGCGCGACCTGTCACCCCGCGCCGCAGTTCACGCTCGACCAGGACGGCGCGACCCGCGCGCGCTACCTCGAGGTGGGCACGCCGCACGCGCTGCCGCTGCGCGAGCCGATGCAGAACACGCTCTTCGCCGGGTTCGCCACGCCGCCGCTGGTCGGCGCGTGGGACACCTTTCCCATGCTGACCACGGGCCTCGCCGGGCTCACCGTCGAACCCGATGGCCGGGTGCGGGTCGACGCGCGCTTCTGTCTGCGGGTGGCGGTGGAAAAGTGGGCCGGGGCGAGTGGCCACGGTCGCGCCGACCAGCTCAGCGCGCAGGAACGAGACGACCTGCTGGCGTACGTGATGTCGCTGTAGTCACGAGGGCGGCGCGGCCGCGCGTGACGCGGGCCGCGAATGATGGAGTAGGGTGCGGGCCGTGCTCCGTCTGCTCTCGCTCGTGTCGCTGGGTCTGCTGGTCGGAAGCTGCACCGACGTGGGGCTGTACGCGGCGGGCGCTGGCGGCCCGACGGGCCCCGATCGCGCCGAGCTCAAGGGCAACGTGTGCGTGCCGCTGGCCGCGGGCACGGCGTTTCCGGTGAAGGTGCTCTACGCGCTCGAAGACGGCGCGGGGCTCGACCGCACCACCGTGGGCAACGTGGTGACCGGGCTCAACGACGTGATGGCCAGCTTCACCAGCGACTACATTTCGTTCGGCGTGGTGGGCTACCACACGGTGGCCACCGGCTTTCAGGGCCAGTTCACCCGCGACCCGCAGCTGCTCTCGACCGCGCTGGCCAGGTACAACGCCTACCAGGAAGCGGGGCCGGTCTCGCTGCGCGCGCCGCTGAGCCTGGCGGGCAGCCTCATCGGCGGCGACATGCAGACCGGCTGCAAGGGCACGGTGGCGCGCACCCGCTATTACATCGTGCTGCTGATCTTCGGGCAGGACACCAGCTGCGCCAACCCGGTCTTCAACGCCGGCATCGACGCCAAGTGCAACGCCTTCATTCCCACCCAGGCCTGCCAGGACTGCGCGAGCAGCGGCACCACCTGCGACGTGTGCACCACCGGCCAGGCGCAGTGCAGCGAGTGCGAGCTGGGCCGGGTCACCGAGTCGCTGCGGCAGATCGGCACCATGTACAACGCGGGCGAAGTCACCGTGCAGCCGGTGTACGTGCACACCACCCGCGACCCGGTGGTGGCCTATGAAGCGGCGGCCATCGCGCGCGCCGGTGGCACCACGCTCATCGAATCGACTCCCGACAACGTGGGCAAGACCCTGGGCTCGCTCAATTACGCGTCGCTGCAGAACGCGCTCAAGCTCAAGCGCCTGGTCGTGATGAACCGCAACACGCTCTCGCGCAACGGCGAGGTGCTCATCGACAGCGACGGCGACGGCCTGTCGGACGAGCAGGAACTGGCCATCGGCACCGACCCGCTGAACGTGGACAGCGACGGCGACCAGTTGGGCGACGGCGTGGAGGTCCGCATGGGGCTCAAGCCCCAGTACACCGACGCGGGCACCAACCTCGACGTCATCAGCGGCTGCAATTCGGCGCAGGACACCGACCAGGACCGGCTCAACGACTGCGAAGAACGGGTGCTGGGCACCGACCCCTGCATTTCCGACACCGACGGTGACGGCCTGTCGGACCTGGTGGAAATGCTGCAGGGCACCAACCCGCTCATTCCCGAAGACCTGCAAGACGACGATCGCGACGGCCTGACCAACGTCGACGAGGTCATCGCCCACACCGACCCCTTGTCGGCCGACATCGCCTTCCAGCACGAGCGCGGCTACGGGTATTCGGTCACCGACGCGCCGCCCACCATCGACGGCCGGGCCTGCTACGACATCGACGTCTACAACGTGACCGTGGTGCCCACCCTGCGGCGCGCCTCGCCCGACGGCTCGGGCCTGGTCATTCCCGCCGGCACC
>CAIWFK010000344.1 GCA_903911905.1 uncultured Myxococcales bacterium
GCCGACCAGGTGGCGAACACCTGGTCCTGCTCGTCGAGCACCACCAGGCCGGCCTGGTCGATGCGGTCGACGGTGAAACTGGGGGTGTAGGTCACCACGCCGCCGCAGCTGACCGCCAGCTTGCCGCCGACCTCGGCCGCCCACTGCGGGTTGAGGCAGCCAGTGCCCAGCCCCACGGTGGTGAGCGCCGAGGAGGTCGCGTCGATGCGCGCCAGCAGGCCCGGGCCTTCGGGCACGTAGGTGTCGGGGTTCAGGTTGTTCAGCACCACGTACACCGCGTTGCCGTGCGCGGTGATGGCCCACGGGCGCGCCACGGGCGAGCCGCCGTCGAAGGGGTGGAGGTCGAGCGACTTGAGGCTGACCCGCGCGGTCTCGGTGGGCGTCCCCGGCGTGGCGAGCGAGACCTGCACCACCTGCTGGCCCGCGTCGGCCGCGCCCGCACCGAAGCCACCGTACAGCGGCACCCACAGCGAGCCGCCCGCCTTCGCCACGCCCTGCGGGTAGCTGTTCATGCCGAAGTTCAGCTCGCCCACCGTGCCCAGCGCCACGCCACCGGTCGCGCCGGCGTCGAGCGTCACCTGCCCCGCGTCGCCGCCCTGCTGCAGCACCTGCAGCGAACCGGTGGTGGCGTTGACCACGTACGCGAAGGTGCCATCGACCAGTACCTGGTTGGGCACCGCGCCCGTGCGGTTGGCGCGCGCCACCGACTGCAGGCCGGTCGAAGAAATCGAGGCCTGGTACAGCAACTGGTCCTGGCCGTCGGCCGCCAGCACCGTGCCCGACATGGTGGCCAGCGCCGCGGGGTTGGTGCCGAGGCTGGCCTTCGCGCTCATCGTCAGCGAGGTGGCGTTGAGCCCCACCACCTGGCCGCTCCAGTAGCAGGCGGCGACCACGTCGAAAGCGCACGCGCCGTTGCGGCAGCTCTGCCCCGAGCTGCACTGCTGGCCACAGCCGCCGCAGTTGAGCGGGTCGCTGGCCGGCGTCACGCACGCGGTGCCGCACAGAATGTTGAGGCCGATGGTGCACGAGGCCTTGCACGCGCCCGCTTCACAGACCTGGCCCGACGCGCAGGTATTGCCGCAGCCGCCGCAGTTCTTGGTGTCGGAGTCGGTCACCACGCACTGCCCCGAGCAGTCGACCGTGCCGGTGCCGCACACGCAGGCGCTGGCCACGCATTCCTGGTCGGGACCACACGACTGGCCGCACGCACCGCAGTTGCGCTTGTCGACGGTGGGGTCGACGCACCCCGCGTTGCACCCGATGGTGCCCTCGTTGCAGACGATGCCCGTCGCAGGGCACCCGGAAAACGACAGAAGGCCTGCGACGGCGACGGCGTAGACGACTCTCATGGTGTGGCTCCATCCCAGGCGAGGGCCAGGGTCAAAAACACCGCGCGGGGCGGCAAGGGGTACCCGTCGACGTCCTGCGTCTGCACGTCGAGCACGTTCTTCACCTCGAGCCCCACGGTCAGCGCGGGGTTCTTCAGCGGCGTCGAGGTCACGGCGAGGTTGAGGAAGGCGCGCGCCGGCAGCGACAGCGTCTGGGTGCGGTTGGTGAATTGCGCACTCTGCGCGAGCAGTTCGGCGCGGAACTGGGCCAGCGGCACGCCAGCCACCACGCGCGCGCTGACCCGGTGCGCCGGGCGGAAGGGCAGCGCCTTCAGGTAATAGCGGGGGTCGTCGCGCAGGTTCATGGTCGACAGCCACGTGTACGAGGTCGACGCCTCGAGCCAGGTGGTGGGCCGGGCGCGCGCTTCGAGCTCGACCCCGGCGATGCTGGCCGCCGAGAAGTTGAAGGGCTTGGCCAGCGCCGGCGGGTAGTACTCGTAGCTGATCAGGTCCTGGGTCAGCGAACCGAAGCCCGTGACGCCCACCGCGAACTTCGCATTCGACCAGCTCACGCTCGCGTCGCCGCCCAGCGAGCGCTCGGGGCGCAGCGTGGGGTTGGGCATGAGCGTGCCCTGCACCACGTACAACTCGATGAAGGACGGTGCGCGGCTGGCCTGACCGAACGACGCCTTGAGCTCGAAGCCCCTGGGCAACTGCAGCGAGGCACTGCCCTTGGGCGAAAACACCACGAAGGGCCCCGCCACGTCGACGCGCACGGTGGCGTCGACCGACAGCCGCCCGTCGAAGAACAACACCTCGTCACCCAGCATCGCGCCGCCGCGCGCCCACGACGGGTCGCGACCCGAGGGCTCGTGCAGCCAGTCGCCACCGCCGGTGAGCAGCGCGGTCAGACCATGCCGACCGGCCACCAACTGGGTGTACGTGGCCTCGACGCCCGCCGAGCTCTCGCGCTGCGCGTAGCGACCTTCTCCGAACGCGGTGGCTTGAATGAGCGAATCGTCGACCCGGCCGAACCCCAGCACCGAGAGTTGGCCGCCCTGCGAGAAGGTGGTGGTGCTGCGCGCCGAAAGCACTCCGCGCGCGGTGCGCTGGCTGGCGTCGACCGACGGGTTCTGCACCGTGCCCGCGAGGCCCCGCTCCTCGACGCCGCCCTCGGTCAACACGTCGAGGGTGGTGGCGCCCAGGCTGACGCGGTAGCGCCCCAGCGCACCGGTCACCAGGGCCTGGTTGTTGACCCGCGCCAGGGTGCTCGCGCCACCCTCGAACCCGGGCGTGGCGTCGTAGCGGAAGGGGAAGTTGCCGGCGCTGCGCAGCCCGTGCCCCAGCACCAGCACGTCGCCCTCGCCCACCTTCGCCGCGCCGCCCACCACGAACTGCGAGGTGTCGAAGCTGCCGTACGACAATTCACCGAAGGCCCGCTCACCGTCGGGCGTGCGCGAAATGAGGTTCACCACGCCGCCCATGCCGCCGGGGCCATAGCGGCTGCCCACGCCCCGCAGCACTTCGATGCGATCGAGCGCGGCGGCAGGAATGCGGCTCAGGTCCATCGACTGGCCGGGCGCGGTCAGCGGCACGCCGTCGAGCAGCACCAGCACGGCGTTCGACGACGAGCCTCTCAACGACAAGGTCTTGCGCTGGCCGGCGCCGCCCGCGTCCTGCAGCGACACGCCGGGCACCGACGCCAGGTGGTCGGCCGCGTCCTTCACCTCGCCCCGGCGCTGCGTCAGGTCGATGGTGGTGACGGCGCTGCCGGGCTCACGCACCGTGGGAGACGACGCGGTGGGCTCGTCGCTCGCGGGCAGGGCCACGTCGACCGGCGCCAGCGGGGTCGCCGTCTGGGCACGACCGGGCGCGGCCACACAGGCCAGACCCAGCACGACGAGCTGAACGCCCCAACGACGCATTGGCGCCCTCTGCTCTCTTCCGCGAAGAGAGAGGACCTCAGCCGTGGGTATTCCCACGACACCGTCAGGCAGGTTTCCTGGCTCCTGGGAACGCCACCGAAGCTCCACCTTCCCCCGAGAACTGCGTCGGAGTGGCGACGACATCGAGCTTCGGCGTGCCCCATCTTCGATGCGGGGCTTCCCAGTCACAGTGGCGCGACCGCGCCGGAATTTCACCGGCTTCCCTCTTGTGACCCGACGTGGGTCACCTGATGGCGAGGCGACTTCTACGGGCCTGCGAGTCGACCCGTCAACCTCCGTCGCGATTCGCGCGCGAGTCCGCACGGTTGGCAGAAGTCAGCGGTTTGGCCAGCCGTGCCGACTTTTGTTACGCGCTCGGGCCATGCGACGAGCAGCGCTGGTGGTGGTGACGATGATGTGTGCGTGTGAGCGCAACGGCGGGCCCACGGCCGTCGACGCGTCGGTGCCGTCGACCAGGCCCACGCGGCCGGCGCGCTTCGACGCCCTGTCGCGTTCGGACTTCAACCTGCGCGCGCAGGAGCACTTCGCGCCGCTCTTCTGGCGCGCCGACACCAACGCCAACGGCGCGCTCGACCCCGACGAGCTGGTGGTGACCTGGGGCCAGGGCGCGGCGCGAGAGACCTTCGTGTCGGCCACGGGCTTCACCGACACC
>CAIWFK010000345.1 GCA_903911905.1 uncultured Myxococcales bacterium
CTCGCCCTCAGCGATCGCTTCGACGACGCGATGGACCTCACTCTCGCGCCCCTCGTTCGTCACGTCAGGCGGGCAGCTTGATCAGCATGGGAGGCACACCCGCTACTACTGCAGCAAGGAGTGCAAGTCGGGCGCCGACTGTCCGTCCGCGCTCTGGACCTGTGTGGAGGCAATGCCGGGCCCTCATGGGCGAATCTGCACTCCGGCGATCATCGTTGACGGAGGGGTGACGCCTTGAGGCTCGTGGCATTGGTGGTGGCGGTGGTGAGCAGCGGTGCGTTCGCGCAGGCGGCGCCGGGTGAGACGCGAGACCCCAACGCTAATTCGGCGTTGAAGCCAGAAGCGGGTGGGCCTTCGACCATCGGCGACCCCGTCCGGGTGACGGATCTGTCGGTAAGTCACTCCGAGTCGGACCTCACGATTCACACGGCGCTCGGCGACTTTTCGTTGGAGCGCAGTTTCTCGTCATCGAACACCTGGAAGAATTCGATGATTCTCAGTTCGTGGTTTGGATACGACACGACGCTCCCCGGCGACCTTGGCCCAGATGGCGGAGTCGCCGTCCCCGGAGTGAACAACATCTTTCAGGGGACCCAGTATTGGTGGAGTTCGCTGTCGGCCTACGCAGAAGAATACCTGTGGGCGGTGGGGCAGGTTACCGGTTCACCGAACGGCGGGCGTTCAGTTGACATTCGGGATACCTCTGGCGACCTGTACAACTCTGGCAACATGCTGGACGTCTACACGACGCCGCCAAACGTAATGCCGGCGACGACAACGAGCGCGAGAATCATCAGGACTGCAGCTCCGAATCAGTTCTCCACCGACCTGATTCTCGTAAAGCCTGGGGCCGGAAAGACAGAGTTCGAGTTCGTTCAGACTGGAACACGAAACTACAACCCAGTCGTGGGCAACATGCCGGGGACACACTCGTATGCCCTCTACCGGCTCAAAGCAATCTACCCAGATTACTACGCGATGACGGCGACGCCAGCAAGCGTGGCCGACCTTGGCCAGCCCATCTGCACCTTCGAATACCCCAACGCCACCAGCTGGAAGATGACCGCCATCCACTGCGTGGGCGGCATCGACCTTACTGTGACTTGGAGCATGACGAACCCATCTCACGTCGTCTCGGTTTCGGATTCAGCGAGCGGGTCGCCATTGGTCGTCTATACCTACGACTCGAACAACGTACTCTCGAGAGCTGACAACTATTCGTCGCGCACGTCGAAGACCTATTCGCCGTATTCATCAGCGGCACGTACGACTTTCAACGTCGACCGCGGTGCGCTTGGTGCGGCGGAGGTGTTGCGGGTCACGTCGAAGACCATCACGAATGCCCCCGTGTGCGGCAGCCAGCAGTTCTACTCGACCTCGAGTGAGAACAACCTCGTAGGCAGTTACGTCTATTCCCCCGCTTACGGCGGCCAGAGCACTTGCCCGAACGGGGTTGATATTTCGAATACCGCTACCGAGGCCACGCCCTCTGGTGACAGTGTTACGCGGGTCATCACCCGGGACTCCGCGTACGGGTTCGTCACCAAGATTCAGGAGTCGTGCGCCGCGTGCAGCTCGGTCCGCTCGACGGTTCGAACCTGGAGCCCCAACGGAACCCTGCCAACGCCGACCGACACCTGCAAGA
The DNA here is from genome assembly GCA_903911905.1 of uncultured Myxococcales bacterium. Lineage (GTDB taxonomy): Bacteria > Myxococcota > Myxococcia > Myxococcales > Myxococcaceae > Xiheilimnobacterium > Xiheilimnobacterium phototrophicum. The sequence goes on from CAIWFK010000345.1 coordinate 1,646, forward strand.
TGGACAGCCAGGGTGTGTACACGACCACGTCAGCGCGTGCGGTATGTGGCCCCAGCGACCCAAGCTGCTCGAGCGTCTTCAGCTTCCGTGACACCGAGGTGAACTCCCGCTCGTACGGCGCAACTGACTGCAACGGAACGGGCGCGCTTCGGACAGTGAACGCCACGTACAACTACCTGAACAATATGCATCATCTTCAGGACCAGGTGGTCAGTACGGTTTCGATGACGTCGGTACTGAGTCCCCCTGCCGCGACAACGGTGAGCTGGGTCTACGATGAGAACAAGCGTCCGGTCTCGGTGATCCGCAGCGGCTTTACGGCAAGCGTCGCTGGCGTCACCTCGCTCAAGTACATCGGGACCTTCTACTTCAACAACAACGCTTGCTCTGGCGGCGCTGCAGACCCGTTGGATCGCGTGGTCGAAGTCCACGGTCCGTGTTGGGTGGCGGGGCCTGGGTCAACCGATTGCGACGTGGCCGGCTCGCCGGTTCCGCTCGCTCGCTTTTCGTACTACCCGTGGGGAACGAACGGCGGCCGCGTCGCGACGAAGCAGGTTGCGGCCGACTACACTGGCGGCTCGTGCGCGGCCGTGAACTGGCTGACGACGACCTACAATACCTACGACACGCTGGGCCACGTCACGCTCGAGACCGACCCGAACGGGACGACGACGTCACGCAGTTACACCGGCGACCTCCTCACGTCCGAGACAGTCGCGGCCTCGGGGATTTCTGCGCAGACGCTCTCCTTTTTCCACCCTTCGCAGGGTGGAGAAATGTCCTCGAGGAGATTGCCTTCGGGCGTGTGGGAGCGCTACTGCTACCGCGTCTCAGTCAAGGAGTCGCCCGTTGCCGCAGACTGTCTCTCGGGCGGCGTTCTCACTTCGCGGCTGCAATGGGTGGCTCGCGTCGGCGCGACGGGCGTGGTCGAACCCGCTGGCAGCATCGCGATCGTCGAGAAGACGACGTCGACGTACGTGGGAGGGACCGGCGTTCTCGGTTCTGGAAACGGTGTACTCGCGAAGCAGGACTCGCAGTCCTTCGTGACTGCCGAGCACGCCGTCTCTTCCCTGGGCTACGACGCACTCGGGCGGGTCGTCGCGAACCGTGCCCAGACGACGGGCGGGTTGACGCTGTACCAGGCGAACAAGCTGTACGACGAAGAGGGTCGACTCATCGCTGATGGCAGCGCCTTTTCGCAGAGCAGTGCGCTCTGCAATGGCTTCTCGAGCGGCTGGCCAACGGGAGACGGTCGGTGCACGTCGCTCTGGTACGACCGAGCTGGCAGGCTGCAGAACAAGTACGGGCCAGATGGCGTCAACTACGGCTTTGGCTACGACACGCAGGGACACCTCACGACCGTCAATCGCGGCTCAGGGACGACGAATGTCGTCACCTACCAATTCGATGACTTCGGGAATCCCGTTACCGTCACCGGCGAATGGATGAGCGGTTCGCGTCGCCAGGCCTTCGACGCTGCTGGCCATCTGCAAAGTCGCGTTGACCCGGGGTCGAGCACCATCATCGCGTACAACTTCGACGGGCTCGGACGACTGACCAGCGAGCTCGCGGGCATCACGCTCTTCACGTCGCTTTATTCGATGTTCTACGACGGCGCGGCGACCCCGCCGGCAGGGTGTACGAATTCAGGCGTCAATACGAAGGGCCGCCTTCTGCTGAAGGCCGACTCGTTTGGCTCGTCCTGGTACGAGTACAACGGGCTCGGGCAAGTCACCGCCATTCGCCGCGTGAGAGGTGGAACCGGTAACTGCAGCGCGGTCGGTTCGACCGACTCCTCGGATGCGACGCCCGACTCCCGGTATGTGTACTCGGCTGACGGGCGCCTGACGGCGATGAAGTACCCGCACGGTCGCTGGCTCTCGTACACCTACGGTTTGCCTGGCTCGGGCCAGGAGGATCGCGTCGTCGCCATTTCCACCGGGCTCACGCAGGCCAGCGCCACGGCTCCGCTGCTGAGCGGCATTTCGTACGGACTCGGCGGCGCCATCGCCGGCTACAATCTCGCAACCAGCGTTCCGGTCTCGGTCGCCTACACGCGCGCGGGGACAGAAACCATCGGGGCTACGTGTGCAACGGGCTCTCCGGCGCTCGACGGCTCGGGGCGCTTCTCGCGCATCTCAGTCACACGGGGCGGTGCCAACGTCTTCTCGCGGCGGTTTGCCTGGTCGGCGGATCAACTCGCGGCCGAGATGACGTGCGTGCTTGCCGACGTCAACCCGAGGACCATCACCTATGGCGAAGACCTCGGGCTGAAGGTGACTTCGGCGGGGAGATTTGCGGTCAACGAAGTTGGTGGGCAGCTCGCGAGCCGGACCTACAGCTACGGCGGAGGCACGACGCCAGCCTCGTTGCGCTCGTTTGGCGGGGTGGAGTCCGCCACCGAGGCGTTCCGCTATGACACCGGGAATCGACTCACCTCTGTCGAGCCATGGGTCTCGACGAGCAACAGTGCGTGGAACAGCTGGGCGTCGACTCAGCTGACCTATGATGCTGTCGGCCGTGTGAGCACGTTGGTCGACTCGCGTCTGCCCGTGACGTTTACGTCCTCGGGCGGAAAGAACGGTGGGCTGGTTGCAGTCGCGCATCAGGGGCGCCTGCTCCAATTCACCCCCGACACCGCCTTCAGCGGCGTGTACAAGTCGGTCAACGTCAACGGCTCGGTCTACCAGTACATTTACGATGCGGTCGGCCGGCGGCGCCTCAAGGTGTACCCTTCCGGGAAGTCGGACGAGTTCTTCTACGATGGCAACAACCTCATCGAAGACCGCGGGCAGACGACGCTCGGCACGGGGACTGACCTCACGCTCGACGAGTACGTGTGGCTGAACGGCGCGGCGGTCGTCCAGATTTCGACCCGCCTGGATGCGAGTTTCAATCGGCTCGCCTCGGCGGCTTGCGACCGAAACGACGACTCGCGCCCCTGCGGCACTGCGTACATCGTCAACGACTACCTGCCCAAGCCGGTGGCGATGATCGATTCGGCGGGGTACTTGGCCGGCATCGGCGAGTACGACCCTTTTGGTCGTGTCAACGAGTACACCAAGCGCGGAGACTCGCCCTACAGCGTCGCGAACTTCCCGAATGTGCTGAATGCCACCTACACGCCCTCGGTGAGTTGGTCGCTCCTCGGAAGCTACTCTCAGCCGTGGACTGGCAACCAACGGGTGCGTGCGCGAGTCAAGTACTCGCAAATCAATGCAAACGGCGTCGCGAACGCGCCCGGCGGAATCACCGACAAAACCTGGGTGACGACGACCGCTGCCACCGTCGCGCCGACGACCGGTGGGTACTATACGGGCCAGCTCTACGCGACGACGACGAACTGGTTTGACGTGCCCGCGGACGGACTTGTCAACGTCAACTGGAGCAGCGACGCGGTCGCGGACCCGGCCCAATACTCGGGTGCCACTGCGAAAGGCCTTGAGTATCGGCGGTACGAGTACCCTTCGACCCCTCGATGGGTGCCGTTCCGTTTCCCCGGTCAGTACGCGGACACCGAGACTGATTTGTTTGAAAACTGGAATCGCTACTACAATCCCTCCACTGGCGAGTATCTAGCTCCCGACGGCATTTTGCCATCGCTCGAACGAGCATTCGCCGGTACGCTGGAAGGGCCATATGGCTATGCAGTCGCCAACCCCTTGATTGTTAGTGACCGACTGGGTCAAGAGGGCGGAACGGCAGATGGTCCGGGCTCGCTTGTGGCTGCTTGGTCCGCAATAATGGACTCAGGTGGAAGTACTTGGGCGAGCCTCGAAGGAGCAGCAACCTCGAATCTTGCGCTAGCGCGAGGCTTTGCAGCCTCAGCTGCAAGCGCAATTTCTGAGGCACCTCTTGCTGTTGTCGTTACGGTTCTATTGCCGGGCAATGTCGGACAGAGGTGTGAATGTGGGGGGTGTGGCAATACATGTGGATCGACCGTTCCCGACTCACCCTCTACCGTCCCAACAACGCCTTACCCCGTGACAACTCCCACAACTGTAACTCCGGGGCCGGTTGTTCCAACCGATCTGCTTAGCCAGGGTAAGGGTGAGCGCGGACAAACTGCAAAGCCAGATGGAACAGGGAACCCGTATAAGAAAATGCGGCCCGACCCCAAGGACCCGACAAAGGTCATCTACAAGCACCCGCATACAGGAAAAGACGTGAGTAAGCCAAAGCCGCCGGGGTTTGATGAGTACTGGAACTCAAAGGGTCGATAGTCGTCAGGCGACTAACAATGAAATCGGACACAACCATTCGGCCGATATTTAAATGAATACAATTAATGACTTGCGCTCTCGAGCCAAGCGTGGCGATGCGGAGGCTTGGGTTAAGCTTGGAATGTACTTTCGCGACGGAGTGAGGAGCAAGTCGGGACGACTTCTGATGTCGCCTCATGCGAGGCGTGCAAGGGCGTGCTTTCAAAATGCCGCCCGACTAGGTGCGGCAGCAGGTTTGGTCGCTCTAGCTAATGATTTTGCAGACCGTGGCGACACCCGTCGATCGCTTGCGCTCAACCGGCGCGCTTGGCGATTGGGCGACCCGACTGGTGGTAATAACGCGGCAATCGACTTGCGCCGGATGGGTCGCCATGCACAGGCGTTTCGCATCTTTAGGGTGCTTGCGTCAGGTGGGTCTGACACTGCCCTCTTGCAGGTAGCGAAGGCCGAACTGTTTGGGGTTGGCACGAGACGAAACTCAAAGCTTGCGCTTAAGCATTTCGAGCAGGTAGCGCGTCCCAAGCGGGGACGCGACGCTGCGTCGGTCATGGACCGCGAAGAAGCGATGCTTCGGATCGCGGACGCTTTGATTGACGGAATTCTTGTGCCTATTGACTTCCGTTCTGCACTGAAGTGGCTGCGATTGGCAGCAAAAGGCGGAAGTGACCTGGCCACGGCACGACTCAAGGACCTCAATAACGACTGAACGCGCCCTTACCTAGGTGCAGGGCTTCGAGACCGAAGTCGTAAGGGCACGAGGACGTTCGCTTCGCTAGGCGCTTGAGCAGTCGTGTGCCGCCATCACCGCGCGCGATCGCGAGCTCATAGAGGAACGTAGTCACGAGAGGGCATTCACCTTCGTGTCTTGCGCACGTGCCCTCGATGCGCCCGTCATAAGTACCGCTGCACGGACCGGTGCTTGATCGCGAGCTGAGGTTCGCGGCGGTCGCGAGGCGAGCGCGCGTGGCAGCGAAGTTGAGCGGTGCCAGCTTGAGGTGCCTGTCCTTCGTCCAGTGCGGCAGGACGCGCAGCAAGTCGCGCAGGTAGGCCTCGGGCTCGAGGCCGTGCAGCTTGCACGACGCGATGAGGCTGAAGAAGGCGCCGGCCGACTGCGCCGCGTCGTCGCTGCCGACGAAGAGCCACGCCTTGCGACCCGTCGCGATGGTGCGCAGCGCGCGCTCCGAGGCGTTGTTGTCGAGCGACAGCCGGCCATCGTCGAGGAAGCGCTTGAGCGCAGCCTCCTGGTTGATGGAGTAGCCGAGCGCCGACGAGAGCGGCCCACTCCCCGCCCTTCACCTTCTGATGCTCTGGCCGCGCCCACTCGAAGAAGGCCTCGACGTATGGGCGCACGCGCTCGTCGCGCAGGCGTTTGCGCACGTCGGGCTCGAGCCCCTTCAGTTTCTCGTCGGCCTCAAAGATGCGCTGGATGCGCAAGAGCGCCTCGCGGGCGACCTCACTCCCCGCGATGGCGGCCTCCCAGTACTTGCGCCTCGCGTGGGCCCAACAGCCGACCTCTATGCAAGTGCCGTCACACTCGTCGTCTTCGTCCCCGTCGCTGGCGCGGTACAGGACGTCGTAGACGCTCTTCGCGTCGGCCTGCACGTAGCCGCGGAAGCCGGCCATCAGCTCCTTCACGGCGTCGCTCGTCTCGCGCGGCACGTACTCGAAGAAGGCGTGCGCCTTGTCGAAGAGCTGCACGAAGAAGTGCCCGCGCCGGCAGGGCTGCTTCTTCTTCATGTCTCCCTTGAGCGGCTGCACGTGCACGCCCGTCGCGTCGGTGCTGCAGCAGAAGCTGGTGCGCACCGCGTACTGCTTCGCCACGGCCACGACGGTGTCCCGCAGCAAGGCGCCCACGTCGCCCAGCCACCGACTCATGGTGCCTCGGTCGATGGTGATGCCGTCGCGCAGCCAGGCCGCCTCGAGGCGGTGCAGCGGCATGCCGTTGAGGTACTTCTCGATGGCCAGCCTCGCCACCAGTGACGGCGTCGCCAGGCTGCGCGGGAGAATTTCGGGCGGACGTTCCGCGGTGTGCGTCTTCTCGCCGTCGACCCCCTCGACGACTTCGCGGTACTTCGCCCGCATCACCTTCAGCCTCACCATGCTGCCGCGCCGCCACTTCAGCTGGTAGCTGACCTCAAAGCCGCTGCGCGGCACCTTGCCCTCGAGGGCCGCGTCGACCAGCACCACCGACTCCTCGGGCAAGTCGACTTCGCTGAAGTCCCTGCGGCCCGGCGGCCGCTTCGGGCCCTTCGCAGCGCCGCCCGGAAACGACGGCATCACCGACTCGGGCATCGGCTCGAGCCGCTTCGCCAGGGCGTCGAGTTCGGCCAGCTTCGCCGCGAATTCAAGCTCCAGTTGGGCGACGTCGACGCGCTCGGCCTTCGCCACGAAGAGACGCTTCTTCAGCAGCTCGAGCTCCAGCTTCACCGCCGTGTACGCCTCGCGAAGCGTGTCTCGTTCCGCGGTCAGTCGCTGGTGCTCTGCGGCCGCCTCAGCAGCAGCCTGGTCTCGCTCGGCGCGGGCGGCCTGCAGTTCGGCCTCGAGCGCGGCGATGCGCGCCTGCGCGAGCGTCAACTCCGTCGATGGCTCGCTCGCGGGCACGGGCATTCATCTAGCCATTCTCGGCGCACCCGCAACCCGTCAGTGCACTCGTCGCGTCACTTTTCTCGGCGCAGCCTCGAGCGTCAGCCCCGACAGCAGGGCGTCCAACTCAGCTTCTGTCAGCTGCACGCACCGACTGTCGCCCCGCGGCTCGAGCACCGCGAAGTTGCCCCGGTCGAGGCGCTTGTAGAAGAGGCACAGCCCCGAGCCGTCGAAGAAGACGACCTTGATGGCCGCGTGCCGTTTCCCGAAGAAGACGAAGAGGGCTCGACTGCGTGGCTCGCGCCCGAGTCGGTC
>CAIWFK010000346.1 GCA_903911905.1 uncultured Myxococcales bacterium
CGTGAGGTCGGTCGAGCAGCCTGCGTCAGCCTTCAGGCACACCACCGACTTCGACTGCCGCACCAGTTGGCCGAAGAGGCCGGCGTTCTCGTTGCCATTGTCGAGCCAGTAGAGGTTCGTGTCGTCGCTGGCCAGGTCCCATACGTCCAGCAGTTCGCCGGTGATCTGCTCGGGAGGACACAGCCCGCCATCGCAGATGCCCCCGTCGGGGCCCGCGTCTGGGGGCGGGGTCACGGGCATCAAGGCGCCGCAGGAGAGCATGAGGGTCGCCAGGGCCGTCAACGCTCGGGTCGGTCGCACGCGTTCCAGCCTACCCCGGCGCTGCGCGTGTGCGACGTGATTGCACCCATTGGTGCGCTCGGGTGTCATGACGGCACGCGATGCGCCGCTTCGAACAGAAGACGCCGGTTCACCGGTTCTGGGAAATCGAGCAGATGGGCGCCGAGCTGACCTTTCGCTCGGGCCGGGTGGGCAGCCGCGCCTTCCCCGACGAGAAGGAAGAGTCGTACCGCAACGCCGCGGAAGCGAAGCGCGAGGCCGAGCGGCTGGTGAAGAGCCGGCTCGAGAACGACTGGGTCGAGATCGTCGAGACGCCCACCGTCACCGACTTCGAGGCGGCGCTGGTGGCGGGCGACCAGGCGCAGTGGGCGGTGTTCGCCGATCGCTTGCAGGCCGAAGGCGACCCGCGCGGCGAGCTCATCGCCCTGCAGCATTCGTTGGGCAAGAAGCGCGACGCGAAGAAGCGAACGCTGGCCTTCGTGGCCTCGCACGAAGACACGTTCCTCGGTGCGCTGTCCGGGCACGGCGAGCAGTTGGACCTGGACTGGCGCAACGGCTACCTCCACGCCGCCGGGCTCTTCTGCGACCCTCGCGAGGCCTCGGACTGGTCGGCTGGCGACGACGACGACTCGCAGGTGCCGGTCGAAGACCTGTTGCCGGTGTTGCTGGCGCACGAATCGGCGCGCTTTCTGCGGGTGCTGGCGGTGGGCTGGCCCGAGCCCGGCTCCGACTGCACCTATGAGCCCATCGTCGAATTGCTGCGCCACCAGGTCTGGCCGAAGTACCTCGACGCGTTGGTGCTGGGTGACTTCTCGGACTCGACCGCGCTCTCGAGCGTCGCGCGCTGGGACGAGGAGGAGTGGCTCGAGGAGGCCACCGAACTCGACCTGTGGCCCGACCTGCGCTCGCTCGCGCCGCTGACCGGCAAGGTGGCCACGCTGCGCGCGTTGTCGGTGCGCGCGAACCTGCGGCGGCTCGAGCTGCCCACGCTGACGAAGCTTCAGTCGCTCGAGCTGCACGTGCAACACGTCGAGCAGGGGCTGGTCGCCGAGCTGCTGGCGTGGAAGCTGCCCGCGCTGACCTCGCTGGTGCTCGATTTTCCCCACAGCCCTTCCATCACGCCGGCCGACTTCGCGCAGGTGCTCCATGGCCAGCGGTTTCCGAACCTGACCCGCCTGGGCTTGTGCGGGCTGGGGCCGCGTGCGCTCGACGCGGTGTCCCTGGCACCGATGCTGCCGAAGCTGAAGGTGGTCGACCTGTCGGGCAATGGCCTGGGTGACGACGAGGTGACGGGGCTCATCGCGCAGCGCGCGTCCTTCGCCCACCTGGACAAGCTGCTGCTGCGCCGCAACGTGCTGTCGAAGGAAGCCTCGCGCGAGCTCAAGCTGGCCCTGCCCAACGTCGACCTCGCCCACCAGCGCACCCGGCGGCAGCAGGACCGTCTCGAGCAGCGCTACGACGGCGTGATGGAGTAGGCTCGCTCGAATGGACGTCAAGCGAACGGCTCCCCGCGCCAGCCAGCCCAACCCGCTCACCAGCTTCGAAGCGCGTCTGCGCGGCTCGCGGGTGACGGCCAACTGCCCCCACGCGGTCTTCACCACCGTGCCCGCCAACAAGCAGGCGCAGGTCACCAGCGCGCTCAAGCGCTCGCTCACCTCCGCGCTCGAGGGCCACGTCGCGCCAGGCCGGCAGGCGGCGGTCGACGAGCTGCTCACCCACCTCGGGCAGCCCGACTTCTACGACGTGATGGCGCGCCACGACCCGCAGCACGCTGGCGACTGGAAGGACATGGCGAAGGTGCAGCGCCAGTTCGCCGCCGCCGAGCCGAAGTACGACCCGAAGACCCGCGCCTACAGCGAGTCGATGCGGCTGACCTTGCACGCGGCCGTGCTGCAGCACTTCGCCGACCCCGGCACCAACAAGGGCATGGCGCTGTACGATCGCTTCATCGCCCTGCACCCGACCGCGTTCCACCAGAATGGCGGCTGGGTCGACAACCTGCAGATTCCGCTCGCTGGCGCGATGGCGGTCGCCCAGGCCACGCCGCTCGAGATGTGGCTGCACGCCGGAGGGCTCGCCGAGGGGTCGTTCATCGACGACGCGCCCACCGTGAAGGCGGCGCAACTGGTTCGAGACGCGCGCAACCAGGCGCTCTCGAGCTGGTCGAAGTAACCGTCGGCACGCTTGCCCCGCTGCGCCGTTCGCGGCTATTCCGCCCACGAGCCGCATGGCGACCAGTGAGCCGAGAACAGTACCGCGGTGGCGGAAATGGGCCGGGCGAATGCTGCTCGCCACGACCGGCGTGCTGCTCCTCGGCGTGGGCGCAGTGGCCTGGGTGCTTTCGAGTCTCGATGCGCCCTGGCTCAAGCCGCGTCTCCAGCGCGAGGTGAAGGCGGCCTCGGGGCTCGACGTCGACTGGTCGCAGCTCTCGCTGACCACGGGCGGGGTGGTGCTCGAGGGGCTGGTGGTGCACTCCCCCGAAGCCTTGCGCTCGACCGCGCCGGAGTTCCTGAAGGTCGCCCACCTCGAAGCCACGTGGACCCCAGGCCGGTTGGCGAAGGGCGAACGGCCGTTCCTCGACACGCTGACCATCACCTCGGTCGAGGTGCAGGTGGTCGACGACGTGCAGCGCGGCGCCAGCCTTTCGCTGCTCTTTCCCCCAGACCCCCACGCGCCGCCGCCAAAGCCGGGCCCCGGACTGTCGCACACCCTCTCGGCGCTCTTCGCCGGCGCGCCCTTCGTCACCACCCTGGCGGTGCTCGAGGTCAAGGGCGGCTGGCAGAAGGTCGATGGCGGCAAGGTGGTCGATCGCGCGTCGGTGTCTGGCGCCTCGCTGTCGATGTCGGGGTGGAAGGCCCAGGTGAGCGGCCAACCGCTGGCGCTCGAAGCGAAGTCGCAACATGCCGCGCTGGCGCTGCTCGTCACCGCCGACCCGACCGCGAAGGGCGTCGCGCTGCAGGTGGAGTCGAGCGTGAAGTCGCAGACCTTCGAGCCCACGCTGAAGCTCGAACACCTCGCCACCTTCGAGGCGGCAGCCACCTTCGATGCGCCCGCGAACGTGGTGCACCTGGCGCTCACCCGTGGGCAGGTGCTCGATGATGCCGCCACCGTCGAAGGCCGGGTCGAGCTGCTCGACGACGGGGTGGTGCTGGTGCCCTCGTTGGTGGCGAAGCTGGCGCTGCCTCCCCTGGCGCGCGACGCGGCGGTCTTCGGGGTGCCGGTGCAGCTCGAGGGCGGCTCGGCCGAGCTCAACGTGAAGGACGTGCAGGCGGCGCCAACCCTCGTGCTGCGGCCTGCAGGCTCGCTGTCGCTGACCGCCGACGCTTCCACCGTCGCCTGGCGCCCGCAGGCCGAGCTCGGGCACGCGACCATCACCGCCCGACTCTTCGATCAGAAGGGCCAGCACGCGCTCTCGTTCTCGTCGCACCTGCGCGGCGTGTCGGCCAGCGGCGCGACGCTCGACGCCGTGACGCTCGAGGGCAGTGCCACCGAAGGCGCGAAGGGGTGGAAGGGCGCTGCCGACCTCGGCGTGACCCAGCTCGCGGTCTCGGGGGCGAAGGTCGGCTCGGTCGAGCTCACCGCGAAGGGCGAGGGGCTGAAGTACGTGGGTGGCGAGGCGCCCCTCACCGGCTCCATCGAGCTCGACACCACGCTCCGTGGGGTCACCTACGCCACGCCCTCGCTCAAGGCGGTGCTCGAGCAACTGCACCTGGCGCTCGACACCGAACTCGACGGGCACCCGGTCTACGCCGCCAACGTCAAGCTCGATTCGCCCCTGCACCTGACCGGTGGCGATGGCCGCCTCTGGTTCGATGGCCCGCTCGCGCTCGAGGCGAAGGTGCACAAGGTGGCGCCGGCCTCGGAGTCGGGCGTGGTGTCGGCGAAGCTGACCGCCGGCGAGCTGGCGCTCACGCTCGAGGCCAACCGCACCTCGAAGGGCGGCGCGCACGTCGACGCCACGCTGACCTCACCCACGCTCACGCCCGTCGCTCCGTTCGTGGCGCTGCCCGCTGGCTGGTCGGTCGGGTGGAAGGGCACCTCGGCCACGCTCACCACCGCGCTCGACGCCGACGGGTTGCTGACCGGGCTGCCGCACGTCACGCACCTGACCACGCTCGAACTCAAGGGGCTCGAGGCCGACTCGCCGAAGGGCCGACTGCTCGCGCCCACGCTCGCGCTTTCACTCGACGCGAAGGGCACCACCCGCACCCACGCCGGTACGCTCGCGCTGCGTTGCGGCCACTGCGCCATGGGCCAGGTCGAGCTGGGTGACGAGCAGCTCGCCGCCACCTTCGACGTCGACCGCGCCGCGCCCACCGTGCACGCCACCATCGACGCGACCGGGCAGGGCCCGCAGGTCAAGGGGCAGCTCTCGCTCGAGGGGCGCACGGCCGAGCACCGCCTGGCGTTGAGCGCGAACCTGAACCTCGCCCGCCTGGCGGCGCTGGCGCCGTTGGTGGCAGGCACCGGCGTCGACGTCACCTCGCTCGAAGGCCACGTCACCGCCGCTGGCAGCGTCGACCCCGATCGCGCCGACCGCACGCTGCAGGGGTCGGCCACCGCCGAGCTCGCCGGGCTCTCGTGGGAACAGGGCGAGCGCTCGGTGGACCTCGCGTCGCTCTCGCTGACCGCGAAGGTGGACACCACCGAGCAGGGGTTGCACCTGCAGGCCACCGCGAAGTCGAACCAGGTCGAGGTCGCGCTGTCCGAGAAGACCGCGACGTTGAACCAGGTGACCCTCACCGTCGAGGGCCAACTGCAGCACGAGTCGCGCGAGGCGAGCGGCAAGGTGGGCCTCAGCATCGGTCAGGTCGAGCAGGACTTCGCGCCCGATTACCCGGTGGGTGGGCTGCGCCTGGCGGCGTCGGGCACGCGCGACGAGACCGGGCTCATCACCCTGGCGCGCTCGACGCTGACCAACGAGGCCGCCGGCACCGCGCTGTGGCTCGAGGGCGCGGTGGCTCCCGACCCCACGCATGCCAAGGCGTCGCTGCAGGTGCAGTTGACCCAGGACCTGGCGCGGGCCTGGCGCGACCCGAAGAAGTTCGAGGGCAAGGGGAGCGCGGTGCTCAAGCTGGGCGTCCACTCGGGCGACCTGCACGCCTTCAACCTGTCCGGCAGCCTCCTGCTCTCGGGGGCCGACCTCAAGGCGGGCACCACCATCGCGCAGGGCGTACAGGGCGAACTGCCCTTCTCGGTCGACGTGGTGTCCGACGACCAGGGCGTGCACCTGGTGCGCTCGGCCCGGGTGAACCCGTACGCGCTGCTGCGCTTCCAGGACCAGCACCCGCTCCTCAAGGACCAGAGCTTCCTGACCATGAAGTCGCTGACCACGCCCATGGTCACCGTGGCGCCGTTCGCGGCCAACGTGCAGTTGGCGCAGAGCGTGCTGTACGTCAGCCAGCTCGAGGCGGGCGTGCTCCAGGGCTCGGTCACCGGCGAGCTGGTGGTCGACATGAACGAGCAGAACCCCAAGGTGCGGGCCAACGTGCGCGCCACCGGCATCACGTCGGAAGAAGGTGACGTGTTCAGCGGCAACGCGGCGCTCGCGCTCTCGCTCAAGGAACACAGCATCGACGGGCGTGCCGAGGTGTTGCAGTTGAGCGGGCGGCAGTTGCAGCGCCTGCTCGACCTGCAGGACCCGCATCACACCTCGGCGTCGAGCAACCGCATTCGCGCGGTGCTGGCCATCGGTTACCCCGACCGCCTGCACATCGTGTTCAACCACGGCTTCGCCAACATGCGCGTCACCTTCGGAGGCGCGGCCAGCCTGGTGCAGTTGGACGAGCTGCGCGGCATTCCCGTGGAGTCGCTGGTCGACCGCTACGTGTTCTCGAAGGACGACGAGGGAGATGGCTCATGAATCGCGTTCTGCTCGCCGCGCTGCTGGCCTCGGGTTCCAGTTGCCTGAAGATGTCGGAAATCGTGGTCACCGACCGCGTCACCGCGCTCGAAGAACAGGCGGGCGGCAGCTTCGAAGAACTCGAGCTCAAGCTCACCCGCGCCGGCATCGCGCCGCGCCCGCTGCCGCTGACCAACGAGGAATTGGACGCGTTGGGGCTCAAGGCGCCCGACACGCTCGAAGACCCTGATTCGACCAGAATGGACCGGCTGGACCGGCTGCTGCGCCAGCGCTGCGTGGGCGAAGGGAAGGACGGGCTGCTGGTCGAGACCACCAGGGACTGTCGCGGCGCCGTCGACCACGACGCGCTGGCCCGCATGGTCGAGAGCACCAACCGCGCCCGCGGGCAGTTGTGGGAATGGCTCAAGAAGGAGCGCCCGAAGGCCACGCTCGACGAAGTTCGCCAGTCGTGGGTCACCACCCATCGGCAGGGCGTGGTGTGTGGGGGCTGGGTGCAGAAGGCCGACGGCACGTGGGAGCCGCGCTCGTGCTGAAGCGGCTGCTGCTGGCGCTGGTGGTGACCCTGGCGCTCGTCGCCTCGGCAGGGGAAGAGCGCGCCGAGGGCATCGCCGCGCCCAACCGCCTGACCGTGGGCCTGGCGGACCAGTTGCTGGGCCAACTGACGCCCGACGCGGGGCAGCTCTATTACCTGTCGACCCTGCACACCTCGAGCGAGGTCGCCTTCGAGGAACCGCCCGGTGGTCGGCCCCGCGTGCTGTTCGACGAGAACGCCGACGTGACCTGGCCGCGCGTCAGCCCCGACGGCAAGCACCTGGCGTACGTGTCGCTGGGCGACCACGCCACGGGGCAGTTGTGCGTGCGCACGCTGCCGAAGGGCGAGCCGCGGGTGTGCCTCGAGACGCCGGTCGGCGCGCTGCAGGCGGAATGGATGAATGCCACCACCCTGGGCCTGGTGGTGCGCGACACGATTCAGGGTGACCTGCGCTCGCTGAAGGTCACGCTCGGCTCCAGCCTCACCGCCACGCCGCTGCCCTGGCGAAACCTGGTGAGCCCGGCCTTCTCGCCCGACGGGCGTTGGCTCATCTACGTACCGGTCTCGCGCTATTCCGAACAGGTGGGCCCGGGCTTCGCGGCCAGCGCCAGCGCACACCTCGAGGCGGTGCGGCTCGACCGACCTGGCGCCGCTCCAGTCGCCCTCACCATCGATGCCCCGGGCGTCACCGCGCAGCCCATGTTCTCGCACGACGGCAGGTGGCTGTACTTCACCCAGTTCGTGCACGACTCCGACGGCGACGGCCAGGTCGATGCGCTCGACCACGGCGTCATCTTCCGCGTGGCCTTCGACGGCACGAAGGACGACGCGGTCGCCAGGCTGGCCACCACCACGCCCGAGCAGTTGTCCGACGGCACGTGGAACTGCCAGTACCCCGCGCCCTCGGCGTCGATGCTGGTCGCCAGTTGCTCGCAGAAGGACAACGTCGACGTCTACGAGCTGCCGATGGACGGCGTGGTGCCGCGCGGGTGGAAGCCCGATCGCCTGAAGGCCGAGGTCGAACTCGCGCCCGCGCAAGAGCAGCAACTGCTGCTCTTCCACCGGGTGCTCGAGAGCGAGCCGTCACTCTCGTCGCGCCATCGGGCCATGGTTCGCATGGTGCGGCTGCACCTGGAACTCGAGGACTTCGGCGCCGCGCGCTTCTACGCGAAGCGGGTGGGTGAGCTGGAAGACCCCGAGACCGCCGGCGTGTCGCGGCCGTTGCAGGCGCTGGTGGCGCTGCGCGAGGGCAAGGTCTTCCGCGCCAAGGGGCGGGTGGTGACGGGGTGGGGCGATCTGTTGGGCGCGACCCGCGCGCTGCTGACGCCGGGCGAGCACGACTCGTCGGCCGCGCGCGCCCTCTCGAAGGTCGTCGAGAGCGAGGCCTGGCAGTTGGCGGGTGACTTCGGCGCCAGCCGGGCCTCGCTGCAGGCCGCGGTCATCGACCAGAAGACGCCTCGCGCGGTGCTCGAGCTGTACGCCGACCGCGCCGACGCGCTCTTCCGCACGCTCGACGACGAGCCGGCGTTGCAGGCCGCGTTGCGCACCCTGCTCGCGGCCTCGCGCAAACCCGAGGTGCAGCTCGAGTACGCGCGGGCCTGGGCGCACAGCCTGATTCGCGGCAAGCCCTGGGCCGAGAAGGAAGCGCTGGTGGCGCGGGAACTGGAGCAATCGTCCGAAGGCTCGGAGGCCCGGTTCGCCCTCGAGCTGCAGCGCGCGTTGATGATCATTCGCGGGCCCGAGGCGCCCGGCGCGCTTGAGGCGTTGCGCGCGCTGACCAGGGCGCAGACCCGGCCCGATCGCAAGAAGGCGATTCTGCTCGAGTCGACCGAACGCGCGTCCGACCTGGGCGCGATGGACCTGCTCGAGGCGCTGGTGCGCGACGCCATCGTCGACTTCCCGCTCTCGAGCAGCGACCGCCTGCGCGTCGAGCAGCAGTTCGCGGCCGTGGTGCTGGGGCGTGCGTATTCGCACCGCGCGAAGGGCGAGTACGACGCGGCGCTCGAAGACTTCGAGTCGGTGGCCCGGGAAACGCGATCGCTCGAGGCGCTGGTGGGCGCGCTCGACCTGCACCTGAAGGCCGGCATGAAGCCCGCCGCGTTGGTGGCGAAGATGGCCGGCGACCAGGCGATGGCTTCCGAGCTGCGCGCGTACGGGCAGGCCTGGGTGCTGCTGCGCTCGTTGCCCGACCTCGGCGCGGCCGAGCAGAAGAAGGTGCGCGAGCAGTGCTTCGCCCTGCTCAAGTCGGAATGGCGCGAGCTGCGTGGTCACCGCCTGGGGCAGGCGCTGTCGGGCGCGCTGCGCCACGAGGACTACCTGGCCGAATGGCACTTGGACCAGGCCGAGCACGCCAACGCGAACTACCTGACGGCGCTGCGCATCACCCGCGGCACGCCCCGGCAGACGGCGATGGTGCTGGGGCAGGCGGGGCTGCTGCAGTTGGAAGTGGGGAACTATCGCCTGGCGCTGGCGCAGTTGGACGAGCGCGAGAAGTTTCCCTTCATCGACAATGGCTCGGGCCTGGCGGTGCAGTTGGGCCGGGCGCGCGCGTTGCTGCACGTGGGCCGAATGCCCGAGGCCGTAGAGACGGTCGAGGAAGGGCTGGCCATGACCACCAAGTCGCCCAAGCTGGCGCAGTGGCACGTGCTGGCGCTCGACCGCGCGGCGCTCATCAACCTGGCGGCCGACAAGTACGAGCGGGCGCTGGCGCTGTACGACGAGGCCATTCCCTCGCTGCAGGGCCGCAACCTGCTGGTCGCGCGGTTGGCGCGGGCCGCGGCGGCGCTGGGAGCGAAGGCGCCCGAGCGCGCGCTGGCCGACCTCGACGCGTTCGACCAGGGGTTCGCGAAGGCCGAGCTGCGGTTGCCGCACCAGACGGTCGAGCGGTCGACGCGCTCGTACCAGCTCATCTCGGCGGGTCTGCGGGCCAACGCGCAGCAGGCCCTGGGGCACACCGCCGAAGCGGCGACGGCGCTCGAGCACGCTCACGGGTTGCTGGCGGCGACGTTCAAGGAAGACGACCGCGACGACGAGCTCAAGGCCCTGGCGTTGACCGAGGCCCGGCTCGGAGAGCTCAGTCAGCGCTCGTGGGCCGAGACCGCGGTCGCGCATGCCGACCAGTTCGCCGCTCGCACTGGCACGGCGCTGTCGGAAGAGCAGGTCGACACGGTGTGGCTGCAGGCGACGCTGTACCAGCGGCACGGGGAAAAGCTGCCGCCTGCCCTGGCCGAGCGCATGCGCCGACTGCTCGACGCGATGACGGTCTCGGCCGACCGCCTGTGGCGGGTGCACATGCGGTGGTTCGAGGTGGCGTTGGCGCTCGATGCGTTGCCGGTGGAACCGAAGGTCAGGTCGGCGGCGGCCGAGTCGGCGCAGTAGGGCCGGGCGTGGCGTGCGTTGGTGCCGGCGTATATACTTTTCGTATCATGACCGTCGCCCGCATCTTCAAGCATGGAAACAGTCAGGCCGTTCGGTTGCCCAAGGAGTTTCGGCTCGAGGGCACTGAGGTCGAGATCTCGAGGGTTGGTCGGGTCGTCATTCTTCGCCCAACGAAGCTCAGCTACGCAGACGCACTCGCTGCGGTGGCCCGGTTCAAGGGCACGATGCGCCGTGATCAGGACGAGGACCAGGACCGCGACTTCCGATGATCTGGTTCCGATGATCTGGCTGCTCGACACCAACACCCTCATCTATTTCATCAATCGGTCCGTAGGGTTCGAGCGAATCGCTCGTCGAATTTCGGGTCGGTCTCCCGGTGAGGTGCGCATGTCGGCAATCACCCTGGCAGAGCTGGAATACGGCGCCGAGAAGAGTCGCCATCGAGAGCAGAACCGGTCGGCGCTCGAAGACGTGACGGCGTTGATCCAGGTCGACCCCTTCCCACAATCGGCAGCCCGTCACTTTGCGGAACTCAAGGCCGCT
The DNA here is from genome assembly GCA_903911905.1 of uncultured Myxococcales bacterium. Lineage (GTDB taxonomy): Bacteria > Myxococcota > Myxococcia > Myxococcales > Myxococcaceae > Xiheilimnobacterium > Xiheilimnobacterium phototrophicum. The sequence goes on from CAIWFK010000346.1 coordinate 10,596, forward strand.
CTCGACGCGAAGGGCCGTCCGACCAAACCGTACGATCTGTTGATTGGCGCCCACTCGCGCGCCATCGATGCGACCCTCGTCACCAAGGACACCGACGACTTCAGGCACATGCCCGGGTTGCGACTGGCCAATTGGCTCAAGCCCTGATGCGTCAGCTGCGGGCGTTGAGGCCTTCGAGGTACGAGCCCGGCGTCGGCGTGACCTGCTCGCCGTCGACGAAGACGTGAGCCTTCCCGGGTGGCACCACCACCACCACGGTGCCGACGGGGAGCGCGAGAAATTGCACGGTGAAGGGGCGAATGGCCGAGAGCGCGAGCAGGGGCAGGGCCGAGCGCTCGCCGTGATCGTGTTTGGCGGGGCAACTGACCATCCACCCGCTCAGCTGGGGCACCTCGGCGGGCACCTCGACCCGGCTGAGCACCAGGGCCTCGGCGTTCTGAACGCAGGCCGCGACCAGGCAGTCGCCATTCCGCGGAGGGAAGGTCACCGGCTGGCCGACGCTCTCGCAGATCCACCGTTGAAAGGTGACTTCGCGCACCGTGCGGTCGACCGACTCGACCCACTGCTCGGTCGGTGCGGGTACCGGCTCTTCCACGCCGAAGGTGCCGTCGGGACGGTCGATGAGCCGCAGATCGTGACCGCCGAGGCCAATGGTGTGACCAGCCTCGAAGACCTCGCCGCCAGCGACCGCGCTCTCGAAGTACTCGAGCAGCAGCCGCTCTGCGTTGGGAATGCGTGGCCGCTGGAACTGAATGGTGAACTCGCGGTGGCCCTTGTGGCGACTGCAGCCGGTGGTGGTGAAGGTGGAGGTCGCAGCCATGACGCGTACTCACCTCAGCGCGGGCGCAGGTGCAAGGTTCGACCGCTCGCCGTTCTTCCTGGACCGCTGAGCCCCGTGGCGCGCACGACCGAGGAGTGGCTGGCGATCATCGTGGCATGCTCCTCGATACCCAGACTGTTGGTCGCACCTCGCTCTCGCTGTCCACCGTGCGTGGGGTGTCGTTGGCGGTGCTCGCGGTGGTGGTCGGTGCGTGTTTCACCTGGCCCGGGGTGACCCTGGTGCGCGACCTGGCGGACCCGGCGATGGCGGGCCCCGGCATTCCCCGGCACGCGGTGTCGCTGCATCGCGACCTGACCGAGCGTTTCACGGTGTGGGCGCGCGAGCGGTCGACTTCGCGACGAGCTGCCGCCGCCTCGCTGCACGACGTCCCCTCGACCGAGTGGCCGATGTTCTCGGCGGTCTTCTACCTGCTGGGCACGGTGGAGCTCGAGCGGGCCGCGCGCGCTGGGCTCATTCCCGAGAGCGAGGCGCCGATGCGCTACGCGGGGCCGGCCGTGGAAGCGGCGCGCGCGCTCATCACCGACCCGGTCGAGCACAGTTGGGTGCGCACGCACTGGGGGCCCAACTACCTCCACACGCAGAACGTCTTCTTCCGCGCGCTGCTCATCTCGGGGCTCACCTCGCACGCCGAGCTGACCCACGACGGCTTGTCGCTGCCGCTGCTGCGAGACCAGGTCGAGACGCTGGCGGCCGAGCTCGACGCGTCGCCCTTCGGCATTCTCGATGACTACCCGGGCGAGTGTTACCCCATCGACGTGTTGACGACGGTGGGCCTCATTCGCCGCGCCGACCGCGTGCTGGGCACGGACCACTCGGCCTTCGTCGCGAGGGAGCTGCGGGCGTTCACCGGCGCGCGGGCCGACCAGTTCGGGTTGCCGCGCTTCCGGGTCTCGCTGCCGTCGGGAAGGGAGGAGCAGCCGTCACGCGGCATCGGCACCTCATGGAGCCTGGTCTTCGCGCCCGAGCTGTGGCCCGAGCAGGGCGCGCGGTGGTACACGACGTACGAAGCGCATTTCTGGCAGGACCACGGGTGGGCGGCGGGCTTTCGCGAGTACGCGCCTGGCACCGAGCCGGAGTGGGGCTTCGAGATCGACGCGGGGCCGGTGTTCGAGGGCTTCGGCACGGCGGCGAGCGCGTTCGGCATCGCTGCGGCCAGGCGAAATGGGCGCTTCGACCACGCGTACACCCTGAGCGCCGAGCTGGCGGCCTCGAGCTGGCCTTTGCCCGGAGGCACGCTGCTGTTGCCGCGCACCATCTCGCACGCCGCCGACGCGCCGTACCTGGGCGAGTCGGCGATTCTGTACTTCCTCACCGTGCAGCCGATTGAGGGAATGCCGGTGGTGCCGGGTGGGCGAATTCCCGGGTCGGTGTGGTTCGCCCTGGTCGTGTTCCTGGGCCCGGCGTTCCTGGTCCTGGCGTTGGCGTGGCGGGAACGTCGGGTCGAGACGAACCGGGCTGCTCCCGCTGCGCTGCTGTGCGCGATGGGCCTGTTGTGCCCGGGGGCAGGCGTGCTGGCCCTTGCAGGCCATGGTGTCGCCGCAGCGTGCACTGCGGTGCTCGCGCTGCTCCTGCCGTTCCGTGCCAGTTCGCCGTGACTCCTCAGCGGTACGCAAGCGCGTCGACCGCGTATTCCACGTGCCCGTCGAAGTCGGCCCAACGCCCGCCGTCGTCGACCAGCATCGGCACCCGCCCGTCATACGAGATGGGCTTCTGGTCGGCGCTGAAGGTGATGATGCTGGGCTTGACGAAGAGCGCGACGAACGGGCTCGAGGCCTTGAACTGCACCCGCACCTCGCCGTTGGCGCCATCGGCGAGTCGTTCGAACTCGAAGCCGATGGTCTCACGTCGGCTCGGCACCGCCAGGCGAACGGGCACCACCTGGTGCGCGGCCAGCGCTTTCCACTGCGAGAGCACGAAGCCGTACACGGTGGGGCCCACCAGCACCGGCAGCGACACGGTTTCCTTCGCGGTTCGCTCCGAATCGGCAGTGCGCGAGCGGAACGTGACCTCGCGGCCGTGCACCTCGACGGTGTCCACCTCGCCCAACTGGAACTGGTATTCGGTGAAGCGGGTGAGCGACCAGTCGGCGCCATGCTCCGCCACGTCGATGGTGGCCGTGCCGTGCTCGTCGCGCGACAAGCAGCTCGACTGCAGCCCGGTTCCGGTCGTCTTCACCCGGCGCTCGTAGGTGAAGCGCGTGGAGCGACTTCCGGACAGCGGGTAGACGTGGGCAAAATAGACGCGCTCGCCGTAGGCGGCGGGGTCCATCGCGGGCGTGACCGGCAGGGGTGAGGCCGCAAGCAGCGTCGCGAGGAGCGTGAACATGACCTCGGCGCAGAGCAAGCCGTACGCCACGCCCGTCAGGTCGAGGTGCCCATCGTCGAATCAACCGGTTGCCCGGGCGCCCTGACACGCCGACACACCCTCGCGACACACCTCACGGCGAGATTGCGCGGCTGGCCGCCCCCGGGTGTAGTGCGAGCATGAGCACTCGTGTCTCCGCCCGTCCCCACGTGTTGGCGAGCCTGCCCGTTCCCCCGTCGACCAGAGCCCAGGCTGCGACGGCCACGCCCACGGGCCCCAACCTCTTCTCGACGCCCGCGCCGCGAAAAGGGCCTTCGCTGACCGGTCACACCGCGTCGGTGCACGTGGCGACCAACCCGTCGCGCACGCCTGCCGAGAAGGCCGGTCGTCGCATCTCGGACCAGGTGATGAACGTGCTGGGCAGCTACGGCCGCCCGTTCCTGCTCGACACCGACGGCCTGCGCGCGCACGTGACCCGGGTCGCCACCGCGTTCATGAAGGAAGCCGACGGCGCCACCAGGCCCGGCTCGGCGTACGCGCAGCTGCTCTCGAAGTTCCCCGGCGCGACCGTGTCGCTGGTCGGCACCGCGTCGCTCGGGGCGAACGATCAGGTCTATTACCTGGTGAAGTCGCGTGACGGGCAGGTGCACAAGTTCGAGAACCAGTCGGGTGGGCTGGTCGAGACGCCCAGGGCCTCGGGCGAAATCTTCATGGCCGCCGACCTGGCGCCCGGCAAGCAGATCGCCGTGCGCGTGCCCGACGTGCGTTTCCTGATGGACCCCACGCTCGCGCCGGAAATCGGGGTTGGCCGCACCGTCGACGTGGTGATGGACACGCCCATCGACGCGCAGAAGCGCAACGCCACCGACACCCTCGTCGACCAGGGCGACGGCGTGAAGAAGGAGGTGCTGCCCGGCACCGCCAAGGGCGAAGACGGCTCGCCGCTGGGCCTCGCGCTCAGCTCGCAGCGCAACGAGAAGGGCGTCATTCTCAAGTACAACGGCGACAAGACGTACGACGTCGAGGTCACCGCGCCCGACGGCACGAAGCAGACCGTCAAGCGCACCGAAGCGCAACTGAGCGCCGAGAACGCGCCCGGCAACTTCGACCTGCACGGCTCGACCTTCTACGACGTCAGCATCGACGTCGACACCGACCCCTCGCTCCAGAAGTTCCTCGACCAGGCGAAGGCCATTGCCCAGAAGGACATTCCGGCCGACGGCTCGCCCGAGCAGAAGGCCGCCGCGCAGAAGCAGGCGCTGGTGGACCTGACCATTCTCTGCAACCAGACGCTCAGTTACCCCGACGAGTCGCCCACCACCACCGACGAGCACAGCAAGAAGGCGATGGCGCTGATGAACGCCGCCTCGAACTGGCAGCCGATGAAGCTGGGCGACCTCATCGACGCGGGTCGAGGGGTGTGCCGCCACCAGGCGATTCTGATGCAGTTGGCGTGTCAGGAAGCGGGCATCACCAGCCGCCCCGTCACCGCTGCCGCGAACGATCGCCAGGGCAACCTGCGCGGGTACCACGCGTTCCTCGAGACCACGCTCGACGACGGCACGCAGTACCTGACCGACCCCACCTGGTTCGACGCTGGGCCGAAGAACGTCGCCGGCTACAACTTCGGGCCCACCGTCAACGGCCAGCAGCAGGTCGGCACCGCGCTGTGGGACACGCTGTACACCAACGTGCTGCGCCAGGAATTGCCGACCTGGACCGCGAACACGCCCTCGCTCGACGCCAGCCAGGTGAAGTTCCGCGAGAACGACGACCCGGTCATCGACGCGCAGGGCAAGGTGACGGCGTCGACCACGGTCACGCCGCCCGCTCCATCGCCCACGGGCACCATTCGACCCGCGGCCGACGTGCTCGCCGACGTCAGCCAGGCGCTCACCGGGCAGCCGTGGTCGCAGTACAAGAATTCGGTCGCGGGCTACACGCCTGATCAGCTCAAGGGCTACGGCGATTATTACGTGCAGCAGAACAACGCGGCATACGCGGCGTACTTCTATTCGGTCGCACTCGACGCGGGCGCTACCGGACCGCTGGCCAAGCAGTGCTGGCAGGCGCTGGGCAATGAGCTGGGGCTCATCGCGCCCGACCGGACGGACCTGGCGGCGCTGGCGAGTGACGCGAAGGCCCTGGGCGCGCAGTAGGAAGAACGACCGCCTCGAGGTCGGGGCTGGTTGCGAGAGCCCCCAAAAACTGCGCGCCCGAGGGGACCGACCTCACCGCTGACCCGCAGGCGCACCCTCATTCCGCGGGTCCGACGCCGCGGTGTGCAGCCCGGTCTTCGGGTCGACCATCACCGCCTCCACGTCGCCCCACGCAGGCTGCCGCTTGAACACGTGCCCCATCGCCTCGAGCGCGCGCACCGTCGCCGGGTCCATCACCGCCGAATCGATCCACACCTCGTCGGGCATCCACTGGTGGTGCAGGCGCCCCGAGCCGACGGCGCGGGTCACGTTCAATTCGCCATCGAGCACGTACGACATCGTCTGCAGCACGGTGACGGGAATGGTCGAGCCACCCGGAGCGCCGACCGCGAGCATCACCTCTCCCGGCCGCTCCTTCTGGAAGACGAGCGTGGGCGACATCGACGAGAGCGGAATCTTCCCGCCCGCGACGGCATTGGGCTCGCCCCCGATGACGCCGAAGACGTTGGGTGACCCGGGCTTCGCGGCGAAGTCGTCCATCTCGTCGTTGAGCAGCACGCCCGTGCCCTTCGCCACCACGCAACTGCCGAAGTAGTAGTTGATGGTCGTGGTGAGCGCGACCGCGTTGCCCTGCGCGTCGATGACCGAGATGTGGGTCGTGTTGCGCGGGCCGCCAGGAGGCCCGGCGTCGGGGACGGGCTGCGCCAGCTCAGGCGGCATCAGCGCAAGCGAGCGCGTGGCGTGCTTCACGTCGATGCTCGCGGCCAGCTGCGCCACGTGTTCCTTCGAGGTCAGCATCGCCACCGGCACGTCGACCTGCCCGGGGTCGCCGAGGTACTTCGCGCGATCGATGTAGACGCGACGCAGCGCCTCGATGAAGCCGTGCAGCGCGTCGACCTCCTTCGACGCCGGGCCCTTCACTCCCAGCGCCTCGATGATGCCCAGCGTCTGAATCAACGCGATGCCACCGGCCGAGGGAGGCGGCATCGCCAGGAACCGATAGCCCCGGTAGTGCCCTTCGAGCGGCTCGCGCCAGCGCGTCTTGAAGTCGGCCAGGTCTTCGGTCGTCATCAACCCGCCTGCGCGCTGCACCGACTCGACGACGGCCTTCGCCATCGTGCCCGAATAGAACGGCGCGTCGCCCTTCGCGGCGAGCGTGGTCAGCGTGGCCGCCAGGTCCTTCTGCACGATGAGCGCACCGAGCTCGGGCACGCCCCAGGTGCCATCGGGCAGCTTGGTGAGGAAGATGCGACGCGCGTCCTCGTCGCTCGACAGGCACTCCAGTCGCTTGGTCGCGAAGTCGCGGTACTTCGGAGTCACCGCGAAGCCGGTGGTTGCCGCATTGATGGCCGGTGCCAGCACCTTCGCGCGCGGGAGCTTGCCGTACTTCGCGTGCAATTCGAGGTAGCCCTTCACCGCGCCGGGCACCGCGATGGCGAGGCCGCCGTCGGTCGACTTCTTCTGGTCGAACACGCCATCGACCAGGAACATGGCGCGGGTGGCCTTGCGCGGTGAGACCTCACGGAAGTCGAACGAGCGCTCGGTCGGCGTCGCCCCAGTCAGGTGAATCATGGCCATGCCGCCACCGCCGAGGCCCGAATGGTACGGGCCAACCACGGCCATGGTGAACGCGGCAGCGACTGCGGCGTCGACGGCGTTGCCGCCCTGGTCGAGCATGTCCTTCGCGGCGGCGCTGGCCAGGGGGTGTGCGGCGGCGGCTGCGCCTCCGAGGAAGGGGCGATCGCCGAGCGCGACCGCAGAGACCAGAAGGAGCAGGGGCGTGAGGCGCGTCATGCGACGCTGATAACGTGAGTTCCATGCGCCCTGCCACCTGGTTGCGTCGATCGAGGCCGCTCATCCCCCTGCTGGCGGTGCTGGCCATCGTGGCCTTCGAACGCCAGGCCCTGGCCTGCCGGCTGGTCGCGTGGTCGGGCTTCGAGCAGGTGGCTCCGCGCGTGTGGGTCGACCCCGAGCTGCCAGCCGCCCAGCGCACGGAGGCCCTGCGGCTGGTGACGCGCGCCCAGAAGACCATCGGCGAGTTCTATGGGGCATACCGCGCACGCCCGACCATCATCATCGGGTCGAACCTGCATCGCCTGTCGTGGTTCGGCGCGAACGCCTACGCCTCGACGCACTACGCGCCCTGGGGCGCGGCGGTGGTCATCGGCCCCGAAGGCCAAAACGAAGACGTGGTGACGCACGAGCTGGCGCACCCCGAGCTCTTCACCCGGGTCGGCTGGTGGCAGAACCTGACCCAGGTGCCCACCTGGTTCGACGAAGGGCTGGCGATGCAGTTCGACCACCGTGACACCTACGACGAGCACGCGTGGACCGTGCTCCGCGATGCTGGCGGGCTGGTGCCGCTCGAGAGCATGAGCGACAGCTCCCATTTCTTCGACGAGCACGCGGTGGCGCACTACACGCAAGCCCGGCACGAGGTCGCCCAGCGGCTGGAGCGGACGGGGCGTGAGGGCGTGCTGAAGCTGGTCGACGAGCTGGCGCACGGCGCGCCGTTTCACGACCTCTAGACCGTCACGGTCGCTGACGAATCAACCCCTCTTGCGCGGTGCTGGCGACCAGCACGCCCTCGCGGGTGAAGATGCGGCCCCGCACCAGGCCTCGCGCGCCGCTCGCCGACGGGCTGTCCATCACGTGCAACAGCCACTGGTCGATGCGCAGCGGTCGGTGAAACCACATCACGTGGTCCAGGCTGGCGACCTGCATCTTCGGCGTCAGCCAGGTCGCTCCGTGGGGGAGCAGCGCAGTGGTGACGAACGAATAGTCCGACGCGTAGGCCAGCAGGTACGCGTGCAGCGACGGCACGTCGGGCAGGGTGCCGCGCGCCTTGAGCCACACCATGCGGTTCGCGCTGCGCTTGCCGGGGCTGAAGAGATCGTCGTGCTCGCAGGGCCGCAGCTCGATGGGCCGCTCGGCGGTCGCCAGCGCGTGCAGCTTCGGCGGCAGCTGGGCCAGCCGTTCGGTCAGGCGGGCTTCCTCGCTCTGGAGGGTGTCCGGGTCAGGCGCGACCGGCATCTCGTCCTGGTGCGAGAAGCCCGGCTCTTCCTGCTGGAACGACGCCGCCAGGTTGAAGATGGGCTCACCGTTCTGCACGGCCACCACGCGCCGGGTCGTGAAGCTGCCGCCGTCGCGAATGCGGTCGACCGTGTACAGAATCGGCCGGGAGGGGTCGCCGGGCCTGAGGAAATACGCATGCATCGAGTGCACGTGGCGCTCGCTGGGCACGGTCTGCACTGCCGCCGACAGCGCCTGCCCCAGCACCTGCCCGCCGAAGACCCGACCCCAGCCCAGGTCCTGGCTCTGCCCGCGAAAGAGGTTCTCTTCGAGCTTCTCGAGACCCAACAGCGACACCAACTGGCTCAACCGGTCCATGACACCTGCCAGTAACACGGCCCGACGCACTGCGACACGAGACGTGGTTCGCCGCCCACGCGCAGAGTGTGCGAGAGTGAAAGCAAGCCAGCGCGACTGCTGGTCTTCGACCCATGGCACATTCACTGCTTCACCACACGGGCATGGTCGAACACGAAGACTTCATTCGGGCACCACTCGCGGGGCCAGTGCGGTTCTGGGTCAGTGAGCGTCAGTCGGTGGCGGTCGCGCGCGAGATTTCCGCGGGCGGCATTTCCCTCGAGACCGACGAATTGGTTCACAGCGGCGCGCGCGTGACGCTGCAGTTGAACGTGCCGGGCGGTCAGACGCTGACGGTGCTGGGCGAAGTGGTGCGCACCGTGCGTGGAGGCGTGCTCAACGCTGCGACCATGGGCGTGCGCTTCGTCGACCTGGTGCCCGACCACCAGCGGTCGATCATCACCTACGTGATGCGCCAGGTGCTGCAGGCCGCGCCGGCGCCGTGAGCGCGTTGGCGAAGAAGGGCGAGCTGAGCGCCAGCGTGCGCACGTAACCCTCGACGTCCTTGCGAGCGACTTCCGAGAGTGACGCGAAGGGCACCACGTGCTCGTCGGGCACGTAGCGGAAGGTGAAGTTCACCCGCCGCGTCTCGAAGTCGGCCACCTTGATGTCGAAGCGGTGGCCGCCCTTCGTGTCGACGCGCTGCACCCGGTGAAAGGTGCGACGCTTCCATTGCTCGCCACCGAAGATCTGCAGGCTGCGATCGTCGAGCCACTGCTGCGCCACCACGCCATCGCGCTCGCCTGGCTTGCGGCTGGTGACGAACTGAATGAGCGCACGTTCGCCGAGCGAAATGGAGCCCACCGGCCCCGGCTCGAAGTCCTTGTGCTCGCCCACCCGCGCCACGTCGACGCGTTTGCCGCCCTCGAGCTGCGTGCCGTAGAAGTTGATGAGGCAGGTGTTCAGGTGCCACTTCTCGGGGAAGTCGGGGTCGCCCTGGAACATGCGGCGGGCGCGCTGCTCGATGACTGACACCAGCTTCTGCAGCACTGGCGGGAAGGGCTCGGCCTGCACGGCGCGGTCGTACAGGCCGTTCGGCGGGCGGTAGTAGTCGAGGCAGGCGAACTGCCAGTTGCCCAGCCAGTACACCGGGCGCAGCAGCCGGCGCTGGGTCTCGCCCTCGGGCAGGGGCCGGACCAGAGAGAAGCGCTGCTCCCACAGGGGCTGCAGGGTCGACAGCCACGCGACGATGGTCTGGCGGTCGGTGCCCGACAGAAAGCCCGCGTCGTAGTGCAGCCCGTCGGGGCGTGAAGGCTTGGTTCGCAGGGGCCACCGGGAAGGCATGGGCACGTCATTGCACGGGGTTCGAGGCCCCGCGACTGATTGCGTACAATTCAATTGCGTACAATTTAATTGCCCGATACCTCCTGGTCCATGACCGACGTGCTCAAGCTCGACGCCCAGTTGTGCTTCTCGCTCTACGCGGCGTCGCGGGCGATGACGGCGGCCTACGGCCCGTTGCTGGCGCCCCTGGGGCTGACCTACCCCCAGTACCTGGTGATGCTGGTGCTGTGGGAAGCCGACGACGTGTCGGTGAAGTTCGTGGGCGAGCGGCTCGAGCTCGACTCGGGCACCTTGACCCCCCTGCTCAAGAAGCTGGAAGGGCAGGGGCTGGTGCTGCGCACGCGTGATGCAGGTGATGCTCGCGTGGTGCGGGTGACGCTCACCACCGCCGGCCGGGCGCTCAAGAAGAAGGCCCAGGGCGTGCCGCCTCAACTGCTGTGTCAAACAGGTCTCGATCTCCCCGGTCTCGCCAGGCTGCGAAAAGCAGTCACGACCCTCACCCGAACGGTGCGCGAGGCGAACGCGCGCCGTGATCACGAAAGCTGACCACCATGTCCTCCATCACTCCGCTGTACACCGCCCACGCCACCTCGAAGGGGGGCCGCAACGGCTCCGTGAAGTCGGACGACGGTGTCATCGACCTCGCCATCACCATGCCCAAGGGCCTGGGCGGCGATGGCGCGCGCGGCACCAACCCCGAGCAGTTGTTCGCCTCGGGCTATTCGGCGTGCTTCGGCAGCGCGCTGGGGCTGGTCGCGCGCATGCAGGGCGTGAACCCCGGGCCGTTCACCATCACCGCCGATGTGAGCATCGGCAAGGACCCTGCGGGCCCCGGCTACAAGCTGGCGGTCGGGCTGGTCGGCACCTTCCCCGAGCTGGAGAAGAGCAAGGCCGAGGCGCTGATGACCGCGGCGCACCAGGTGTGCCCGTACTCGAACGCCACGCGCGGCAACGTCGAGGTGACGCTGTCGGTGGCGTGAGGTGCGTGACCGCGTGTCAAACTGCTAGAGTCTGCGTGTCATGAGTCGACTCAATTTGACACTCCCCGAAGTGACGATGAAGGCGCTCAGCCGACACGCCGGCGGCCGGCCGACCGCCCGTGTGGCCCGCGAGCTGATCGAAGCCGGGTTGGCGCGCGAGGCGAGAGCGACTCGGTTGAAGCGCCTGGCGCGGGACTACGCCGCGAGTCGGGCTGACGCGCTCGAGGTGTTGGCCGACTTCGAACCGCTCGCTGGCGAGGTGCTGGGTGATGAGGCCGACTGAGCGGCTCGAGCTGAGGCGCGGCGATGTGGTCTGGGTCAACTGCGAGCCCTCGGTGGGAGCCGAACCAAAGAAGCTTCGCAGCTGCGTGGTGGTCTCGAACGACGTCGCCAACCGCTTTGGGCAGGTCGTCACGGTGGTGCCGACCCAACGCTTCACCCCCGAGCGGAATGGGAGAGCGTTCATGGTCGACTTGCGGACGCCCCACTCGAACCTGAAGGCTGCGCGAATCGCCAATGCGTCGATGGTCACGACGTGGGACCGGGCCCGGCTCGTCAAGCGCGAGGGCCAGGTGACGAAGGCGACGCTCGCGCGCATCGACGAAGCGCTGAGGCTGCACCTGGGCCTCGACGAACTCTGAGGGTGGAGCGTGGCTTGCAGCAACTCGCAAGCATGCGCTCCCTGTGTCCCTCGTGCCGCATCAGGTTGATGGCTCGCCCACGTCACGGTGGTCGTTCGTGAGCACCCTCACCGCGAAGCAGCGCGCGGCGCTCCCCTCGAAGGACTTCGCATTGCCTGGGCGCAAATACCCCGTCGAAGACCCTCGCCACGCGGCCAACGCGAAGGCCCGGGCGACCCAGCAGTTCAAGGAAGGCAAGCTCAGCGCGGCTGACCGGGCAACCGTCGACCGACGCGCCGACGCCGTGCTGAAGGCAGGGACGACCCGGAAGCGCCGGGGCCCGTGAAACTTGCTCGCCCACCTGTTTCGTCGAGGGAGATTGACCCCATGCCCACCCCTCTGACAAACGCCATGCCATGACCACGCAGGCCATCGCCGCCGTCGTTCTGTGTGCAGGCAAGGGCACCCGAATGAAGTCCGACCGGGCCAAGGTGCTCCACCCGCTGCTCGGGCGGCCGCTGGCGTACTACCCCGTCTCGCGTGCGCTCTCCCTGGGCGCCCAGTCGGTGGTGGCGGTGGTCGGTCACCAGGGCGCCGAGGTCACCAGGTCCCTCACCTCCCTCTTTCCGCAGGAACCCTTGAGCTTCGCCACCCAGGCCCAGCAGCGCGGCACCGGTGACGCGGTGGCGGCGGCCCGTGGAGCGCTGACCGGCTTTCAGGGCGCGGTGTTGATTCTGTACGGCGACGTGCCGCTGCTGACCTCCGAGACCCTGAAGCGCCTGCTCGACGCCTTCCATGCCTCGAAGGGCGTGCTGGCGATGATCACCTGCCGCCAGTCCAACCCCACCGGGTACGGGCGCATTCTTCGTGGGCCCGCGGGCCAGGTGACTGGCGTGGTGGAGGAGAAGGACGCCACCGCCCAGCAGAAGGCGCTCACCGAGATCAACGCGGGAATCTACGTCGCCGACGCCCGGTTCCTCTGGGGTGCGCTCGAGAAGCTCACGCCCCAGAACGCGCAGGGCGAGCTGTACCTCACGGACATCGTGGCCCAGGCGGCTGGGGTCGGCGCGGTGGCCACCATCGACGTCGACGCGACCGAGACCGCCGGCGTGAACGATCGCGCCGAGCTCGCCGAGCGCGCCGAGGTGCTGCGCGCGCGCATCAACCTGGCGCACCTGCGCTCGGGCGTGACCCTGCTTCACCCCGCCTCGACCTTCATCGACGAGGGCGTGGAGATCGGCCCCGAGACCACGCTCGGCCCCAACGTCTCACTCCATGGCGCCACCAACATCGGTGCGGGGGTGACCATTGGCCAGGGCTCGGTGCTCACCAACTCCACTGTCGGCGACGGCAGCGACGTGAAGCCGTACTCGGTGCTGGACGAAGCGGTGGTCGGCCCCCGCTGCCACGTGGGCCCCTTCGCGCGGCTGCGCCCCGGCACCCGGCTGGACGAGGGCGTGCACGTCGGCAACTTCGTCGAGACCAAGAAGGCCCACCTGCGCCACGGCACCAAGGCCAGCCACCTGACCTACCTGGGCGACGCGGAAATCGGCAGCAACTGCAACATCGGCGCGGGTACCATCACCTGCAACTACGACGGGGTGAACAAGCACCTCACCACGCTCGGCAACGACGTGTTCATCGGGTCCGACTCGCAGTTGGTGGCGCCGGTCACCGTCGGCGACGGCGCCTTCGTGGCGGCCGGCTCGACCATCACCGAAGACGTGCCGGCCCAGGCGCTGGCCATGTCGCGCGCGCCGCAGGTGGTGAAGGAAGGCTGGGCCGAGCGTCGCCGCAAGGTGCTCGCGGGGTTGAAGAAGGACACGTGAAGATTTGGGTCTGGCCGGGTCACTGAGGTTGCAGGTCTTTTCGGGAGCGTCACCATGTGCGGCATCGTCGGATACGTCGGAGAGCAGCAGGCGGCCCCCATTCTGGTCGCGGGCCTGAAGCGCCTCGAATATCGCGGGTATGACTCGGCGGGCGTGGCTCTGGTCGACCACGGCGCGCTGACCGTGGTGCGCGCCACCGGCAAGCTCAAGAACCTCGAAGGCAAGCTCAACGCCGAGATGCCGAAGGGCGTCATCGGCATCGGTCACACGCGGTGGGCCACCCACGGTCGCCCCAGCGACGACAACGCGCACCCGCACACCTTCGAAGGCGTGTCGGTGGTGCACAACGGCATCATCGAGAACCACCTGGCGCTCAAGGCGCAGCTCAAGGCGAAGGGCCACGTGTTCTCGAGCGAGACCGATTCCGAGGTCTTCGCGCACCTCATTCGCGAGCAGCAGCGCACCGGCAGTGCGTTGCCCGAGGCCGTGCGCGCGGCCATCGCCCAGGTGCGCGGCACCTACGCGCTGGTCTGCATCACCGCCAGCGACCCCGACACCATCGTCGCGACCCGCGAATCGCAGCCGATGGTGGTGGGCCTGTCGAGCGGGCAGAACTTCGTGGCGTCCGACGTGCCGGCGCTGCTCGAGCACACCCGCGACGTCATCTTCATGGAAGACGGCGACTTCGCGGTGGTGCGCAAGACCGGCGTCACCCTGACCGACCGCACCGGCGCGAGCGTCACCCGCCAGGTGCGCCGCATCGACTGGTCGCCGGGCATGGCCGAGAAGAATGGCCACAAGCACTTCATGCACAAGGAAATCTGCGAGCAGCCCCGGGCGGTCGCCGACACCCTTCGCGGGCGCGTGCTCCGCAGCGAGGGCGACGTGCACTTCGACGGCTGGTCGCTCACCGAGGCCCAGGTGAAGTCCATGGAGCGGGTGTGGGTGCTGGCGTGCGGCACCAGCTACCACTCGGGCCTGGCCGGCAAGTGGATGATCGAGTCGTTGGCCCGCATTCCGGTCGAGGTCGAGCTGGCCAGCGAGTTCCGCTACCGCGACCCCATCGTGAAGTCGGGGCAACTGGCGGTGGCCATCAGCCAGTCGGGTGAGACGCTCGACACCCTGGCGGCGATGCGCGAAGCGAAGACCCGCGGCGCCACCACCATGACCCTGTGCAACGTGGTCGGTTCGGCCATGACCCGCGAGGCCGACTTCACGGTGCTCACCAATGCGGGCCCGGAAATCGGCGTGGCTTCGACCAAGGCCTTCACCACGCAGTTGGTCGGCCTGTACCTGCTGGCGGTGAAGCTGGGGCGGCTCAAGGGCACGCTGTCGGCCGAGCAGGCGCGGGGTCACCTCGAGGCGCTCTCGGAGGTGCCCAAGCTGGTCGAGAAGGTGCTCAAGACCGAGGGCCACGTGAAGGAGATCGCCCGGAAGTACCTGGGCGCCCAGGACTTCCTCTTCCTCGGGCGCGGGCCGATGCACGCCGTGTCGCTCGAGGGGGCGCTCAAGCTCAAGGAAATCTCGTACATCCACGCCGAGGGGTACGCCGGCGGTGAGATGAAGCACGGGCCCATCGCGCTCATCGACGAGAAGATGCCGGTGGTGGTGTGCGCTCCGCACGAGCCGAAGGTGCACTACGACAAGATCATCGGGAACATCGAAGAGGTGCGCGCCCGCGGTGGTCAGGTCATCGCCCTGGTCGAAGAGGGCGACGCGCACGTGGCCTCGCTGGCCAACGACGTCATCGAGATTCCGAAGAGCTCGGCGCTCATCGCGCCGCTCATCGCCACCGTGCCACTGCAGTTGCTCGCGTACCACGTGGCCGACCTGCGCGGCACCGACGTCGACCAGCCCCGCAACCTGGCCAAGAGCGTCACGGTCGAGTGATGCCGCACGAGATTTCCGACCGGAGCGCGAAGGCCCTGCGCGCGCTCTTTCCCAACACCCCGGGCCGCGCCGACGCCGAAACCTGGTTGGTCGACCAACTGGTCGACGCCGAGCTGCACCGCCGCGGCACGCGCGACCCGTCGGGCGCCTTCCACGCGCTGGCGCTCAACCAGGGCTCGCTGCTCAAGGAAGAGTTCGACCTCTCGACCCACGGTCACCACGACGGGTGGACGCTGGGCGCGCTGGTGGTCGACCCGCTCGAGTTCATGGTCTGCAGCATGAAGCACGGCTTCGCGGTGGGCGACGAGGTGGTGCGCGCGCTGGTGAAGCAGCTCGAGCGTTCGTTCCCGAAGGCCAAGGTGGTGCGCACCCACACCGACGGGTTCGCGGTGCTGCTGGGGCCGACCGCCGAGCAGCGCGTCTCGTGGGACCTGGTGGCGCCACTGGGCGCCCAGTTGGTCGAGGCCGTGAGCGCGGTGCTGCCGAAGAGTGGCGATGAGCCCGGGTGGACGCCCCGCTTCACGCTCGGCGCGCTCGAGCTGACCGTGGTCGACCCGCCGAACTGGCAGCTGCTGGGCCCGCTGGTGTGGGCCGAGTGCGAGCGCGCGCACCTGGTGTTCCGCCGCACCCAGACCCGCGAGGTGCTGCGGCGCCGGGTCGAGCTGCATGGGCGGCTGCCGGCCTTCGACGAGTGAGGTTGGAGCGTCAGCGCGACATGCGCTGCAAGCGGCCGTGCAGGGTGCTGGCCACCAGGTAGACGAAGTGGCTCTCGCCGAAGGTCAGCTCGTCGAGGTCGCGCAGGGTCCACCGGTCCTTCATCTTCAGGCCGTTGATGAAGGTGCCGTTGACGCTGCCCAGCTCGCTCAAGACCGCCTCTTCGCCGTCCCACACCACCGAGGCGTGGTGCTTCGAGACCGAGGTGTCGTGCACCACCAGGTCGCAGTCGGGTGAGCGGCCGATGGTCAACTGCATCGAGCCGTCGGGCAGCGGAGGCGGCAGGGTGGCCACGATGAGGTCGCCGAAGTCGACCGATGACGGCGCGCCGCGCAGGCGCATCGCGGGCTGCACCCGGGTTTCGGTCTGCAGGTTGTGACGAGCCTCGTCCTCGCGGCTGCCCGGAGGCGGTCGCTGCACGAGCGCGAACGGCCCCATCTGGGCGGCGAAGGTGTCGTCGTCGATTTGCCGGACCAGGTCGGCCAGCTCGCGCATCGTGAACATCTCGGCCGCAGTCTACTTCCGCCGGCCACGGAGCGAGAGGATTACAGC
Organism: uncultured Myxococcales bacterium; assembly: GCA_903911905.1. Lineage (GTDB taxonomy): Bacteria > Myxococcota > Myxococcia > Myxococcales > Myxococcaceae > Xiheilimnobacterium > Xiheilimnobacterium phototrophicum. The sequence continues at coordinate 27,198 of CAIWFK010000346.1, forward strand.
CACACTGCCCACCGCGAGCCCCGCCACCAACGCCACCGGGTGCACCACCCACAGGAGCACGGCCAGACCACTGGCGCCCAGAGCCACCGGGCCCCACGGGTACGGGGCGGTGCTGGTATCGGGCAGCCGCTCGAGGCGGCGTCGTTCGACGTCGGTGGCGCGTCGCAGGGCCTCATGTTCGTCGGCCTGGCGCTGCTCCTTGGTGCGGGCGGCGAGTCGGGCTTCGTTGCGCGCGAGGGTCTGGTCGCTGTCGAGCCGGGTGCCGCAGACCACGCAGGCGACGTCGAACTTGCCGCACTCGGTCCCGCAGGCGCCGCACTCGAGGGTGGGCAGGGTCTCGACGCCCGCGCTGGCGGTGCGCACCACGTCGTCGGTGTCGGTGGCGAAGCGCTGCAGGGCGCCGTTGGTGGTCTCGGGTGGCTCGTCGTGGGCTCGGCGCGGGTCACCGTCGGCGAAGCGCTCGAGCTTCGGCTCGGGGCGCGTCGGCTCGTCACGCTCGGGCTTCCGCGCATTCTCGAGGTTGTCGAACCGGCTGAACCTGGCCACGAGGAAGCAGAGTGTGGCGCAGGTGTGGCGCGGGTTCCAGCCCCGGCGGGTAACCGTGCGAGCGCGGCCAGCGTATCGACGGTACGCGGGGCACCCCCCCCCCCCAGATGAGCACTGCGTGCTCGACGGCCTCGATGCTTCGCCACGGCCCCTTGCGATGAATCACTTCGGTCTTGAAGAGGCCGTTGATGCTCTCGGCGAGCGCGTTGTCGTACGAGTCGCCGACGCTGCCGACCGAGCGCACGACGCCGGCTTCGGCGAGTCGCTCGGTGGAGCGGATCGCCGTGTACTGGGTGCCCCGGTCGCTGTGGTGCACGACGCCCTCAGCCTCTGGGCGCGCGTGCAGCGCCTGCTCGAGTGCATCGAGCGCGAGGTCGCTTCTCAAGGAGGAGGAGACTCGCCATCCCACGATGCGCCGCGAGAAAACGTCCGTGACGAAGGCCACGTAGGCGAAGCCCACCCACGTCGCGACGTACGTGATGTCCGCGACCCAAAGCTGGTTGGGACGAGTCGCCTTGAACTCGCGGTTGACCAGGTCGGGTGGCCTCACCGCCGTCTCGTCCGCGACCGTGGTCACCTTGAAGGCGCTGCCTCGGGTGACGCCGCGCAGCCCGAGGTCGCGCATCAACCGCTCGACGGTGCAGCGCGCCACCTTCACCTGCGCGCGCAGCAACTGCCGCCACACCTTCTGGGCACCGTAGACCGAGTCGTTCTCCGTCCACACCCGCTTCACCTCGGTGCGCAATGCTTCGTCGCGCACCGCTCTCGCAGGGCGCAGGCTCGGGTCCTTCGCCCTGGCGTGGTGCTCGAAGTACGTCGACGGGGCGATCGGCAGCACCTCGCAGATCGGCTCGACCCCGTACGTCTCGCGGTGCTCGTCGATGAACGCCACCATCAGCTGTGTCGGCGGTCGAGCTCCGCCTGGGCAAAATACGCCGACGCCTTGCGCAGAATCTCGTTCGCTCGCTTCAGCTCTCGATTCTCGCGCTCGAGCTCCTTGAGCCGCTCAAGCTCGGTCGTCGTCGGGCCTGGCCGCTTCCCCGTGTCGGTCTCAGCTCGGCGCACCCACTTCCTCAGCGCTTCGTGCCCACAACCCAGCTTCGCCGCGACCGACGTGATCGCCGCCCACTGCGACGGATGCTGGCTCTGCTCCTCCAGCACCAGCCGCACCGCTCGCTCCTTCAGCTCCCTCGGATACCTGCTTCGCTTTTCCATTGGCTCCAGCTTCCCTTGCTTCAGAGCCTCCGGAAATCCCGGGCCGGTTCACTTCCGGCACGGCGTCCTCGGCGCACTCACGCAGGCGCAGCTCGAGCGCGGCCAACTGCGCGCGGCGCTGGCCGGCCTGTCGACGCAGCGCTTCCGGCCGCCGAAGTCGAAGACGACGCGCAGCTACTCGGTGGCCACCCTCGAGCGCTGGTACTACGCCTTCCGGGCGAAGCGCCTCGACGGCCTCAAGCCCGCGCCGCGCAGCGACAAAGGCCGCGCGCAGGAACTCACACCCGAGCAACGGCAACTCCTGTGCGACATTCGCCGTGAATTCCCGTCGGCCTCCGCGTCGCTCATCCTGCGCGCGCTGGTGGCCGCCGGCCGCTTCAACGGCGCGGCCGTCTCGGCCACCACGGTGCGCCGCCTCTTCGTCGACGAGGGGCTCGACCGGCTGTCGCTACGCGCCGGCGACGGCGGGAAGACGCGGCTGCGGTGGCAGGCCGCGCGGCCGGGTGCACTGTGGCACGGCGACGTGTGCCACGGGCCGGCCCTCGTCATCGACGGGAAGACGCGGCCCTTGCGCATCCACGCCTTGATGGACGACGCCTCGCGGTACGTGGTGGCCCTCGAGGCGCACCACACCGAGCGCGAGGTGGACATGCTGGGCGTCTTCGTCCGCGCGCTGCGCCGGCATGGACCGCCAGACGCCCTCTACCTCGACAACGGCGCCACCTACCGCGGCGAGACGCTCGCCACCGCCTGCGCTCGGCTCGGCGTCTCGCTGCTCCACGCCCGGCCGTACGATGCGCCAGCCCGAGGGAAGATGGAGCGCTTCTGGCGCACGCTGCGCGAAGGGCTGCTCGACTTCAGCGGCGGCCTCACCTCGCTCCACGACATCAACGTGCGGCTGCTCGCCTTCCTCGACGTCCACTACCACCAGGCGCCGCACGCCGACCTCTACGGCCGAGCGCCGAAATCCGTCTTCGACGCCACGCCGCCGCGGGTGGACGCCCTCGAAGAGAGTGGCCTCAGGGCGGCGCTCACCACCCGCGTCAGGCGCCGAGTGCGGCGCGACAGCACCGTGTCCATCGGCGGCAAGGACTACGAGGTGGACGGCGCCCACCTCGCGGGCCGACTCGTCATGCTGTGCCGTTGCCTCGTCGACTTGAGCGAGATGCCCTGGGTGGAATTCGAGACTCGCCGCGTGGAGGTGCGGCCCGTCGACGCGGTGAAGAATTCCCGTCGGCCCCGACGCCGTCACACCGCCGAGGCCGCGCCTCTACATCCGGCCTTCAATCCACCTCAGGCGCTCCTCGACAAGGCTCTCGGTCGCCGCGGCGCGAAGGGCGGTGACGCATGATGCCCGCCTACGTCAGCCACTTCGGCCTGAAGCAGGCACCCTTCACGAAAGAGGTCGCCGACGCCGACCTGTGGCTGCCCGCCTCGAAGACGGCCCTCGTCGATGACCTGGTGGAGGCCGTATCCGAGAGAAGCAGCGTCGTCCTCGTCGGCGAGCCCGGCGTCGGGAAGACGTGCGTGCTGCGCGCCTTGCGCCACCGGCTGCCCCAGGCGGGCTTCCGACTGACGTACTGCCACAACGCCACCCTCGGCCGTCGCGACTTCTACCGGCAGCTCTGCCTGGCCCTCGGCCTGACACCCAACGCCACGGCCGCGTCCGTCTTCTTCTCCGTCTCGGCGCACGTCGAGGAGCTCGGCCGCGAGCGCGTGCACCCCGTCTTCCTCCTCGACGAGGCCCACCTGCTGCACCAGGACACGCTCGACCACCTGCACATCCTGCTGAACTACAGCTGGGACTCGAAGGCGCTCTTGTCACTCATCCTCGTCGGTCTGCCCGAGCTGGACGACAGGCTCGCGGCCCGCAGGAACCGAAGCCTCTTCTCGCGACTCGGCCGGCGGCTGCACATCTCCCAGCTGACGCCCGAGGACACCACCGAGTACCTGCGGCTGCGCCTCGAGCGCGCTGGGTGCGAGCGCGAAGTGTTTCCCTCGGACTCCATCGCCATGCTGCACGAGGCCGCCACCGGCGCGCTGCGCGACATCGACAGGCTCGCGACCGCGGCCCTCCGAGAGGCCGCGCGGAAGAAGAAGAAGCTCGTCGAGCGCGACGTCATCGCCCGCGTCCTCGACGCCGAGGCCACTCGGCCCGGTGACGAGACGTGAGCCCCGACGTCCTCAGCGAGTCACCCGAACTCGCGTGTGTCGACATCCTCGAGCACTCCGTCAGGGTCGCCCGAGCCGCGCTCATCGCCGCGAACCCCGAGCTCCAGGAAGGCGACTTCATCAGCTCGGTGCTCGACAGCCGCAGTCTGCAGGCCTGCGCGGCGGACGCCGTCGTCACACACCTCGACGCGCTCGACACCGCGCTCGGTCGCTACCGTGACCTCGCGCTCAACCCACCCCGAACGCCGACCCCGGACGACGTCTGAACGTCGCGCCCATCATCGGGGTGGTCGTCGACCACCGCCCTCGATGATGGCCATCACTCAGGCCGCTCGCGGATCCATCAGCAAACGCGCTTCGCAACATTGACGAGCACGCAGCGCGGGGGCCGCGTCATTGCCGAAGAGATGCGCACGAAGGGACAAAGCTGGTTCGAGCAACGTTGGGGGGACGAGCTCAGACACAGGTTTGTGCCCGGCGTTATTCAGCAAGCCTCAAAGTTGGCCTACTTCGGAAGCCGGCTACACATCATGCGCACCGCGATGCGCATCTTCTCCCGGTACGCTTCGGAAGTGGCGACCTGCTGCTTCACTCCGACGGACGTCGCGAACAGATTTTCGCCGAGGTCCTTTGCCGAGAGCCCCTGAGCCTTCCATGCCTCAGCGATGCCAGAGCTGCGGATCAGGCGCACGACGTCGTTCACCAGCTCGCGGTCGAGCTCGCGGATGCTCTCGCCGAGGAGCGCGACGGCCGTCTCCATCAGCTCGCTCATGTACTCCGAGCCCACCTGACCCACCAACGAGCCGTGGGTTGCTTCGAACGCCCCCAGGATTCGCTCCTCTGCGCTTTGCTCTTCTTTCGCGAGGGCCGCCTTGCGCGCGCGTCGCATCGACTCGGCCTGCGCGATGACAGCCGCCTTGAAGAGTTCCTCCTTCGTTCGATGGTGCAGGTAAAGGCCTTGGCGCGAGAGACCGGCAGCACGTGCAAGGTCATCCATCGACGTCTTCTTGAAGCCGTAGCGAAGGAAGACGCGCATCGCGGCCCCCAGGATTGCCGCGCGCCGCGCCCCACCAGCTTCGGTCGAATCGGTGCTCATCGTTCGACCTCTTCGAGGTCGAACGATTCGAACTCCGCGAAGGTCACACGCCCTTCCTCCTGTTCGGGAACGCCATCGAAGGCCGTGTCGTGCATCGCGTGCTCCAGCTACCAGTGGTCTGCTCTTTCAGAGTTGGCACTTGAAAACCACGTTGTCAACGTTGACCACCAACCCGCTCGAAGTCGAGCAGTCCCCGGTACGCGTTGCGCTCGAACCCGCCAAGAGTAAGACGGAGTTGACAATTAATGCCGATATTGTCAATTACGTCCACATGGACGAAAACAACAGGCGAGGACGCCCGAACAAGACGGTGCTCGTTACAGGGGCGTCTTCTGGCATCGGCAAGGCGTCCGTCGAGGCGTTGCTTGGGTGCGGTTACACGGTCTTTGCGGGCGCGCGGCGGGTGGACCGCATGGACTCCCTCGCCAAGGCAGGAGCGCACTTGGTGGCACTCGATGTGACCGATGATGCTTCGATGAAGGCTGCGGTCGACGCCGTCCTGCGCGAGGCCGGTCGGATTGACGTGCTGCTCAACAACGCTGGATACGGCGCGTATGGCTCACTGGAGGAGGTGCCGCTGGATGAGGGACGACGCCAGTTCGACGTCAACCTCTTTGGGCTTGCCCGGCTGACGCAACTGGTGCTCCCGGCGATGCGCGAACAGGGCGCCGGTCGCATCGTCAACGTGTCGTCGAGCGGCGGTCAGTTCGCGGGGCCGTTTGGGACCTGGTACCACGCATCGAAATTCGCCGTCGAGGGCCTCAGCGACGCGCTGCGAATGGAGCTCCACCCCTTCGGCATCGATGTGGTCGTGATTCAGCCCGGTGCCATCGTCACCGAGGGGAGCGCGATTATTCGCGGCGGGCTGATGAAGTACTCCGGCGACGGTCCGTATCGGGTCGGGGCGCGCGCGCTCGACAAGATGTTGGCCTCGTCGGACAAAGGCTCACTTCCATCTCCTCCAGCCGTCGTCGCCAAGACGATCGTGAGGGCAGTCCAGGCTCGCAAGCCAAGGACGCGCTACGCGACCGGCGGTGGTGCGGGTCTGCTGCTCTTCCTGCGCCGCCTTCTCACCGACCGTGCGTTCGACGCGGTGATGCGGATGTTCTTGATGCAAGGAGCGAACTCATGAGCCGCCAGCGAATTCTCCGTGTCCTCGGTGGTACGTTCATCGCGCTGCTCTCGACCATCGTGATGGGGCTGGTGATGCTCAAGCTCTTCTACGGCCGCGGCACGCCGTACCCCGACGTGAGCGGCGTTCCGCTCGTCGCTGAGCCAGAGGTCGTCGCCGCCGCGACCCTGGAATTCCCCCCCGGGAACGTCGCCGTCTCGCGCACTGGGCGGGTCTTCTTCAACCTGCACCCAATCGCGCATCTGTACCGCTTCACCGATGTCTTCATGTTCGAGCTGGTTGACGGGAAGCCGAAGCCCTACCCCGACGCCGCATCGCAGGCGGACCTTGGCTTCGTGTTCGGAATGACGGTGGACGGCCAAAATCGATTGTGGCTGACAGCACCAGCGGTTCTCGACCGGGAACGGACGCGGCTCATCGCGTACGACCTGACCTCGAACACGAAGCTCTTCGACCATGAGCTCGACCCCGGCGTCGCGCGATTCGGCCAGGACCTGCGCGTCACGCCGGACGGCAAGACGGTCCTGATCGCGAACGCGGGCGCATTCCGGTTCACCGACGCCTCCCTGGTCATCGTCGACATCGCGACCTGGAAGGCGCGCTCTGTTCTCTCTGGAGACCCAGCTACGCAGGCTCACGACTGGCTCATGACCGTCGGCAACGCCCCCTACCGGGTCGCCTACGGCCTCTTGAACTTCCAGGGGGGCCTCGACGGCATCTCGATTAGCCCTGACGGACACTGGGTCTTCCTCGCCCCTATGAGCAACGACCTGTTGTATCGGGTACCGCTGGCGGACGTGCTCGATGCCTCAATCTCTGCGGCGAACCTCTCCGCGCGTGTCGAGCGCGTGGGCAAGAAGCCGCTGAGCGACGGCATCGAGGCGGCCCCCGACGGAAGCGTCCTCGTCACCGACGTCGAGCACGGTGGCATCGCGCGCGTCGATGCGCACGGCGGCCTTCAAACGCTGGTGAAGCTCGGCGGGGTCTCGTGGGCCGATGGTGTCGCCGTCGGGCCTGACGGCATGGCGTACTTCACCGACAGCGCGATCCCCGTGTACATCGATCCCTTCGTACGGCCTCCGGCGCTCGACCGACTTGCAGCAGGCCGCCCGTACCACCTCTATCGCTTCCGCTTGCCCCAGTGACAGCGCACAGCTCGCGCCAAACGGGCGCGCCAATGAAGTCTCCAACGGAGTGAACATGACTGCGTCCGAAAAACGAGTGGTGCTGATTACTGGTGCGTCGTCAGGGATGGGAAAGGAGACCGCCATCGCACTCGCGCGCAAGGGGCATGTCGTCTACGGCGCTGCCCGACGCGTCTCGATGATGGGGGACCTGCTCGCGGCGGGTGGCTACGCAGTCGAACTCGACGTCACGAACGAGACGCAGGTGCGAAGCGTAACCGCTCGCGTTCTCCAGGAGGCTGGCAGGATCGACGTCCTCATCAACAATGCGGGATACGCCGTCTACGGCGCCGTGGAGGACACCAGTCTCGACGACGCGCGCCGGCAGTTCGAGGTGAACCTCTTCGGCGCTGCGGCCCTGACAAGGGCGGTGCTCCCGGCCATGCGCGCGCAACGAAGCGGTCGAATCATCAACATCACGTCAATGGGCGGGAAACTCCACTCACCACTCGGCGCCTGGTACCACGCATCGAAGCACGCGCTCGAGGGCTGGTCCGACTGCCTGCGCGTTGAGACGGCGATGTTCGGAATCGACGTCGTCATCGTCGAGCCAGGTATCGTCGCGACGGAGTTTGGAAGTGTTCTCGAACAGCCGATGCTCGCGCGCTCAGGACCTGGTGCCTACGGCGCGATGACCAGGTCCGTCGCTGAAGCGACGCGCGCGTCATACGACAAGGGTGGTGCGTCCCCCGCGTCGGTCGTCGCAAACACCATCTCGAAGGCGATTTCCGCCAGGAGGCCGAAGACACGCTACGTCGTCGGTAAGTACGCACGGCCGCTCCTCTTCATGCGGCGCTGGCTCAGCGATCGGCTTTTCGACGCGATCATCATGAGCCAGGTGAAGCGGCTTACCTGAAGGCCGCGGTCGGACGGTTGCACTTCATCAGAACGCACCGCCGAGAACGCGCGACCGTCCGAGTCACGGGCGGGCCGAACGGCGTCTAACAGGGTGTTGAAAAACTCGCCCTGGACGATCGACGAGGCGCCGGCCGCGTGATCTTGTCGGCGCATGCGCGGGCCGAAGAAGACGCAGCAGTCGATGCTGAGCTTGAGAACGCC
>CAIWFK010000347.1 GCA_903911905.1 uncultured Myxococcales bacterium
AGGAAGAGGTCGAGAAGATGGTGAAGGACGCCTCGGCCAACGAGTCGGCCGACAAGGAGCGTCGCGCGCTGATCGAGGTGAAGAACAAGGCCGAGAACCTCGCCTACCAGCTCGAGAAGCTGGTCAAGGACAACAAGGAGAAGCTGTCGGCCGAGACCGCGACCAAGCTCGAAGAGCAGGCCAAGGAGCTGCACAAGGTTCGCGAGAGCAGCGACAAGGCGGCGATCGAAGCCGCGGTGAAGACCGCCGAAGAGACCAGCTACAAGGCCGCCGAGGAAATGTACAAGGCGAGCGGTGCGGCGGCGGGTGCGGCTGGAGCCGGCGCTCCGGGGGCGGCGCCTGGTGCCGGCCCTGGCTCGACGGCGACGCCGGGCGCGACCGGCAAGAAGGACGACGTGGTCGACGCCGAGTTCCGCCAGAACTGATGACCGAGTAGAACTTTCCGCTCACGCGGAATGATCGAAGCGCCTGTGGGCACGAGCCTACAGGCGCTTCTTGTTTTCCCACGTGGTCCCTCGCGTACCCTGCCGCAGCGATGACAGGGTTCGAAGTGACGAGGAAGCTGGCTGACGGTTCGGCGGTCGAAGCGTTTCTGGCCCGCGCAGGCGGCGAGCAGGTGTTGGTGCAGGTCAGCCGGCCCGAGCTGGCGGCTGACGCCGAGCTGTCGGGAAAGTTCGCCGCGGTGCTGAGGGCCTCCACGACGCTCGAGCACCCTGCGCTCCTCGGTGCGCGCAAGGTCGAGCAGGGCCGTGACGGCCGCTTCCTGGCGATGAGCGCGCCGGTCAGTGGGCGCACCGCCGAGCAGCACCTGGCCGAGCGGGGGCCGTTGTCGACGGCCGAGGCCGTGCGCTGGGGCCAGGCGATCTGCGACGCGCTCGAGTACCTGCACGGGCGGGGGCTGGTGCACGGCAACCTGGCACCCTCGAACGTCTTCCTCGACGGCGACGCGCAGCGGCCGACGGTGCGGTTGCTCGACACGGCGTTCCTGCTCTTTCGCGGTGAGCGGAGCCTGTCGGTGAAGGGCCCGCTGGTGCGGCCGGAGTACCTGAGCCCCGAGCGGGTCGCGGGCACGCGAGCGAGCGCGCCGAGCGACGTCTACGGGCTGGGGGTGCTGCTGTTCGAGTTGCTGACGGGCTCGGCACCCTTCAAGACGCGCGAGCTGCACCTGTCGGCCGCGACGCCGGTGCTGCCGATGGCGTTGAAGGCGTGGAAGGTGGTCTTCGACGGCTGCTTCACCCGCGACCCGTCGCGGCGCTTCCCTTCCGTGGCCGCGGTGCGTGGCGCGCTCGGCGGGGTCGAAGAGGCGTCGCTGCAGGTGACGCCCACGCCGCCGCCGGTAGGGCGCGAGGTGGCCATCGGCGACGTGCTGGGCAACTACGAGGTGATGGCGGTGCTGGGCGAGGGCGGCATGGGCAAGGTGTTCCTCGCCGAGCACGTGACGCTGGGTCGACAGGTGGCGCTCAAGGTGCTGCGCGCCGAGTTGGGAACGTTCCCCGAGCTGGTGCAACGCTTCGTGCAGGAAGCGCAGGCGGTCAACCGCGCGCGACACCCCAACATCGTCGAGGTGTTCGACCTGGTGCAGGAGCAGGGGCGCACCTGGTTCGTGATGGAATTACTCGAGGGCAAGTCGCTGCGCGCGCTCGGCAAGGAAGCGCCGCTCTCGCCGTGGAAAGCGGTGCGGTACGTGCGGGCCGCGGGTGAGGCGCTGGCGGCGGCGCACGGCGTGGGGGTGATTCACCGCGACGTGAAGCCCGACAATCTCTTCGTCACCCGTGATGGGCTGGTGAAGGTGCTCGACTTCGGCGTGGCGCGCGTGAGGGACTCGCAGAAGCTCGTTCCCCGGCAGACGCAGGTGGGGCAGGTGGTGGGCACCCCGTTGTGGATGAGCCCCGAGCAGGTGCTGGGGCACGACGTCGACGCCAAGACCGACGTCTATGCGCTGGCGACGGTGCTCTACGTGCTGCTGGTGAAGCACTACCCCTTCGAGGGCGCGACCCCGCAGCAGGTGGTGATGAAGCGACTGCAGGTCGAGGCCACGCCAGTGGGTGACACGACGTTCGGCGGCGAGCCGATTTCGCGCGGGCTGCAGAAGCTGGTGATGCGGGCGCTGACGCGTGACGTGGGGCCGCGGCCGACGATGGGCGAGTTCGTGGCGGCGCTGCAGGAGTTCGAGAGCGAGCCGGTGTTCGAGGCGGTGGAGCTGGAGCTCGAGCACGCGCCGCGACGGTGGCCGTGGGTGGTGGGGGCGCTGGTTCCGATGGCCGTTGGTGCGGCGTGGTGGCTCAGTCACCTGCATCATTGACCCACACACGCTCCGCTGGTCCCTGAGGTGTCACGAGGTGAGCCGTTGCAGCAGCGCGCGCACGGTGAGCGGGCTCGAGCCTTCGGCCTTGTTGTTGACGATGACCGTGAGCGATCGACCCGACGCCACGCACGCCTTCCACAACGAGCCGACGGCCGCGCGCATCGGCTCATCGGGCGCCTGCAGCTTGTCGAACGGCGCGAAGGCGTCGCGGGCCTGCTCGTAGCCCACGCCCTGGGGCAGCAGCAGCCGACAGAGCACGAAGGGCGCGGTCAGGGTGTGCTCCATCGCCAGTTGCTCGGCGAGCGAGGGCATTCGCTCCCAGTGGTTGAAGACGTGCGAGACGCGGTGCCGCTTGAGCGCGTTCAGATACGAGGGCGTGAGGTACTCGCGGTTGCGCAGCTCGACGGCGTACTGAAAGTCGCGCGGCAGTTGCGAGAGGAAGCGCTCGAGGCGGAAGGCGAAGTCGTTGGGCTTCTGCAGTTCACCCTGGCTCAGCGGTGGCAACTGGAAGAGCAGGGGCCCGAGGTGGTCGCGGAAGGCGCGCTCCGCCGGCGCGAGCACCGCGTCCTTGAAGAACGCGGCGTCGAGGAAGTGCGGGTTGGGCGCGCGGGTGCGCACGTCGACCGGTGAGCAGACCGCGTTCCACACCTTCATCACGCACGTGAAGCCGGGCGGCAGTTGCTTCGCGTAGTGCGCGAGCTCGTCGGTGCTCAAGGGCGCGTAGTACGAGCGATCGATGGCCACGGTGTTGAAGAGCGGGTGCCGCGAGTATTCCTCGAGGCCGTGGTCGACCAGCTCGTCTTGCGTGGGTGCGCCCCGGTAGACGAGCCCGGCCCAGCCGCGGAACGTCCAGCTCGAGGTGCCGAGGATGAGCCCGGGTGGGCGGCGGTCGGCCAGCGCG
>CAIWFK010000348.1 GCA_903911905.1 uncultured Myxococcales bacterium
ACCAGCTGAGCTACACCGGCGACTGTTGCAACTGACCAAGCTCCTTGAGGAAAGCGGGCGCTCTCTATTCACGCTCGACACGGCAAGTCAAGGAGATCAGTTCCTTCCCTCTCAGCTCCGAGGGCGCTGACGGGCGATCTCGTACAGCAGAACGCTGGCCGAGACCGACGCATTGAGCGACGCGACCTGACCCACCATGGGAATGCGCACGCGGAAATCGCAGTGGCCCAGCACGCCCTGGCGCACGCCGGGGCCTTCCGAGCCGACGATTACCGCCAGGGGCCCGTCGAGCTTCGCGTTCCACAGTTCCTGATCGCCGTCGGGGTCGGCGGCGACCGACCAGAAGCCGGCTTCCTTGAGCGTCTCGATGGCGCGAGAGAGGTTGGTGACCCGGGCGACGGGGGTGTGGGCGATGGCGCCGGCCGAGGCCTTCATCACCACGCCGGTCACGCCGACCGCGCGGTCCTTCATGATCACGATGCCGTGGGCGCCCAGCGCGTGCGCCGAACGAATGATGGCCCCGAGGTTGTGCGGGTCTTGAATGCCGTCGAGCAGCACGATGACCGGCGAGGGCGAGGCCTTCTTCGCCCGGGCGATCATGCCGTCGAGATCGGTGTATTCGAACTCGCGCACGTTGGCGACCACGCCCTGGTGCACGCCGCCATCGACCATGCGGCCCAGGCGTTCGCGCTCGACGCGCTCGACCTTGAGGCCCGCTTCCTTCGCGCGGGCCAGCACCTCACCCGCGAGCTTGGGGCTGAGCGCCCCTTCGGCGATGAACAGCTTCTCGATCTGCCCGGGCTGCGCGCGCAGCACCTCGAGCACCGGGTTGACCCCGAAGATGACGTTGCTCACTGAACCTCCACGGCGACGGACAGCTTCTTCGACTGACGAACGCACTTCGTGTCGGTGCACACGAAGTAGGTGAGCTTCGCGTCGATGGCGGTGCTCCCCTTCCCTCCGGCCCCGAAGCCGACCTCGAACTTCGGTTCACCCTTCTGCGTGCTGTCGGCCAGCGTCAGCAGCTTCTTGTCGAGCGCGGCCTTCTCGCTCGACAGCTCGATCTTCAGCGGCGCCTCGTCGGAAATGTGGCTGCCGGCCGCGACGTGGAAGGCGATGACCATCTTGCCCTTCTCGCCGGCCTTGAGCTTCGCGGTCGAGCCGTCGGTCGACACGGTGGCCAGGCCATCGTCCTGGGCGAAGGCGGTGACGGAAAACAGCGAGGCGACGGCGATCAGGGTCTTCATGGCGTGGCTCGGGGTGGGTGGCGCAGCAGCGCTTCGGCGCGCTCGATGATGGGGGTGGCGAGGTCGATGCCGGTGGCCGCTTCCATGTCGGGCAGCGCCGGCGAGGCGTTGACCTCGAAGATCTTCACGCCCTTCTTGAGCTCGAGCAGGTCGACCGCGCACACCTCGAGTTCGCACAAGCGTGCGGCCTTCTCGGCGGCGGCGCGCACGGGCTCGCTCAGCTCGCAGGCCTCGATGCGGCCATGGCGCGACAGGCTTCGGCTCAGCCGCCCGGCCCTCGCAGTGCGCTGCACGGCCGCGAGCGCGCGGCCGCCGACCACGAAGACCCGCACGTCGCGACTGGCGCGGCGAACGTATTCCTGGAGCACGATGTTGTGGCCCAGGCCCAGCACCGCTTCGAGCGCGGCCTCGAGCGACTGTTCCGATTCGCACACCATCAGCCCGCGGCGTTCGGAACCGGCGAGCAGCTTGACCAGCACCGGCACGCCGCCGAGCAGCCCCACCATCGACTTGAGATCGCCGACGTTGCGCGCGAAGACGGTCGAAGGCACCTCGAGCCCCTGCCCCGCGAGCAGTTGCAGGCACCGCGCCGGGTTGCGCGACTGGCCGATGGCGCGCGCCGAGTTCATCACCAGAGCCCCCCGCATCGAGAACTGCTCGAGAATGGGCAGCCCGTAGCTGGCGATCGACGCGGCGATTCGGGGAATGACCACCTGGGGAATGGCGAAGGCCTTGCGGCGATGGAGCAGCCGGGTTCGCTTGCCGTCGAGGTGCACTTCGAGATCGGTGGGGCCGATGACCCGAACCTGGTGGCCCCGGGCCTTCGCCGCCTCGGCGAGCCGTCTGGTCGACGGAATGCTGCGCGAGCGGGAAAGGACCACGAGCTTCATGCGATGACGCGCGTATACCCCGAACCCCGATTTGTGGAAGGGCGGCTGTCAGGGGCGTTGACTCCCGTCGGGCCGCCCGCGCGCCAACCGCCCGAACGCCCACCCTTTCCCGAAGGCGAGTCGGCGACACCGTCCCACACCGGGCAGTGGAGCATGCACGCCCGATTGCGCCGGCGACGACGCGAGGCGAAACTGCGGCGATCGAAGTTGTAGTTCCTCCTGTGCTTGCCTAGGGTTCCGCGCATGATTCGCCCGGTCGCGCTCGCCGTCGCCACACTCGTTCTTTCGCTCACTGCCGTCGGGGTCGCCTGTCAGACCTACGACTTCGAGCCGGTGACGCCGTTGACGCTCGCCCAGACCACCCAGTCGACGCCGGTCAGCGCGCACAACCTCAAGCCGAACATGTTCCTCCTGGTCGACAAGTCGGGCTCGATGTCGGGCCCCATTCTTCCCAGCGACCCGCAGTGCACACCTGGCTGTGGCCCTGGCGGCCCGGCCTGCCCCGCTGGATGCAAGACCCGCATCAGCGAGCTTCGCTCGGCGATGAACACCTTCCTCACCAGCTCGGCCACCGTGGCGCGCATGGGCCTCGCGTTCTTCCCCGCAGACAGCTCGTGCGGCGCCACCGCAGCCGTCTCGTCCGACCTGCCGCCCGAGAACGCGACGGCCGACGACAACGGCACCGACGCCACGCTGACCGCGAAGGCCATGGACATCAACGGCAAGATCGCGGTGATCGCGCCCAACGGCGGCACGCCGACCGCCGACTCGCTGGCCTTCGTGGGTGGCAAGTTCGACCTGACCTCGCCTCGCCAGAAGTTCATTCTGCTGATGACCGACGGTCTGCCCAACTGCAATTCGAACAACCAGAACGCGACCTGCACCTGCAACCCCAGCATCTGCGGCTCGTGCTCGGCGCCCAACGCGATCTGCATGGCGCAGGCGGCGGCGTGCAACTGCACCACCTCGAGCTGCGCGGCGGGCACGGCGCTGTGCTCGAAGGGTTGCCTCGACGGTGACGGCAGCACGGCGACCATCGCCGACCTCAACACCAAGGGCATCAAGACCATCGTGGTCGGCTTCGGCGCCGACACTGCGGGTGGCGCGGCGGCGACGGTGCTCAACGCCATGGCCGTGGCCGGCGGCTTCGCGCGCAAGTGCCCCATGGGCACCAACGCCGAATGCGACCCCATGAACACCGGGGCCGACTCGTGCGACACCACGACCAGCCTCTGCAAGAACAAGTTCTACCAGGCGTCGAACGGCACCGCGCTCGCCGCGGCGCTCGCCGACATCTCGAAGTCGCTGATCGGTAACATGCCCTGCACCTTCAACCTGGACAGTCAGCCCAGCGACCCGCGCCTGCTCAGCGTGATCTTCAACGGCGTCGACGTGCCTGCGGGCCCCGACACCTGGTCGTACACGGGTGGCGCGGTGGTGTTCGCGGCCAACGGCACCTACTGCCAGCAGATTCTCGCCTCGACCTCGCAGAAGCCGGTGCAGGTCGAGATTCGAATCGTGCAGCAGCTCTGAACCCGACGCCGTCAACGACGTTGACGTGAAGCGAAGCGCCCCCGGCCAACTGTTCGTTCGGGGGGCGTTTCTCGTTCGGCGAGAGCGACACCCGCGCACACCACCGGCTGGAGCGCGCGTGCCCAATTGCGCGGCGACGTCGGGCAGGTGGACACTGCGCCGTTCGATTTCCCCCGAGGGGCTCATGAATCGTCTGGTCGCGCTCGTCGTCGCTTCGTTGGTGCTTTCTCTCACCGTGATTGGAGTCGGCTGTCAGACCTACGACCTGGGGCCGGTCAGCCCGCTGACGCTCGCCCAGACCACGCAGTCGACCATCGTGACGGCGCACACCCTCAAGCCCAACGTGATGCTGCTGGTCGACAAGTCGGGCTCGATGTCGGGCCCCATCGACCCGAACGACCCCGCGTGCCCTCCAGGCTGTGGCCCGGGTGGCCCAGCGTGCCCCGCTGCGTGCAAGACCCGCATCGGCGAACTGCGCTCGGCGATGACCACCTTCCTCGCCAGCCACGCCACGACCGCACGGCTGGGGCTCTCGTTCTTTCCATCTGAAGATTCGTGCGGTGCGACGGCCGGGGTCACCGTGGCCTTGCCGACCCCCACGGTCGACGACACCGGCACCGACGCGACCCTCGCCGCGCAGGCCAGCGCGATCAGCGCGAAGATCTCGGCGGTGCTGCCCGGCGGTGGCACGCCGACCGCCGACTCGCTGACCTTCGTGGGAACGGACTCGAGCCTGAACCAGGCCGACTTCCGCGCGGACTTCGTGGTGCTGCTGACCGACGGGCTGCCGAACTGCAACGGGGCCAACCAGAACGACGCGTGCCAGTGCGACCCGTCGCGGTGCGGGTCGTGCGCTTCGGCCAGCGCGGTGTGCCCCGCGCAGATCGCGGCGTGCCAGTGCACGACGTCGAACTGCGGGCCCGGAACGGCGCTGTGCGCCAAGGGGTGTCTCGATGGCGATGGCACCGTGACGGCCGTCGCCGCGCTGAATGGCCACGGCGTGAAGACGATCGTGGTGGGCTTCGGCACCGACACCGCCGGCGGCGCGGCCGCCACGGTGCTCGACGCGATGGCCCGGGCAGGCGGCGTGCCCCGGGCCTGCCCCGGCGGAGCCGATGCGGAATGCGACCCGACCACCAGCGGCGCCGACTCGTGCGAGCCGACCACCAGGCTCTGCCGCCACGCCTTCTACCAGGCGAAGAGTGGGCAGGCCCTGGGCGACGCGCTCGAAGCGGTCTGGGGCGGGTTCGAACGGTTCACCTGCAACTTCGTGCTCGACTCGCAGCCCAGCGACCCCTCGCTGCTCAGCGTGCTCGTCGATGGCGTCGACGTGCCGGCGGGTCCCGAGAGCTGGAGTTACACGGCCGGCGCGGTGGTCTTTGCGCCCAACGGCAGCTTCTGCGCCAGGCTGCAGGCGTCGACCGCGCAGCACCCGGTGTCGGTGCAGATTCGATCGGTGCAGAAGTTGTGATCAGTAGTTGAACACCCGCGCGTCGCGGGTCAGCTTCCAGATGCTGGGCAGGCCCACCACTTCGTCGACCTTCTTCGCGCGCTCGAGTTCTGCCGAGGTGAGCCCGCACAGCTTCACGGTCGTGTCGCAGGCCAGCACCTTCGCGCCCAGCGAGCGCGCGTCTTCGAGCATGCGTGCCGGCACCGGAGCGCCCAGCCCTTCGCCACGGGTGACCTCGCTGCGTTCCCGCTCGGTGAGCGGCTTGCCGAAGCGCCCGGCGGCCAGCGCGCGAAGGGCATCGAAGGCGAAGACGAAGGTGACTTCGTCGCCCATGGCCACCGCGGTCAGGGCCATCGACATCG
>CAIWFK010000349.1 GCA_903911905.1 uncultured Myxococcales bacterium
AACCCCAGGTAGATGAGCGGCAGGGTGCGAATGTCGGCGCGCGACGAAATGCCGAACCAGCCCTTCGCCGCCGAGCGACGGAACAGCCACTCGATGGCGAAGAGGAAGCCCGAAAAGGCCACCATCGCCATCACCCGGGCAGGCCACTTGGGCTGCCCCACGTGACCGGCCTCGTGCGAGATGGCGGCCACCACCTCGTCGGGGGTCAGGTTGTCGAGCAGCACGTCGTTGACCATGATGGTTCGGGTCGGCCCGGCGCCCGCGAACGCGGCGTTCATGCGCACGCCACGGTCGGCGGTCTTGTCCACCAGCACGTCAGCGAAGTCGATGCCCGCGCGGCGCATGGTCTGGGTGATGCGGTCGTGCAGGGGGCCGGCCGGCAGCTTCGTCTGGTCGACGTAGAGCCGTTCCCGGTACGGGTCGAGCAGGGTCGAGGCGGCCATGGTCATCGAGCCCACCACCGCCATCGCCACCCACCACCGGGGCGACCGGCGCGCCAGCCCGAACAGCCCGAAGGCCAGCGCCGAGACCGCCGCCGCCAGCACCGCGTAGCCCTTGAGCTCATCGAGTACCCACGTCCCGAAGGTGAGCTTCGAGAGCCCGTAGCGGTGCTCGACCACGAAGTCCGACCAGTACGAGAGCGGCAGGTCGACCAGTTCCTGCAGGAAGACGAAGAGCAGGGCGAAGACCAGTGAGGCAGCCCACGCGTCCGAGCGCCACATTCGGGACAGCACGGCCGAGCGCCAGCTGGCGGTCAGCCGCACCGACAGGGCGTAGAGCGGGCGGGTGAGGAAGGCCGCGATCACCGCCAGCGAAATCGGCGAGAGCAGCAACTGCACGCCCGACACCAGGTACTGCGGGTCGTGGTACGCGCGCGCCGTCGCCAGCTCGGCGTCGGTGAAGAGCGGGGCCAGCATTCGTCAGGTGCCGGGGCGCGCCGGCACCGGAGAATGCTCCTCTTCGGCCTTGGCTTCGGCCAGCAGCAGTTCCTTCATGCGGCGCAGGCTCTCACGGGTCTGCTCGACGAAGGGGCTGGACGCGCCGATGCGCTCGGCCGCCTCGAGCGTGCGCTCGTAGACGCTGATGGCCTTGCTGATCAGCACGCGAATCTTCTTTCGCAGCTCGGTGCGGTACACCTCGCGCTCGGCCTCCGACAGCTCGGTGGGCGCGGGCGCGTTGACCATGTGATCGTACATGTTCTCGTAGAGCCCGCCGATCATCGCGCCAGCGGCCGTGGCCCAGTACCCGTTGCCGATGCGAATCGCGCGCAGGTAGTGGCCCTGGCTCGAGAGCAGCAATTCCGACTTGTACTCGAGGTCTTCGGCCAGCTTCGCGGTGCTCTTGGTGCCGTCGAGCGCCATGCTCTCGAAGTGCAGCCGGTAGATTTCGCCCAGGAAGAACTGCGCCTGCGCGGGGAAGTAGTCGTCGACCAGGTCCTTGTCGGGCAGGCCCTGCCAGAAGGTCAGCACCGCACGCAGGGTGGCCTCGGCCTCGTCCTTCTTGCCCATTTCGAGCTGGCAGACGCCGGCCTGCACGCGCGCCTCGATGCGTTTGTCGGGGCCCAGGTCGCTGCGGTCGGCGATGGCCGTGAGCACCTCGACCGCCTGGTCGTACTGTTCCAGGTGGTAGAGCACTTCGGCCTTGCGGAACGCCGCGTCGAGCGCGTCACCGAACCCACGCGGGTCGGCGAGTTCAGAGAAGCGGGCAAAGGCTTCTTCCCACGACTTGAGTTTCTCGAGCGACAGGCCCGCGTTGTAGAGCGCCAGCCGCCGGTGCTTGCTGGCCTGGTGGAAGTCGCAGATGCGGCCGAAGTAGCGCGCGGCCTGGGCCCAGTCTTCCGCCGCGTAGAACGAGGTGCCCGCGGCGAACAATTCCTCGTCGTTGAGCTTGTCGAGCTCGAGGTCGCCGGTGATGGTGACCTCGTCGAACGTGACCTCGCGCCCACGGAGGTCGGGTTTGGCCGTGCCGGCCGCGCTCGTGTGCACGCAGGCCGACGTCGAGAGCGCCACGCACAACCCCACCCACAACGCTCGACGATGCATTCGTTCGTGCTCCTCGTGCGTCACCGACACCGGGCGATTCGACCGGGTTCCGCCCCCTCAAGCTTAACGCGGGTCGCCCCACAGGCACCTGGCCGTCTCGGCGAGCGCCTTCAGGTCGTGCACGTCTCGCTCGAAGCGCGGCACCAGCACGATGGGGGTCTCGCCCACCACGCGGCGCAGGCGGTCGATGCCCGCCTGGTCGGTTCGGGCCAGGGTGTCGTTTTCCTTGAGCGTCTGCTCGAGCCGCGCTCGCAGCTCGGTGGGGAAGCCTGCGACCTGCTCCCACACCTCGGGCGCGACGGGCGGGTTCACGCGGTTGACCACCACCGCGACCACCTTCAGGTGGTGTTCGCGCAGCAGCTCGTAGAAGTAGAGCGCCTCGTCGAGCCGCTCGTTCATGGGGCCCGTCACCAACACGAACCCGGTGGTGGGGGCCTCGAGCAGGGTCCGGGTCTGCTGGGCGCGCTCGCGGAAGCCGTCGTTCATCGCGCTCAGGTTGAGCATGAAGTCGGCCAGCTGCTGCAGGGTCTCGGTGCCGGTGATCTTCGAGAGCTGCCGGGCCACGTACGAGCCGCCCAGGTTGAAGATCTTCAGGCCGAACTTGCCGGCCGCCAGCGCGGGCGTGAGCAGCCACTTGGCCGCGTCGTTGTCGAGGAAGTCGAGAATGCGGTTGGGGGCCTCGAGGAAGTCGAGCGCGTGCGCGGTGGGTGGCGTGTCGAGTACGATGAGCGGGTAGTCGCGCTGGGTGCGCAGTTCCCACAGCTTTTCCATCGACACGTATTCCTGGCTGCCGGCCAGCGCCGTCGACAACGACTGGTAGAAGCGATTCGAGAGGATCTTCTCTCGCTTGTCGGGCGGCGCGCGCCGTTCGATCAGCTCGTCCCAGGTGCGCTTCATGTCGAGCATCATCGCGCGCAGCTCGGCCTTCGCGGTCAGCCCGGCCTGCGCGAAGGTCTCGGGTGAGATGCGGGTCTCGGTGTTGCCCAGCGCCACCAGCCCCAGCGCGTTGGCCAGCCGCTTGGCGGGGTCGATGGTGCAGACCAACGCGCCGGTGCCGTCGAGCG
>CAIWFK010000350.1 GCA_903911905.1 uncultured Myxococcales bacterium
CGCCGTGGGGCACGGCCTTCGCGAACCCCGGGCCCCCGCTCACTCGGACTTCTTGATCAGGTAGGCGACCTCGCCGCCAGCCTGCGTCTTCCAGGTGTCGAGCAGCTTCTTGTGCGAATCGATGAGCGCCTCGAGGTGCGACTCGAACTGCACCTTCTGCCGCTTGAGCTCGCTGATGTCCTTGACCAGGTCGACCAGGCGGTTGTTGGCGCCGGCGATGATCTTGTCGGCCTGCAGCTCGGCGTCGGCCAGGGTCAGCTCGGCTTCCTTGCGCGCCTGGGCCTTCACGTCTTCGCTGATGCGCTGCGCGGTGACCATGGTTTCCTGCAAGGTCTTCTCGCGCTCGACGTGGTGTTCGAGCCGGGCCTGGGTGCGCTTGAGCTCTTCCTTGAGCGAGATGTTCTCGCGCACCACTTCCTCGAATTCGGCGGCGGTCAGCTCGAGGAAGCCCTCGACCTCCTTCTTCGTGTAGCCGCGCATGGCGACCTCGAAGCGCTTCTGGCGAATGTCGAGCGGGGTCATCTTCATGGCTTGTCTCCAGTACCGGTCTTCTCGAGGAAGGCGTCGCCCAGTTCGCGGGCCCGCTGGGTGGCGGCCTCGACCGCGTCCATCAAGGTGGTGCGCAGGCCGCCGGCCTCGAGCGTGTGCAGGCCGGCGATGGCGGTGCCACCAGGGCTGGTGACCTGGTCCTTGAGCTGGCCGGGGTGCTGCCCGGTCTCGATGAGCAGGCGTGCGCTGCCCAGCACGGTCTGCGCGGCCAGCTTGAGCGCCACGTGCCGCGACAGGCCGACCTTCACGCCCGCGTCGGACAGGGCTTCGATGATGAGGAAGATGTAGGCCGGCCCGCTGCCCGAGAGGCCGGTGACCGCGTCGAGCTGCGATTCGTCGAGCACGCAGGTCAGGCCCACCGAGTCGAACAGCGCGCTGGCCAGGGCCAGGTCGGCGTCGGTGGCGTTCTCGCCGCGCGCGATGGCGGTGGCGCCCAGCCCCACGAGGGCGGGCGTGTTGGGCATGGTGCGCACGATGCGGGTGCCCGCGCCCAGCCGCCGCTCGATGGCGGCGATGGGTACGCCGGCGGCCACCGAGACCACCAGCTTGCTGCGGTCGATGGCCGGGGCGATCTGCTTGAGCACGCCGTCGAGCGCCTGCGGCTTGACCGCCAGCACCACCACCTCGGCCGCCTTCGCCGCCGCGACGTTGTCGAACCCCACCGAAATGCCGTGGGCCTGGGTGAGCTCGGCGACCTTTTCGGCGCGCTTCACGGTGGCGCTGATGCGCGAGGCCGGCGTGCCCGAACGCACCAGGCCGCGAATGAGGGCGTTGGCCATGTTGCCTGCGCCCAGGAAGGTGATGCTGCGGTCGATCACTTCGGCTCCGGCGCAGGCGCGGGGGGCGGCATCGAGCCCCCGGGTGAAGAGCCCTGGTTCGGCGCGCGCGGCTCGACGGCGCGGTACGTGGCGTCGGGCGGTGCCCCCGAGCCAGTGCTCATGGTCAGGCCGGGGCGGCGGGGCAGCTCGTCGGCCATTCGCCGTGCCTGCACGCCCACCGCCGCCGACACGTTGGGGGTCTGGGCCAGGGTGGTGACGAAGCGAATGGCGCTCCAGGTGTTCTGGTACGGCAGCAGCTCGAGCGCGCGCAGCCGCACCTGCTCGGACACGGTGGGGTGGCGCACCACGTTCGACAGAATTTCCTCGGCGCGCGGGTGGCGCATGGCGGCGATGGCGCGCACCGCGGCCCGGGCCAGCAGGGGGTTGGGGTCGAGGCAGAGCTGCGCGAGCGGGTTGAGCGCGCGGGGGTCACCCAGCAGCCCCAGGTCTTCGATGGCCTGGGTGCGCACCTCGAGCGGCGCCGGTTCGAAAGCCCAGGTGATCGCTCGCATCAGCCCGACGTCCGGGTTGGTCGGCGGCGCAGGGCAGACCAGCTCGGGCTCTTCCTTGGTGCTGCCGATGGCCTTCGAGGGGGGCGTGGCCCACGCGGCGAGAGGGAAGAGGCAGAGCGAGACGGCGAGGCGCACACACATGCGGTTCATGATGCCCCAAGGGGAAAGGCGGCCAATTTTTTGCGTCGATCCGCCACAGGCGTACAACCCGTCACACGGCTGTAGCACACCTGTGAGGGAGCTCGAATGCGGTCAGCGGCAACCACCACCACGGTGAACCTCGAGTCGAACGACGTCGAATGCACCCACTGCGGCGTGAAGATGGCGATGCACGTGGGCAGCGGCGGGCACGTTCGCTACTTCCACTGCCCCGGCTGCCAGCGCTGGTCGACCAGCATGTACACCGAGGTGTTTCGCGCCGACACGAAGATGCGCACGCGCGTGCCTTCCGCCACCACCTCGACCTTCGGTGAGGTGCGCGTGCGGCTCGAGAACTGGCTGCGCTCGCTCGAGGTGCGCTCGTGCTGGCAGGTGCTGGGCTGCTCGCCTTCCGACGACGAGGCCACCATTCGCGAGCGGTACCTGGGCCTGGCCCGGCAGCACCACCCCGATCGCGGCGGCGACGCCGAGGCCATGCGCGCGCTCAACGAGGCCTACGCCCAGGCGCTCGAAGTCCGCGCCCACACCACGGTCAACCGTACCCGCCGCCCGGCGCTGGCCTGAGGTTGCAGGCCGCAGACCTGGTCGTTACCCAGCGCTCATGACCTCGACCCCCGACGCCACCTTCACCCGCGAAGACGGCACCACCGTCTCGCTCAAGGACCTGATCGGGAAGAAGACGCTGGTCCTCTATTTCTACCCGAAGGACGACACCCCGGGCTGCACCGCCGAGGCCTGCAGCTTCCGCGACAGCTACGAAGACTTCGTGGCCGCTGGCGCCGAGGTGGTGGGCGTGTCGAGCGACGGCACCGATTCGCACCAGGCCTTCAAGAGCAAGCACCGGCTGCCCTTCACGCTGCTCAGCGACCTGAAGGGCGAGGCGGCCAAGGCCATGGGGGTCAAGAAGACCTTCGGGCTGCTCGCCGGCCGCGTCACCTTCGTCATCGACCGGCAGGGCGTGGTGCAGCACCGCTTCGATTCGCAGCTGCGCGCCACCAAGCACGTCGAAGAAGCGCTGGCGATCGTCAAGGCGCTCGAAGCGAAGGCCGGCGCGACGGCGCCTGCCCACGCCTGACGGTCAGCGCCCCAGCAGGTAGCGCCAGAAGGCCGCGAAGCTGAGCGCTCCGAAGAGCGCCTTCACCGGCCACGGCACCAGGGCACCGGGGCTGACGAAGCCCTCGACCAGACCGATGGCGACCAGGAAGGGCGCACAGCCCAGCACCACCTGCACCGCCAGGGTGGCTCGCTCGCGCACCCACGCACCGCGCGGTTTTTCCCCGGGAGCGACCAGGGCGTGGCCGATCACCAGGCCCGCGCCCCCCGACAGGCAGATGATCGACAACTCGACCGGGCCGTGGGCCGAGACGAAGGTCAGAATGTTGGGGCCCAGCCCGTGTCGCGCGCAGTCGGCCACCAGCGCGCCGAACTGCAGGCCGTTGAAGCCCACCACCGCCAGGGTGCCCACGCCGGCCGTCACGCCGAGGGCGAAGGCGGTGAAGGTCACCCGCAGGTTGTTGGTGAAGATCTCGGTGGCCAGCTCGCTCGGGGTGCGCACGCTCAAGATGGCGTCGGTCCACAATTCACGCCGGTCGATGAAGTCGCGCAGGCCAGGGTCGATGAGCGCGACTGCGCCCGACGGCTCGAGCGCCACCGTCACCCCGCCCACCAGCACGCCCAGCAGCAGGCAGCCCACCGACACCAGCGTGTAGGGCAGCGTCTGCTGCACCACCCGGGGGAAGGTGGTGACGAAGAAGGTCTTCAGCGCGTCGACCGAGCGCACCGGGGCCCGGTAGATGGCCGCGTAGGCCTGCGCGCCCAACTGGTTCAGGAAGCGGGTGACGTCGGTGCCGGGAAAGCGCGTACGGGCCTGCGCCAGCGAGGCCGAGGCGCGGCGGTAGAGCCGGTCGAGCCGCTCGACGTCGTCGAAGGTCAGCCCCTTCGTCCGGGTCAGGGCCAGCAGTCGCTCGAGCTCGCGCCAGTCGTCGCGGTGCCGGCGCACGAAGTCGCCCAGGGCGCTCGAGGTCTCACCCGATTGGGTGAGGGCGGTGAGGCGCTCTCGAACCTGGGTTTCGTCGAGCCCGGCGGCGTCGAGCGAGAGCCGGCCCAGCACCGCACGGCCCAGGCCCAACCGCGCCGCGGGCTCGAGGGTGTCGAAGCGGGCCAGCAGGCTGGTCACCAGCTCGAGCTGCTCGTTGGTGAGCACCCGGGCGCCGCTGGCCCGGGCCCCGTCGTAGCGGGCGAGGTCGATGGTCTCGACCCGCACCAGCAGCGTGCCCGCCACCAGGTCGCCCACCCGTCGGTGCAGCGGGTCGACGAGCATGGTCACCACGCCCACCGGGTAGCACAGCGGCAGGAAGTCGACGGCACGCAGCAGGTTTCGCACCGCGCTGTCGGCCAGCGTGACCGGGGCGCCGTCGTGGCGCACCACGCGCACGCCGACCAGTCGCTTGCCCAGCGTCTGCCCCCGCCAGCGCACCTCGAGCAGCGTCCAGTAGACCCAGAGGGCCCCGAAGAGGGCGAGGGTGCCGCCCACCCGCATCACGCGCGAGAGCCCCAGCAGCGCCTGGAGCGGGTCGGGTACGGCGAGGGTGAAGGCGAAGTAGGCGGTCAGGGCCGCCACGCCCAGGGCCGCCGCGTCGATGAGCCACGCCAGCGCGCGGGAACCGATGCCGGCGATGGGCAGCTCGAGCGCCACCCGCTCGGGCGTGGCGAGGTCGAGGCTCTCGGACGGGGGCGCCGGCGGCTCGGGCTGTTCGCGGCCGGCGGGCACGTTCGAGGTCAGCCCTTGCGCACCAGCACCGCGCCGAAGAAGCCGTCGGTGTTGTGGAGGTGGGGGGCCAGCCGCAGCATGCCGTTGCGGGTGGTCTTCTCGCCCAGCTCGGGCCCCAGCCAGGTGGTGGCCGGCGCGAGCTCGAAGTCGGGGTGCGAGCCCAGGAAGTCGTCGATGACGTTTTCGTTTTCCTCGGTGAGCAGGCTGCAGGTGCCGTAGATGACGCGGCCCTTCGGCTTGGCGAAGGTCGCGAAGCGGGCCAGCAACTGCTTCTGGCGCGCCACGTGGTCGCCGAGCGCCCCTTCGTCGAGCCGAAAGCGCGCGTCGGGCTTGCGGCGGTAGGTGCCGCTGCCGCTGCAGGGGGCGTCGACCAGCACGCGCTCGCACACCCCGTGCAATGCCCTGGTGGCCTCGAGCGCCTGATCGTCGGCGGGAATGGCCTGCACCCGAACGTTGTGCACCCCGGCGCGGCGCGCCCGCAGCCGCAGGTCTTCGAGGCGGCGTTCGTCGACGTCGAGGGCGAAGAGCTCGCCGCGGTTCTTCATCTGCGCGGCCAGCTGCAGGGCCTTGCCGCCGGCGCCGGCGCAGGCGTCGACCACCTTGCGGGGCGGGGCGTCGACCAGCATGCCCAGCAGTTGGCTGCCTTCGTCCTGCACCTCGAAGAAGCCGTCCTTGAAGGTCTTGAGCGAGAAGACGTTGGTGCGGGTCTCGAGGGTGAGGCCGAAGGGCGAGAGGGGGGTGGGGGTGACCTTCACGTCCTCCTTCTCGAGCAGTTGCTGAACCTGCTCGCGGGTGGCCTTGAGGGTGTTCACGCGGACCGTGAGCGGCGCGCGCACGTTCATGGCCTGGGCCGCGGTGAAGGCGTCAGCGCCGAATTCCTTCATCAATCGCTCGGCGATGAAGTCGGGCATCGAGGTTTCGATGGCCAGGCGGTCCCTCGGCTTGAGCTTGTCGAGCGCGGCGCGCTGGGTGTCGAGCCCCTTGAGCACCTTGACGTCGTCGCCCTGCAGGGTCTGGGCGCGCACGATGGCCGAGGGGTTCTCGCCTTCGAGCGTGCGCAGAATGGCGAAGCGCCAGAGGTCCTTTCGGGCTGAAGACATGGCGTCGAAGCCCTTGACCGCGCGCTCGGCGAGGAAGTCGACCAGCCGTTGGTGCCGCAGCAGGCCGTACACGTATTCGGCCACCGCGCGGCGTTCGGCCGAATACATGTGCTTGCGGTTGCGCAGCACGTACTCGAGGGCCCGGTCGGCCAGCCGGCCCTCGTGGCGGACCGCGCCGTAGGCGTCGAGGCAGGCCCCGATCACGAGATCTTCACGGTTGGGGCGCTGCTTCAGGGTGCTCATGCGGGTGGGTCGCTCTTTCGGGCCTCGGTGGAAGGCAGGGGGCCTGGGCCGCGCGACACCAACCACGCACCGGCGCCGACCGCCATGAGAATCAGCGCGGCGGCGATCGAGGCCCCCACCCACGGTGGCACCCGGCCCTCGTCGACGGTGATGGTGGCGCGCACGCTCTTGAGGTGGGTGGTGCGGAAAGCCACCTCGAGCCGGTGTTCGCCTGCTTCGGCGGGGGTGAAGGTCACCGCCCACAGGTGATCTCTGGGGTTGCGCTCGACGGTGTGGCTCTCGCCGCCTCCCATTTCCATCAGCGGTCGCAGCGACACGGTCAGGGGGCCGGTGTACTCGCCGCCAGTGTAGGAATTGAGGTTCAGCGACAGGGTCAGGGGCTCACCCGCCCGAAAGGTGCGGCTGGCGATGGACCCGCGCAGCACGTCTTCGGTGTCGTTCCACGACAGGTTCCAGGTCTCGCGGGTCGAGGTCAGGGTGAGCGTGGTCAGCTCGCTCTCGCCCGCCTGGGGGTCGACCGGGAGCGAACCCAGCAGCGTCAGCGCCAGCACTGGCAGGACAGAGGGGGTCATCGAGGGCTCACGAGGTGACGGTGGGACGGAATCTTAGGCTCGCATTGGGGCGTTCACCGGGTAGACTCCCTGCTTCGGCAAGGCGATGTCCACCCAGACGTTTGGCAAGTATCAGCTGATCAAGAAACTGGCCACCGGTGGCATGGCCGAGGTGTGGCTGGCGCTGCAGACGGGCATCGAGGGTTTCAACCGGCACGTGGTGGTCAAACGCATTCTGCCCCACCTGGCCGAAGACCCCGAGTTCGTGCAGATGTTCCTCAACGAGGCGAAGATCGCCTCGCGGTTCAACAACCCCAACATCGCGCAGATCTACGACCTGGGGGCCGAGAACGGCACCTACTACATCGCCATGGAATTCATTCACGGCGAAGACCTGGGTCGGGTCATGCGCCGGGCCTGGAGCAGCGGCCAATGGGTGGCGCGGCACATCGCCCTGCGCATCGTGGCCGACACCTGCTCGGGCCTCTATTACGCCCACACCCGCACCAACGATCAGGGCCAGCCGCTGCGGGTCGTGCACCGCGACATCTCGCCGCAGAACATTCTCATCAGCTTCGACGGGGCGGTGAAGATCGTCGACTTCGGCATCGCCAAGGCCGCCGACCAGGTGTCGAACACCAAGTCGGGCGCCATCAAGGGCAAGTTCGCCTACATGGCCCCCGAGCAGGCGGGCGGCAAACCGCTCGATGCCCGCACCGACATCTTCGCGCTCGGGCTCATTCTGTACGAGCTGATGACCGGGGTGCGGCCGCTCAAGCGCGACAGCGAGCTGGCCACCCTGCAGGCGGCGATGGAATGCGCCATCGACCTGCCCTCGCAGGTGGCCGAGGTGCCCGCCGAAATCGACGAGGTGGTGATGCGCGCCCTGGCCAAGTCGCCCGACGATCGCTACCGCGACGCGCGCGAGTTCCAGAAGGCGCTCGAGCAGTACCTGGTCGAGGCCAAGGAAATGGCGACCGGGCTGCAGGTGGCCGAGCTGATGGAAACGCTCTTCGCCGACCGGCTCAACGAAGAGAAGCGGCTGGGCATGCCCAACCCGTCGACCGAGTCGTCGACCAGCAACCCCGTCGCGCCGCCACCTCCCGAATCGTACAAGCCGGTCTCGGTCTCGCAGCAGAAGCGGCCCGCGCCCCAGGCCACCGTCGACGACGACGAGGCGACGCTGGCGCCCGACCTCGACTCCGAGTCGAGCGAATCGGGCCGCGCCCCCGAAGGTACGGTCGGGCCCTCGCGCTCGTACCGCGATCGCAAGCCGCCGCTCGAGGCGACCCGGGCCGAGGTGCCCGACGAAGGGTCTCGCCGGTCGCGTCGGCCCAGCAGCCTCGCCACCGACGCCGCGGTGGACCCCGCGCCTCCCCCGCGGCGGGCCACCTCGTCGGCGCTGCGCAAGCGCACCGAAACGGGCAGCGTGATGCCGCCCGCGCCCCCGCGAAAGTCGAAGCAGATTCCGGTGCCGTTGTCGGCGGCGACCACCGGCCCGCGGACCCGGGTGCCGGACCCCGACGATGGGCTTTCGCAGATCGTCGACGTGCGCGGCCTGCGCGCCAACGCCAACTCGCGGCTGCGGGCCGTGGTGTTGGTGGCGCTGGCCCTGGCCCTGGCGGTGCTGGCCTTCGTGTTCCGCGACGAGCTGATGCGCCTGCCGGTGACGGGGCTGGTGACCGGCGCAGGCAGCGGGGTGCCGCTGCGCCTGTCGGTGACCACCAACCCGCCCACCACCGTGATCATCGTGCCGCCCAGGGGCGCACCCGGCCGGCAGCCCGTCGATTTGGGCCGCACGCCGATCATCGATCAACCCGGCGCCTTCGTCGGCGACACGGTGATGCTGCTCAACGACGATCGCGGCATTCGCTGGCTCGAGCCGCTCGACCTGGGCGAACCCAACGCGCTCAAGACCATCGAGAAGTCGTTCAAGGAAACGACCATCAAGGTCACCACCAAGCCCCGGGTGAAGTCGGGCATGATCTTCCGGAACAGCCAGAAGATCGGCCAGGTCGGCGTGCCGATGGCCATCTTCCCCGGGGTGCAGCAGCTCGAGGTCCGCTCGGAAAGCCTGACCGACCCGGTGCCCTTCGAGGTCACCATCGGCGACGGGCAGGTGACCTCGAAGGAAGTCGACGTGAGCGCGGCGATCGAGAAGCCCGACAAGAGCCAGTCGGGTCAGTAACGCGGCACCGCCGGGTCGACCTGCAGCGACCAGGCGTCGAGGCCTCCGTGCACCGAGGTGGCGTCGAACCCCAGCATCTTGAGGTACTGCGAGGCGTTGAGGCTGCGCACCCCGTGGTGACAGAGGCACACGATGGGGGTGCTCTTGAAGGGCGCCAATTCGTCGAGCCGTTCCTCGAGCTCGGGCAGGGGCAGCAGGGTGCTCCCGGGCAGGTGGGCCAGGTCGAATTCCCACCCGTTGCGCACGTCGAGCAGCAGGGGCTGGGCGCGGCCGGGGTCGGCCCGCCAGGCGGCGAAGTCGTCGACGGTGATCTCGCGGGGCAGCATGGGTGGGCGACCGCTTGGCACGAAGCGCCCGCCCCGACAACCAGTGCCCTTGGCCGGACCCGGCAGCAGCGTTATAGATGGGGCATGGAAAACACCGCGACTTCGGCAGCGTCGACCCCCACCTCTTCGCAGGCGCAGACCGAGAAGCCGGCCTTCAGCCTGGCTCCCGGTGCGGTCGCGCAGGTCAAGGACGTCATCGCCCAGCAGGGGTTCGAGGGCTACTTCCTCACCGTGCGCGTGGTGCCGGCCGGCTGCAGCGGTCTGGGCTACGACCTGAACCTGCTCAAGGACTCCAAGCCCGGCGACCTGGTCTGGACGCAGGACGGCGTGCAGATCGCCACCGACCCCGTCTCGGTCACGTACCTGACCGGCACCGTGGTCGACTACGTGAAGACCGACACGGCGGCCGGGTTCAAGTTCACCAACCCGAACGCCAAGTCGACCTGTGGCTGCGGCACGTCGTTCTCGGCCTGACCCCATGAGGCGTGCGGGGGGGCTTTCGGCGGCGCTGGTGGGCGTGTGCCTGGTGTCGGCGGGCTGCGCGACGACCAAAGACGCGATGGGCGGCGGCGACTCGCACCTCGACGAGGTCAGCGGGCCCGACCGTCAGGTGCGCTCGACCCAGAAGGACTGCGGCCCCGACGGCAAGGGCGACCTGGTGTTGCTCGACGCCCGCACGGGCGCGGTGGTGCCCTGCCTGACGGTGTCGATTTCGCGCGAAGCGATGAGCTGCCCGCTCGAGGCCGACTGCCCGTCGGACGTGGTCTTTCGCGGCGTGAGTAACAAGCAGGGGCAGGTGGTGCTGACCGGGGCGCTCGAAAAGTCGCGATTGGTGGCGGCGGCCAGCGGCTTCGGGCCCTCGGTGCTCTCGAACGCCACCAGCAAGGCCGGGCGGGTGCTCGAGCTCGAGCTGGCGCCCGAAGAGGGCTTCTGGCTCAAGGTGCTCGACGCCGACGGCAACTACCTGCAGGACCTGTCGTTGACCTTCAAGCAGGGCGACGAGGTGCTGGCCCAGGCGCGCAGCAACACGCTGGCCAACGTCTTCTTCGCGCAGCGCCAGCTCTTCTCGGGAGAGCCGGTGACGATCGAGGCCCCGGGGTTCCGGCCCGCCACCATCGCCAACGTCACCGAGCTGGGAGAAGACGGTCATACCCTCGTCCTGGCGCGTTGAGCTGACGCTGGCGGTGCTGGTGAGCGCGTGCGCCACGCTGCCGCCCGCGCCGCCGACGCCTTCGCGCGGAGTGCCCATCGTCTTTCCCGAAAACCAGCCGCTGCGGCCCATGGTGCAGCTGCGGGTGGGGCAGTCGGTGGGCTGGTTTCTGCTCGACACCGGCGCGGCCGGGCACGTGATGAGCGACTGGTTCTTCCAGGCGGCGTTCCCCACGCAGCCGCTGCAGGGCAAGCGCACCTTCGCCATCGACTTCTCGGGCGTGCCCATTCCCACCACCTCGGTGCCCCGGGTGGCGGTGGTGTGGGACGACGGCCAGTCGACCCCGCTGGAGTTCGCGGTGGGCCCGTTCTCGAAGCCGGGCGACGCCGACGGCATGGCCGGCATCATTTCTCCCCAGAAGCTCTTCGAAGACGGAGGCACCGTCGAGCTCGACTTCCCCGGCCGGGCCCTGCGGTGGTGGTCGTCGCACCCTTCGCGCGGGGTCAGCTACGCCATCGCCGACGGCTCGCTGCAGGCGTGCCGGGCGGGCGGGCGCGGCGCGGTGGTCTACGCGTGGGCTGCGGGGGTCGAAGGCGAATCGGTGTGGGCGATGATGGACACCGGCTCA